>NZ_JBSWXK010000005.1:0-255997 GCF_056160565.1 Neptunomonas sp. ABH4_499 | reverse complement strand
TCCTCCAGCCTGGGTCGGAACATATCGTTTTGCGGTTCTGAAAGCTTCTTCTTCGGTTTCATAAATCAACGATTCTGCAACTATTTGGGCCCTGAAGGGCAAAAAAAGCGGGTTTTCCATAAT
Organism: Neptunomonas sp. ABH4_499; assembly: GCF_056160565.1. NCBI lineage: Bacteria > Pseudomonadati > Pseudomonadota > Gammaproteobacteria > Oceanospirillales > Oceanospirillaceae > Neptunomonas > Neptunomonas sp. ABH4_499. The sequence continues at coordinate 255,874 of NZ_JBSWXK010000005.1, read as the reverse complement.
CGAACCGCATTATAAACCACTATAAATCATACGGTTACGTATTTTTCAGGGGCGACTATTTAATGAAAAGATCTGAGCTTTATCAGTGTCAAAGATGATTTGCTTATGCTTTCTGGCTCTACTGAAGCTGCAATATATGACGGAGAAAAATGGGAAATCATCATTAGTCCGAATTTCAAAGAGAACGGTGAGTTATCATCTGGATTTTCTAAGTCAAAGTAATGATGGATGATTCACAGGAATTAATTAAGTGAAGAAGAGTACATAAACTTCGTTATGCTAAAATACTTTATTCAGAAACTAACTTAAACCTGAAATCTTTGAGGTCCCATTCACTATTTCTAGCCGCTAGATAATGATTAGCAAAATGCCTATGTGCTTGTGTACCAGAATTCCATAAATACAACATCGTTGATGAATCCATTTTTAAACCAAAGATCATTTCGCTAGGGTAATTTTTTTCATTATTGGTCCACCACTTACTTAATCTATCAGAATCAGGGTAAGTGGATAAATCGAAAAAATCTTCACTAATTGGCTGCTCTACATCTTTAGTTAACCCCTCGCTTTCAAGATTCAAACCAAGCATATACTCTAGATAGTCAAGAACGTTATCACTTATATCCTCTGAATAAGAGATAAGGTTTGGGATAAAATCTTTAGCACCAGAGAAACATATAGCAGTGCACTTAATATTATTTTTCAAATTCGAATCTAGCAAGTCAGAAATCAACGACTTTTTATACTCATAGTCAGAAGAAGCCATGATTGAAGTGAGTAATAATTGATAATTATCTTCATCTATATGACGAATCAAAGTGTCTATATACTGGCTACTGCCTTGCAAGACCAGGCATTCAGATGCGGCAAGCTTAATCTTAACATCATCGTGCAGAGCCAGCTCAGATAGATATTGAAAGGCATATTTTGCAAGAGATTTGTTAAAGTAAAAATACTTTATTGCGCCTAAAAGAATATCTTTGGATGAAGAATTTAGACACTCTATCGCATCATCAAAATATTGATTCAAATGCAACGCGCCAGCGACTTCAAGTCCAACAGAGATCAAACTGGAATTTTCACAGTTTATTAGATAATTAATAATACAGCTTTTGTTTGAAAAATAAATAGCTGAGATCAACTCATCTCGTAAGCTTTCAAGGTAATAACCAGGGATTTCCTGATGCTTATCCTTTTCAATCAAATATCTAAAAATAAAAAAATGAGTGCCAATATCAGACTTGTCAAAGAAAGAATTTATCTGATTAGGATGAAAACTATTAACCAATGTAGAACATTGATCTAAATCACGGTCAATTTTTTCGAAATTCTTTTTCCCTAACGTATAATCAAATAACGAAGAGTGCCGATAGAACCATTTAAAAGGCGCATCGTATTTTATCTGCTCACTGATTAATGGTGATAATGGCACATTAACTCCCTATTACTTACTGTCTTTCTTTAACTGGTCTCGAATGTCTTGCAGTGCATCAACAATATCTTCGGCATTTTGATGCATTTGCTCTAATAAAAAAGCTCTCTCACGGTCCGAAGGTCCACCGCCATAAATCACTTTCCATTGTTCGCCGTCAAAAATAGCAACTTTATATTCGCTTACGCACATCATTAAACCGTGACCTACATCCATTCTCTTTGCCGCAAACGGCGATATCTGCCCCTCAAAATCGTATTTTTTATATTCTAATGTAGGCGAATTTTCATCTATAACAAAAACACCCTTTTCACTACCAAAAAAGATTCGGCCTTTATAATTAACCGCAGAGAAAAACGTGGAATTCTTAAATTGACCAGATTCCTTAACTTCCATATACGATTCCCACTCATCGTCTCGACCTCTAACAATCATGCCCCACGCTCCACCGATGTAGACATATCCATCAGAAGCACAGCAGACACATTTGGGCATAAAAGGCCCATCAGTTACGTCGAGTTGATGCCATTCTTCACCATCATATCTCCAGATATCTGGATCCCCACCGACTGCATATAGATCATTTTCATGAAAACCATCTAGATCTGAGAAACCTTCAAAAGAAAGATCCTCACTTTGGATAGATTTGCTAATAAGCAACCAATTATCAGGCCCTATCCTTTTTGTAACAATACGAGCACCACCAACTCCAAAAATAGTTCCATTAATATTTACAAGGTTCTCTACCCAAAGATATTGTTCTAATGTCGACTCACGTTGTTTATTATCACCAAGTCCACCATAGAAAATCTCACCTGTATTATCTGAGAGAATGTATTCTCTCTTTACAGTGTTAACCACTCTTGAGTTATAGAAACTATTTTCTGGAAATACCCTATCACCCCAAGTTGGGCCATCATCGTACTGTTTATTCGGATTATAGAAACCAACTTTTGTACGGCCACGATTTGAGTAATAATTAAACTCATCTTCAGATAGACGCTCTTCAGCACACACCACATAATAGTCAACATCACAAATAGCACAGTCATAAATTATATAGTTTTCAAATATATCGGACATAAGACTATTGAGCTTTATTTTATAGATTCACTTTGGCTATCTAAAATCGCTAATGGAAATGCTGGGATACATCTATCTATTACTTACTGTCTTTCTTTAACTGGTCTCGAATGTCTTGCAGTGCATCAACAATATCTTCGGCATTTTGATGCATTTGTTCTAGTAAGAAGGCTCTTTCACGGTCTGAAGGTCCACCGCCATAAATAACCTTCCATTGCTCTCCATCATAGATCGCTACTTTATATTCGCTTACGCACATCATTAAACCGTAACCAACATCCATTCTCTTTGCCGCAAACGGCGATATCTGCCCCTCAAAATCGTATTTTTTGTACTCTAGTTTTGGTGAGTTTTCATCTAAGACAAAAACCCCATCCTCACTACCAAAGAAGATACGGCCTTTATAATTAACCGCAGAGAAAAACGTGGAGTTTTTAAACTGACCAGAATCATTAACTTCCATATACGATTCCCACTCATCATCGCGACCTCTAACAATCATACCCCACGCACCACCGATGTAGACATATCCATCAGAAGCACAGCAGACACATTTGGGCATAAAAGGCCCATCAGTCACATCGAGTTGATGCCATTCTTCACCATCGTAGCTCCAGATATCAGGATCGCCACCGACTGCGTATAAATCATTTTCATGAAAACCATCTAGATCTGAAAAACCATCATACACAATTTCATCAGTTTTATTTTGTATAGACTCACTAAGCAATACCCAATTATTAGGCCCAATTCTTTTTGTAATCTTTCGAGCCGCGCCGACTCCAAAAACAGCCCCATTGATATTGACAAGATCCTTAACTCTTAAAAATTTTGATAAAGTAGCTTCTCTGTGTTTATTATCTCCTAGCCCAGCATAAAAAATCTCACCTGTGTTATCGGAAAGGATATATTCACTGTCCGCCGTATTGACCACACGAGAGTTATAGAAGCTATTTTCGGGAAATATTCGCCCTCCCCAGCTTGGTTCACCTCCATCTTGGTCATTTGGGTCGTAGAAACCAACTTGAGTGCGACCACGATTCGAATAATAGTCGAACTCATCCTCAGGTAAGCGTTCTTCCGCACAAATAACGTAATAGTCCACATCACAAATGGCACAGTCATAAATTATGTAGTTTTCAAATATATCGGACATAAGACTATTGAGCTTTATTTTATAGATTCACTTTGGCTATCTAAAATCGCTAATGAAAATGCTGGCATACATATATCTATTACTTACTGTCTTTCTTTAACTGGTCGCGAATGTCTTGCAGTGCATCAACAATATCTTCGGCATTTTGATGCATTTGTTCTAGTAAGAAGGCTCTTTCACGGTCCGAAGGGCCACCGCCATAAATCACTTTCCATTGTTCGCCGTCGAAAATAGCAACTTTATATTCGCTTACGCACATCATTAAACCGTAACCAACATCCATCCTCTTTGCCGCAAATGGCGATATCTGCCCCTCAAAATCGTATTTTTTGTACTCTAGTTTTGGTGAGTTTTCATCTAAGACAAAAACACCATCTTCGCTACCAAAAAAGATACGACCTTTATAATTAACCGCAGAGAAAAACGTGGAGTTTTTAAACTGACCAGAATCATTAACTTCCATGTACGACTCCCATTCATCTCCTCGACCTCTAACGATCATGCCCCACGCTCCACCGATATAGACATATCCATCAGAAGCGCAGCAGACACATTTGGGCATAAAAGGTCCATCAGTCACATCGAGTTGATGCCATTCTTTTCCATTAAACTTCCAAATATCAGGTTTACCGCCGACGGCATACAGTTCATTATCATTAAATCCATCTAAATCGGAAAATCCTTTAAACCTTTCTTTTCCACCCTGAATGTCATTGCTTAATGATTCCCAATGATTAGGGCCTAGGCGCTTTGTAACTGTCCTTCCATAACCAACTCCATATATACTTCCATTTATATTTACCAATTGGTGAATTAATTGCTCTTTGGAAAGAGTATTCTCTCTATGTTTATTATCCCCAAGCCCTCCATAAAAAACCTCACCTGTGTTATCGGAAAGAATATACTCTCTACTTACAGTGTTAACCACTCTTGAGTTATAGAAGCTATTTTCGGGAAATATTCGCCCCCCCCAACTTGGTTCCTCACCGTATTGTTTATTTGGGTTATAGAATCCGATTTGAGTGCGACCACGATTCGAATAATAGTCGAACTCATCTTCAGGTAAGCGTTCTTCCGCACAAATAACGTAATAGTCCACATCACAAATGGCGCAATCATAAATTATGTAGTTTTCAAATATATCTGACATTACAATTACTCCTCTACTGCGTCACTGTCAGTATTTTCTTGACCATTATTACTAGAAGTATCTTCCTTGTTTTTATCTTCTTTCGGTTTTTTCGAACCATCTCTAAGTGTTGGTTCTGGATCACAGTCAATTTTTTCGTAAAAGCTTCTTAACTGGGCTTCGATACACTCAGGGTTGCAATGATTACCCATTTTAACGCCAAAGAAAGTATGCGGCCCAAAATCTTGAATAAGCCCATCATTATGAATTTCAACTGCAAGAGCGATAGCATCATTCATTGAAATTGATTTACCTAGCATATCTTGCACAGCTATATCTGTTACTTCATGAAAGGTCCCATGAGTTCCATCACTATGACTTGTTCCTTCTGCGCATACAACTGGCGCAGAGCGGTGAACACTTTCGGTATACTGAGGGCAATTTTTCATCCAAGCATCAGGAATAAGATGGTGCCCCGTTTGACCTGGACAACACCCACCTTTACTGCCTAGCGCATTGAACATGGTTTTGTTTGTGCTATTATCTTTTACAGTAGCATTTTCTTCTTTGCCATATTTATTTGCTTTCTGAGCGGTTTGCCATGGCGAGAGCATGCATTTACGTGAGCGTAGGCATTTATTATCTTTAATATACTCTTTCATTGACTCACGGACTTTTTCCCAAAATTCGCTTTTGGTTATTTCGCCGTTTTGATACTTTACCAAATCATCGTAATATCTTTTACCTGTGCTTAAAACATCCTTTAAATCATAAATCTCAAAAGCATGTGAACCTAAGCCCCATAATGTCGAAAGGCCAGTAAAAAGACCATCGCCTATATTCCACACGGTTACACCAGCTTCACAAATAACCGTTCCTTCAGGCCCAACAGCCGTACACCCTAAGCCAGCCAACCATTTTGACCCAGCTCTAGCTGCGAGATCCGAAGCTTTATCTCCTACATACGTGCCTAGTGTACCAAAGATATCACTAACAAGATCATTCGCCTCATCCTCGAGCTGCTGCAGCCTTTCACCCATCGAATCTATGTCCGAAGGTTTAATCATAAGGGCTATGCAGTTTTTATCTTTCCAAGTCATATCACGGGAAGTGTCTTCATGCTTCTTAAGTGCACCTCCCGTTTTTTTCTTTCGAGATTTTCTTTTAGCCTGTCTGTTTTTAAACTTTTTATTTTCTGACTCAGATACACCGCAGTGTTTCTCAACCGCTTTTCGCTCTTCTTTACAAGCTTTTTTTCTATCAGCGGTATCGATGTAGGTCCAGTTACCAGTATTTCCTGGATCAGAGCCATGATTATGCGTCATCCGGTCCGAGTGCCGGCACACATTATAACCTTCCACTGAAACATTCATGGACCAAGATCTAAAGTACGCTTTACCTTGTATGACTCCAGACAATAATCCCATTCCAAGATTTCGGGTTGCCGCCTCGTTACCAGAGCTTGATCCAAAGAAAGAAAAGTCCTTCAATGCTACGGGCTTACCCGTTATGAACACGCTTTTACTGCCATTTTCCAGAGTATTAGCAAAACTTGTATTAGCGTAAGGGATTAAAACTCTACCTGCTTTAGGGTACGGAGGACTCCAGCACGGGTCAGGAAAAGCAGCACTGGATACACCCTCCGCAATCTTACATGCCACTTCTAACCCATTTGCAAATACTTGATTGACCATAATCAACCTCCACTTTTCAGGGAAACGAAGCAAACAGACCTTAAAGGATCGTCATTACTACTGAATAATGCTGCATTAGTTCCTGAAACATAATTATTTAAGCGGCTGTATAAGGCTAATAAAAACATGGCTATACCGCTTACCGAACCAACCTCACCAATATTTGAAGCAGGCAGTAAAAGAGGTTGATCTTTTATCTTTTTTTTAAGCCCCCGAGTTTGAACTACAGATAGCTCATCAAAAAAATATTGCTCGCCAGAAGCACTTGCTACGCGATAGCCACATTCTTCAAGCCCTATAGAGGCTGACTGCGAAGCCACCTTCAGCGCATTTGTTAATCCGGTTGCCCGATTAACTTTGTTCGACCCTAAAGGCGCATCCTCAGAATCAAAACCGACTCCTTGAATGGTTAGCTTCTTTCCAAAAAAGTCATCGTTAGCAACTACCATTGCTCCTACCGCTTCGCCTGGTATAAATCCATCACTATTAGATTCACTTAATGCTCTGTCTTTTTGTTTGATACCTGTTGCAAGATCAAAACCTTGACCCGATAGGGAGTTTAACGTTTGTGGGAATAAATACGTATCAAGCGCGATAATTAACGCGCTTGAATCAGCTCCAAGACTATCTTTTAAATCTGATACCGCTTTAAAAACGGCAACACGTCCTAAAAAATAAAACTTAACGGATTTGCCTTGCAATTCTTGCCTTTTGCTTAAATACTCTATGGTTTTTTGCTCAAGAGAAGAAAAGTAAGAGGCACTCAACCCCACTCTATTTTTTTCTGGGCAGCATACAGAAACACAATGTACATTGCTTAAATCAACGGACTCTAGTACTTTGTCTAAGTAACTGATGAGCTTACTTACACCTCGAATCTTTGATTCGCGGTCACAACGGGCTTGATTAAGATAAGAACCATTGTAGTTGAGTAACATGGCCGCACCATTAATGTCAGCACCTAATCCTAAACAGCTGTATAAATTTATATCTTTAATATACAATGCGTTCACATCTAGCCCTACCGACCAAGTGGTTTATAAGTCTTACCATACATCTTAGCGCGAAGCCATGCTCTTGATGGAGTTCCAACTTCAACGCTTTTTATCTCTTTTTTATACAGTTCAATTGGTATAACAACTCGGTGTACAATAGTAAATCTTTTAAATTCTGGCTCAATAAACAAAGTATCCGCATTTAACTTTAAAGATTGAGATTTATTACCTTGTTTTGTATATTGCAAATAGAAATTGAGATCCGGAATGCGAAACTGATCAAATCCTTCCTCTGATAAATTATTGAGCCTAATAACTTCACCACCCTTCAGATATTCTATTCGCTGATCATCCGGTGCCGATTGGTAGTACGCTAAATCAAAGTCTTCAGGTAGGAAAGGACGGATATTATCAAACCAGTTCTGGTCGTACGTCCCTGCAAGGGATAATCTACTGTGAACATTTCTGTTAATTGGACCAAAAGATGCTGGTCTATATTGCTTTCTAGGATGAGTTATTTCTTCATCTGAATAAACGATTTGAGCTACATTTTGGTTAATAATATCTTTATCTGTTGAATCAGAAAAATATCCGATACCTATAGGGTTTTCGATATACGTATCCACTTGTTGAGTGTTCTGGAAGTTTTTACTGTCCACCCCGCCGTAGGCTAATGAATAATGTATGGCTTGTTTAGTTAGAGGTTTTTCTTGTTCTATTTTCCAGCCATGATCATAAGCCCAATATCTTTTAGAAAATATCCTTAGTTCCTTTTTGAACGCATCAACAACTTCTAAAGAGCATAAAGTGGATAGAAGATTATCTTTTTCAGGATAAGCATAGGCATGTGCTATCACATCACACTTAGGCTTAAAAAAACTAAAATCATTTTCTTGGTAAAGCGGCGAGCATTCAGGATTCCCAAGATACTTATCCGAGTAGATAATCTCAATTTCATCCCCATTTAATGCTTCCAATTCTTCAGACTCGCTGGAGTATTTCCAACCAGATTTGAGGATGACAATTAAATGTTCACGGCCATCACAGTCATATGCATAATTATAAGCTACTGGGAATTTGGTGAAGTTATTAATGTCCATTAGTTAATCTTAACTGCACTGCCTTTAATATTTGCTGTACCGTAAGCAAGCGTATTAACGGTGTCGCCCTGTAGTAACACTGTTCCGACAGGATCCAAAACCGCTTTGCTTCTTCCACTTTTTATTACAATTCCATTGGAATAATTTAATTCAGCGGGTTTGCCTATTGGCAATGGCTTTTGAATAATGCCCGTTATAACAGGATCTTTAACTTTACCATTAAGGAATAGAACAACAACCGTTTTTCCAAGATCTACTTCATCTATATAAACGGTTGATTCAGCTACGTACTCTATTCCTGGATTTAGATCATGCTCAATTAACGGCCTTCCATCTTTATCAATTGCTTTTAATAATGCTCTTATGGGCATCTCGTAATGATGGGTGATTTCATCAATTTTAAGCTCAGTCTTTTTTTGATCTTTAACTAAGACTTTTTGGTTTTTTTTTAAAATGTCCATCATCTAGTTTCCAAGCACTTTTTTAGCTTTCAACGTTATAATGCCACCGGCTTTCACTGAGGTATCTTTACCAGATTTGGTTTTGATTTCATTTTCGGCTTTGATATCAATATCAACGCCTTGGATTGTAATCGTCCCATCGGATAACATATGAATGCTTGATTTGCCTGTGCGGATGATAATTTCTTCACCCACTTCGTAAATCATTTTCTGACCTACAGTATTTGTTTGATCATTTCCTACAGTATTTGTCTGATCAATTCCAACCGTATTCTGTTGCATTGCACCAATTGAATTGGCCTCATTTATACCTACCGTATGTACTCGAATCATGCCTACCGTTTTAATCTCAGCAACATTCGTAGTGTGTATACGACTATTTCGAATATGGATTCTTTCGTTATTATCAACGGTCTCTGTTCGATCATGATGCACAAACACCGTTTCATCATGATCAATCTCTTTAACCCGATCGTGTCCGACCCAATGGGACTCATCGTTTTCTACTTCGATGCGCTGATCTTTCTCGGCGTGTAGCCAAACTTCTTCTTGCCCTTTTTTGTCTTCAAAGCGCAATGCGTTGGCGTTTGCTGCGGTGCCCCCCTTAGAGGAGCGCGTCAATATACCACTTTGGGTTTTATTGGCCGGTAACTCATACGGCGGCATCTGTTCAGCGTTGTATACACGCCCTGTAATGATCGGCCTATCTGGGTCACCGTCGATAAAATCAACGATCACCTCTTGCCCGATGCGTGGCAAGAAGATGTTACCCCAGTTTTTCCCAGCCCAGGAGTGGGTTACACGAACCCAACAAGAACTGTTTTCATCGTATCCGCCGTAACGGTCCCAAGGGAACTGAACCTTCACACGACCAAACTCATCGGTGTAAATCTCTTCACCTTCTGGGCCAACAACCACCGCATTCTGCGGGCCCTGCATACGCGGCCAGCCAGTGACTTGGGGTGGTCGGTAAATGGTTTCGGACGCGATACAGCGGAAGGTATTGCTGTATTCTTTCTCTTGTTCGTCATCAACCGTAAAAGAATAGTCTTGGGCTTTGTGTGCAACCGCTAATAAAACGTACTCACCCATTTCACTTGGGGTGTCGTCGTGGCGGTCGAGTACAAAAGTATGGCCAGCACTCATGGAGCGACAGCCACTTTCACCGGACACTACATCGTAAGCAGCCTCATCAGACTCAACACGCAAACGTGTCAGCTGTTCGCCAAACGATTTATCTTCATAGCGACCAGGGTAGATAAAACGCTCAAACTTTCCGACACCCGGAATTACCATGTTTGCAGACATACTGGCCTGTAACCGATGGCTCGGTTTTTTAAAGTCGTAATCACGTTTCGCGTATTTACCGGTCATAAACTGGTAGTTGTGATACCAATTATGGATGGTGCTCTCGATAAGGGAGCCGGCCGAATAGCTAACACTGCCTTCAAAGCACTCAGAATAACCACCAATGTGGTCACTGATAATTAAGGTATGCTTGCCGTTCTCGTGGGCAAAATAGAAGTAGATCCCCTCCTCTTCAAACAGTCGAGAGAGGAAGTTGTAGTCACTTTCTTTGTATTGAACACAGTATTCACGAGATGGGTGCTGACCGACTAGTTTAAACTGATAATCGGTAAACCCATTTTCATCAAAGATCTCTTTCGCGATCTCTTGGATGGTTTTAAATTGAAAAATTCGGCAATCGGTTGTCTGGGTTAAAAACCAGAACCAAGGCACAACAGTCGCCGTATAACGGCGTAAGTTTTGTAGTTGACGCCCATCTTGTCGAAAACTGCGCACATAGCCGTTTAAGTAACGGTATTGCTCGGGTAAAAACAGGGAATCATCGTCGATCGACGAGATTTTAAGCGTGACATTTTGCCCAACTATATCACTTGGGGAGATATCCGATTGGGTTGAGTAAGCTTCAATTTCGATTTCGTACAATGAAGAGATTGCCTCTTCGCCATCTAGCCGCGTCAATAAAAGAACATCTTCTCCCAATGGAGTGTCAATCGCTAACAGACGGCCATCTTGAGTAAAATCGACCATAGACTTCCTTGTTTAATGGGTAACAGTCCTTTTGCTACCAATCGGAACGCAAAACGGCAGCAACCGAAGTTGCTGCCGGACAGTATCGATTACAGACGGATGCCTGTAGCGATATCGTAACCAGCAGGTACGCTGCCTTCTGGTTGGTGCTGCTCGTTCCAAGTAGTGTACTTCATTTCTACTTTAGTGAAGTTCAGGGACAGAGCTTCAACAGGACGGTCACCGTTGCTCATTACGCTGTAAGAGCTGATCAGAGTGTTAGTCAGCGTGTACTCCATGTAGGTTTCGATACCTTGTGGAGTAGTCTGAACCAGGTGGATCTTAGCCGTTTTACCTTGACCTACGCATGATTCAGCGAAAAGCAACGGAGACGTTTTATCCATCTTAGTTGTCAGAGTGATTTCACCCACGACTGGAGTTGTCGATTCGCGGTCTTTACCTTGACCTGGCTTAGTGCTCAGGCTACGAGTAACGTTCCACTCCATTGAGTCACACTCAACCCAGTTTTCGTGACCAGCTGCCGTTACATCACCGTCAATACCGTCGATTTTTAAATAAATTGCCATAAGATTAAATTTCCTTATTTATGATAGAGAGCCTACTAAGCTCTAGATTGACTTATCTTTTCATCCTGAAATGGACCTTAGGGTTTATATCTTCATTGAGATATATTAGCCCTATAGAATATGCATTATTTTAGAGACACTTTTGTGTTTCTAAGTAATTCATAAATCTCTTTTAATAAGCCCATCTATTAAACAACTTAAGCTGAGTTTAGTTCAACCCAATTTTCTTTAAATAACAAAAAACGGGCCGCTGGCCCGCTTTAATCATTTAATAATCAAGCGCCGATCACGCCACCATCTTCACGTGTGACGACCAAGATGCTTGAACGTGGTTTACCACCGTCCATGTAATCTGGGAAGCCTACGGTTGGGTGCTGTACGCCGACAAACATAGAGCGATAGTCTGGTGAGAACGTCAGACCTGTGATCTCGCAGCCTTGTGGGCCAACCAAAAAGCGACGGATTTCGCCGGTGGCTGGGTCGCCACACAGCATTTGGTTGTTGCCTTGGCCTGCAAAGTCACCTTCATTGCTCATATTGCCATCGGTTTGAATCCAAAGACGACCGTCCTTATCAAATCCAAGACCATCTGGGCTGTTGAACATGTTTTGTTCGGTGATGTTAGCGGAACCTGCGTACAACGAGTCCTTATGCACGGCCGGGTTGCCTGCGAGCAGGTACAAATCCCACTCAAAAGTGTCGGAAGTATGATCCTCACCTGCTGGCGTCCAACGAATGATCTGACCGTAGTGGTTGCTCTGACGTGGGTTCGGGCCATTCAGAGGTTGCGCCTCTTTGTTGCCACGATGCTTGTTATTGGTCAATGCGCAGAACACTTGACCCGTATGCGGGTTGTGGGTGATCCACTCTGGGCGGTCCATGGACGTCGCTTTCAACTGTTTAGCCGCTTTACGCGTGTGTACCAGCACTTCCACTTGGTTGTTAAAACCGTTTGCTTTGGTCAGCCCGTTTTTGCCATGCGTCAGCTCTACCCAACGGCCTTTACCGTCGTGCTTGCTGCCTTCACTCGCTTCACCGTCAAACTGTGCAACGTACAGTGTCCCTTCATCCAGAAGGTCCGCATTGGCTTTAAGGTCGTTCGGGTTAAAACGGTTTTTAGAGATGAATCGGTAGATGTGCTCACCACGCTCATCATCACCCATGTACACAACAACACGGCCATCTTTATTCAGAACAACATCGGCGTTCTCGTGTTTGATGCGACCGAGCGCAGTACGCTTTTTCGGTGTAGATGATGGATCCATTGGGTCGATTTCGACTACCCAGCCAAAACGGTTGGCTTCTTGAGGGTTTTTAGCAAGGTCGAAACGCTCATCGTATTTCCACCACATGTTGCGATCTTCGTTGGCTTTTACACCGTACTCTTTAGCGACATCGGCAGGTAACTTGCTTTCGTCGGATGCGCCAAAGTAATTATGGAAGTTCTCTTCACAAGTTAAGTACGTGCGCCATGGGGTGTGGCCGTTTGCGCAGTTGTTAAACGTACCTTTAACCAAGCGACCCTCTTTGTCGGCGTCGGTTTTAACCGAATCGTGCCCTGCTACAGGCCCCGACAACTCAAAGTCCGAGTTCGCGTGTAAACGACGGTTGTATTTAGAATCTTTCACATACTGCCACTGACCTTGAGCATCACGTTTAAGCTCTACAATGGTGACACCGTGTGCAGCTTGCATCTTACGTACATCATCAAGATTACGTGTCGCGTCGGCACCAATCACAATCTCGTTGTTGGTGTATTCGTTGTTTACCGCCAGTACCGCACGGTTAGGGTCTTCGCTGCCATCGGCTTTTAACAGCGGGAACAACGTCATACCGTCGGTGTTGTCACCAAACTGTTTTGCTTGGTCTTCAGCGGTTTGTTTACCAGAGTGATCAAACGATGGCGCACCCGCTAATACCGGGTCACCCCAAGACATTAAAACCGTGTGGCGATAGCCTTGTGGCAGTTTGATGGTGTCTTCAGTAGACGCTGGGATGCTTTCGAACCCCATCAGTTTCGTTGCACCCATGGTATCTGCTACAGCTTTAGCCAGTGGATTGGCAAAAAAGCCGGCTGCAGAAGCAACCAAAGCGGCTTTGGCTCCACCGCGTAACAACGCGCGACGACTCATCGCTTTGTCGATCAGCGCATCGAAGTCGGTAGAAGGAATCATGTCGGTATCTTGTGCATTTACGTCATTGTTTTTCATAGTTATCTCCTTAGCGATGCGAAGATGTTAGAGACAATTTGTGACACGACGATGACATGGTTAAACGCTTCTTTACGGATCTTTACAACACTTTGTTCAACCTTTTGAAACAGTCACAGTCTGAGTAAGTAGAAAAGTAAAGACAGCTGAACAGGAGATTCTTATGTCTTTTATGCGATTGAACCGATCATTCTTAGCGGCAAGCTGCTTATCAGCAGGTTTGGTTCTTGGTGCAGCGCCGTCGGCGAATGCTGATGTCAATGTCGGGGCATCCATCGTTATCCCATTTACTAATGGTATGGTGAGCATCAATGTAGGTGACACCTTGTACCGTTTTTATGATGGCTTCTTTTATCGCCCTATGGACGATGGTCATCACTACAAACGAGTAAAAGCACCAAGGGGCGCTTTAGTGCCCAATCTCCCCAAAAATGCGAAGCATTCAAAAGGGATGTATCAAGTTGGGGATACCTACTTCCGTCATGAGAAAGACGGCTACCGCGTCATCGACCCTAAAGAGATGAAAAAGGGTCAACACGCAAACAAAGGTCATCAAGGCAAAGGCGAGCCCTACTTTACTGGCGAACCAGAGTCCCGACGCAACAATCATTAACGCCGCATAACAAAAAGCCATTCAATCGAATGGCTTTTCTTTGACTTTAGCTTAAACGTTTTGGTCGGTATCGAGGCCTAAGAACCCGCCGGTTTGATGGGCCCACAGCTGGGCGTAGATCCCGCCTTTTGCGATTAACTCGCTATGAGTGCCTTGTTCGACAATCTCTCCTTTGTCCATCACGATGAGTCGATCCATCGCCGCAATGGTAGAGAGTCGATGTGCGATGGCCACCACGGTTTTACCTTCCATCAAGGCGTACAAGCTTTTTTGGATTGCGGCTTCTACCTCAGAATCCAGCGCCGATGTGGCCTCATCCAGTACAAGAATAGGTGCGTCTTTTAACAGCACCCGAGCGATCGCTATGCGTTGACGTTGCCCGCCAGAAAGTTTTACACCGCGCTCGCCCACTTGGGCATCCAAACCCACGCGGCCTTGTGGATCGGTCAGAGTTTTAACAAACTCTGAGGCTTCCGCTTTTTCAAGCGCCGTCAGTACATCTTGTTCGCTGGCACCTGGTGCACCGTATAAAATGTTGTCACGGACAGAGCGATGCAGCAGTGATGTGTCTTGAGTGACCATGCCAATTTGACCGCGTAAGGACTCCTGACTGACGTCTCTGATATCTTGCCCATCAATTAAGATGCGGCCCGATTCGATGTCGTAGAAGCGCAATAACAAATTAACCAGTGTTGATTTACCTGCGCCGGAGCGCCCCACCACACCAATTTTTTCGCCAGGCTTGATGGTAAGATTCAGGTTATCCAAAACACCAGAGCCTTTGCCATAATGGAAGGCGACGTGATCAAAGGTCACTTCCCCTTTGGGTACGGTCAATTCGCGGGCATCAGGTTTGTCTTCGATCTCAAGCGGTTTAGAGAGCGACTGAATACCATCGGCTACCGTGCCGATGTTTTCAAAGAGTGCGCTGATCTCCCACATGATCCATTGCGCCATACCATTAATCCTGAGCGCAAGGCTGATCGCCACTGCAATTTCGCCAATGCTGATCTCATTTTTGGTCCACAACCAAAGCGAGACCGCAGCGATCACAAACGCCAATAAATAGTTGATGAACTGGACCATAAAGTTCAGCCCTGTCACCAAGCGCATCTGACCATAGACGGTTTTTAAAAAGCCCTTCATCCCCTCTTCGGCGTAATCGGCTTCCCGTTTAGAGTGAGAGAAGAGTTTGACCGTTTGAATGTTGGTGTAGCTATCGACAATGCGGCCTGTCATTAAGCTTCGGGCGTCCGCTTGCTCAGTAGATACCTTGCGAAGCTTCGGCACAAAATAGCACTGAATACCGATATACGCGGCCAGCCACAGCAACATGGGCAGCATTAACCAAAGGCTCGAGTGCGCAACAATCACCACAATCGACACAAAATAAATGGCGATGAACATCAAGACATCGAGTAATTTCATGACGGTTTCGCGGATCGCTAATGAGGTTTGCATCACCTTAGTGGCAATACGTCCGGCAAAATCATTGCTGTAGAAAGAGACGCTTTGCTTAAGCAGATATCGGTGCGCTAACCACCGAATGGCCATTGGGTAATTGCCCAGTAAAGTTTGATGGACAATCAGACCATGCACCAGCACCAGCAAAGGCAGAACCACAATGGTCAGGAAGGTCATGCCTAGCAGGCGACCGCCCTCCTCTTGGAAAAGTGTTTCTGGGTCTTTATCAATCAACCAATCGACAAGGTCACCCATAAAGCCAAACAGGGTTACCTCGGTAATGGCCACCAGTGCAGAGAGTACCGCCATCAAGATTAAATAGGGTTCAGCACCTTTCGTGTAATGACGACAAAAAGCAAACAGGCCACGAGGGGGTTGCGTTGGCTCTTCACTGGGAAAGGGCTTTAGCAACCGCTCGAAAAAAGAAAACATAGCAGTCCTTATGTTTCAAAATCAGCAACAAAAAAAGGACTGCTATTGTATCAGTGGAGTTTCATTTTAGGTTTAACCGTACTGCCGATTTTTTGCGCAAGTAAAATGGCGGATGCCCTGAGCCACCCATGAATCGCGAATTGGTGCATTCTGTACAAAGAGATGTACACAAATCGCGCCAATCGACCCTCAACAAACATTGAGCCTTTGGTGAGGTTCCCCATCAAACTACCGACGGTACTGTACTTACTGAGGTTCACTAAAGAGCCGTGGTCTTTGTATTGATACTCTTTAAGTGGCTTACCTTGGTTTAGTGCAATCAGATTCTTGTGTACCAAAGAGGCCATCTGGTGAGCAGATTGCGCTCGTGGCGGTACCCAACTGCCATCGGCTTGCTGGCATCCGCAGCAATCGCCAATCACAAAGATGTCGTCACTGAACTGACTTTGTAAGGTCGGTTTAACCAATATCTGGCCTAGGCGGTTTGTTTCGAAAAACGATAAGCTGCGGATAAAGTCCGGCGCTTTCACGCCCGCGGCCCACACCATCATATCGGCTGCAATGCGTTCATCTTCGTTCGCTAAAAAGCCTTCGTCATCCGCTTGGCCTACCTTGGTGTTTTCGCGCACGCTCACGCCCAGTTTCACCAACTCTTGCTTGGCCGACATCGCAATGCGCTCTGGCAAGGCGGGAAGAATCCTAGGGCCCGCTTCGATCAAGGTGATCTTTAAGCGGTTACGTGTCATATCACGCATGCCGTAGTGCTTAATCATATCCGCGACGTGATACAACTCAGCGGCCAGCTCTACGCCCGTTGCCCCACCACCGACGATGGCCAGATGCAGCTCGCTCTTCTTGTCCGTTGTGGTCATTCGCAAAAATTGATTGAGCAAGGCGCGGTGAAAACGCTCGGCCTGTCTGTGCGAATCTAAAAAGTAGCAGTGATCGGCAACACCTGGGGTACCAAAATCGTTACTGACGCTACCCACGCCCAATACGAGTTTATCGTAGGCCAGCTGACGCTCAGGAAGGATGAGTTTGTTCTCCTCATCATAAAGCGCGGCCAATGTGATCTCTTTCGATTCTGGGTTCATCGACGTCATCGTTCCGATCTGAAACTCATAATGATGCCGACGGGCGTGGGCGCGGTAGATGACCGCATCGCTGGAAGTATCAAGCGTACCGGTTGCCACTTCGTGCAGCAGCGGTTTCCAAATGTGAGATCGGTTTTTATCAACCAAGATGATTCGGGCTTTCTTTTTGCGCCCTAACGAGTGACTGAGTGAGGTGACAAGCTCGAGACCGCCTGCGCCGCCACCTACTACGACAATGGTTTCGCGATCCGACGTGGGTTGGGTTGCCATGAGATGAGTTCTCCAAAATATGATCAGGAAAGCAGGACTTGCATAAGCTTTGCTTTCCTCATCAGATTTAAACGTGCCTCCATTATGTGATAACACGTTCGACACTCAATAAGGCGTTTCGTTTAATTCATTGATACTTTAGTTCCAAGTAGGTTATTACGCCGCCAGCCAAACACCGACTCCCATCATCAAGCTGCCCGCTAAACGGTTCATTAAGCGTACGTTTCCGCTTTTCATCAAAAACGTACGCAAGGTTTTACCACCAGAGGCATAGGCCAAAAGGCACATGAACTCCAACATCAAGATGATCGCAATCAGCTCCGATAATTGAAACGCCAAAGGCTTATCCGGGTCGATGAAAGGTGGCAGCAAAGAGATAAAGAACGCCCATCCTTTTGGGTTGGCCACAGCGGTTAAAAAACCCTGTGAAATCAATTCATAAGGACGCACTTTTGAAGTGGATGATAAGTCTTCGGGGATCGCCATTTTGCCGCGTGAGCGCCACATCTGAACGCCTATATAAAAGAGATAGGCACCGCCTGCGTACTTGAAGACCATGAAGATCTCTGGGTAGTTGAGCATCAAAGCCGCCGCACCCAGCACTGCTAAGGCCGCCACAAGCCCTACGCCGACCAGCTCACCCATCATCATCCAAAGGGTTCGTTTAACGCCAATGGTCATACCCATGGTCATCGACAATGTCATGCACATGCCTGGGGTAATGGAGACAAAAAAGAACGTTGGGATAAAGACCGCCAACAAAGACCATTCGAGAGCCATTTCACGTTACCAACTGTTTGAATCTAAGGGGAAACTATACTTGTTTCTGGGCCGTTTTTTGTCAAAAAAATTGCCGGTGCACTGCAACAAAAGAGAGTTGACTAAATCGGCATAAAAAAACCAGCCACAAGGGCTGGTTCGAAATGGAGAGATAACTAAACGCGGTGACCTTTGGTGCCAAACAGAGAAACGATGGCATCAACATACCAATGTGCGGCGTTGTACCAATCGTCAATGTTGTTTTGCTCAAAGACGCGTTCGATGTAGGCATCCAGCATTGATTCTTGCTGTTCTAACCAATTGTCTGAAAGACGATTTTTCGAACTCATACTGCTCACCGTGTGTGTGAAAACTCGTACAAACAACAATTTTCACAACCTAAGTTAAAGACTGACAGCCCAATAGCAATCAGTTAAAGCAATTATACTTAGGTCTATTGTGCAGTGCAACAGATTAATCTGACCTTTGCGCTAGGTTTTTCATTATCGTTGGTAAATGTAAGTCCCTGGTGCATCCGCCAAGGTTTGCTTAAACCATTTCGTATTCAGCGATGTTACCGCCACCTTCTCGCCCGAGTGTTTACCCAGCCAAGCGACCCACTCCGGCCACCAAGACCCTTCCTTAGCCTTGTTGATCTCTTGCCAGGTGTTTGGGTCAACGTACCGAGAGCCCTCTTGGTGCTGGGCGATGCGGTAATGGCGATGCTTATGGCCGGGCTCACTGACAATACCGGCATTGTGACCCCCACTGGTGAGGACAAAGGTGATGCTTGGGCTGTCCGAAATAAGGTGCATTTTATAGACCGAATGCCACGGCGCGACGTGGTCTTTCTCGGTGCCCACCGAGAAAATCGGCACGTTAATGTCACTGATGGCGATGGGTTTACCATCGACTTGATAGCGACCAGAGCTTAAATCGTTGTTCAAGAACATATGGCGCAGATACTGAGAGTGCATTTTGTAGGGCATGCGCGTTAAATCCGCATTCCATGCCATAAGGTCATTCATGCCTGGCGCCTCGCCCAATAGGTACTCATTGACGATTCTGGACCAGATCAAATCGTTGGAGCGTAATATCTGAAAAGCCCCCGCCATTTGACTGCCATCCAAGACACCCTGATCCCACATCATCTTCTCTAGGTAGGAAACCTCACTCTCATTGGTGAAGAGCATCAATTCACCCGCCTCTGAGAAATCAACCTGAGTTGCAAAATGGGTCATGGAGGCGAGTCGTTGGTCACCATCACGGGCCATCGCTGCCGCACAGATCGATAATAAAGTGCCGCCCAAGCAATAACCTGTCGCGTGAATCTTTTGATCCGGACACAGTGTCGAAATGGTATCGATCGCCTCCATTACCCCCGTTTTTTGGTAATCCGACATCTCAAGATGGCGATCTTCTGAGGTTGGGTTTACCCATGAGATCATAAAGACGGTATGCCCTTGATCCACCAGATATTTCACCAATGAGTTATACGGTGACAGATCAAGAATGTAGTACTTCATGATCCACGCGGGGACGATTAGAATCGGTTCGGGATGAACCACCTCTGTTGTTGGCGTGTATTGGATCAACTCCATCAAACCGTTACGGTGGACGACTTTCCCGGGTGTCGCGGCTACCTGTTTGCCGGGGATAAAATCCTCGGTGCCTGCTGGTGGCTTTCCTGAGACCTGTCGCTCATAGTCATCGAGCAGATTACGCAGCCCTTGCCATAGGTTCATACCGCCTGTTTGTTGGGTCGCTTCAATGACGGCTGGGTTCATCCAGGGGATGTTGCTGGGCGAATAGTGATCCAACACCTGCCTTGCGATAAACGAGATGCTACGTTCATCCTCTTTAGATAGCCCATCAATGTCCGTAGTGGCTTGATGCCACCATTGTTGGGTCAGCAAAAAATTTTGTTGGATAAGGTTAAAAGGCCATTGTTTCCACCCCGGATGCTTAAATCGCTGATCCTGAGGCAACGGCTCTACGCATTCAGCACACTGATCCATCAATGCCGATTGCGTATAGCGCCACGATTTAAAAAGCTTATTTAACCCCTTTTCGGCCAACTGGGTTTGTTTGCCCGGTGATAACAGTAAATGACTCAACCAAGTGCAGTAGAGACTGCTCAGACCTGCGGGCGAAATCCCCAGTGTTAATCGTGCAAGGTTGGCCTTAAAAGCGTTATCCATCGCTTTAACCGAAAAAGAGTGATAGCCGTGTTCTTCCTGATCGTTAGGGTGCATCCATTGTGGGACAATCGAGTCTAAGGTGACCTGCTTATCCATAGTGCTGTCCTGTTGGGTTGGTGGCCGATAGATGATCATTTACTTATCAGATGTCAAAAGCATTACCTTGTTCAGCCTATAAGACCATTTATTGATGCTTATCAATCCGACAGGTCGCTGATAAAATCAGCGGCCAACTTATTAGGTATGTTTCATGGACAGTCGTATCCCCCCTACCCGTTTTATCCCTTTTCGAAAATCGGATCTGGTCGAGATGTGTTTATCGCAAAATACGCTCACCAAGGAGGATCGTCAGTTATTCAGACGTTTATCAGGCCAATTAACGCGCTTGATTCACGCCGCGTTCCATCATGAAACAGAAACGTTAAAAGAGTCGTTTTCTCGGATCTCTCCCGACAGTGACACTCAGATGGTCGATTTGCCTACGACCATGTCGGTGAATCGTGGATTACCCGCGTTTTCGAAACAGCTTGAAGCATTACTCGAAAAAGCCAATTACGAACGCATCGATCAAGCCATACTTAACCAAGCTCTGACTCAGTCCTCGCTCTTTAAGCTTAATCTTCATGTTGATTTCGATGATTTTGCCGAGGTTCTGGTCTATGTGCGCGGCGAAAAGATGGTTGAAGAAGAGATCTCAACCTTTTTTGGCCTGAAAAAGACCAAAATAACCTTTCCAAAGTTTGAACGAGTCGCTTTGTACCTAAGGCTTAATGAGCAATTGGACGAAGCTCGACAAAACGCACTCGGGTTAGAGCCTGGGTCTGTTACCTTAAAGCTCTTTAAGGATGTGCCGCGTGCCGATATGGAAATGCTATTCCCAAACACCGAGGTCCGCATGCGTACCATCGATAAATTACTGATCGGTGTGCCGGCCTTAATCAGTGGTGGCATTGTGGTCAGCACAAAATTGGGCGGCTCTTTAATCTTGATTGGCTCCCTTATTGGTTTCTGGCTTGGGCTTCATCAAGCCGAGGTCGAATTAGATAACGCGGCGCTGCTTGCGCTCATGGCCGGTATTGGCGCTTTGGGGAGTTACCTCTTTAAGCAGTTTAACAACTTCCAAAATCGCAAATTGCGCTTTGTGCAGTCCTTAACGAAAAACCTCTACTTCAAAAACTTGGATAATAACTCTGGTGTTTTTCACCATGTGATTGACGATGCCGAAGAGGAAGAGTGTAAAGAAGTCATTTTGGCGTATTACTTTCTGTTGGCCTCCGATGCCCCGATGGCGGTTGAGCAATTAGACCGACACATCGAGCGCTGGATACGTGAGCAATGGCATACCGAAATCGATTTCGAAATAGAGGATGCCATGAACAAACTCGCGCAGTTAGGCCTAGCGGCTGAGGATGGTAAAGGAACCTACACTGCTCTGCCTCTTGATAAAGCAAAGCGCCAACTCGACTTACTCTGGCTTAAGCTCGGTAGCGGCAACGAACTGATGAATTAATCGCCCCTAGTAATCACACTTAAGTCTCAGTATGTTGTTTGAAAAAACCAGAAAGGACTTAAGCAAGATGATTAGGAAGACTTCATCCACTTTTATCCCTGTTTCTGGCGTTTCACTGCGACCCGCAGCTGTGCTGTCCGCCTTATTGATCTCCTCTTTTGCGATCTCTGCCGATCAAGCGGCCGATCAGGTTCAACCCGAGATAGGGTTTGGTGACAACCAAATCGTTCGCCAACAAACCGCGACGGATTTTATGGTCGCTACCGCTAACCCGTTAGCCACGCAGGCAGGCTATAACGTCTTGGCTGCAGGCGGTAATGCGATCGACGCTATGGTCGCCGTACAGACGGTACTCGGCTTGGTAGAACCGCAATCCTCTGGTCTAGGTGGGGGCGCTTTTGCGGTGTACTACGATGCTAGACAACAAAAGCTCACCAGTTTTGATGCCCGGGAAACCGCACCACTTGCCGCGACTGCATCCTTGTTTATGGACAACGGTGAACCGCTTAGCTTTTATGATGCCGTTGTTGGTGGTCGCTCTGTCGGTACGCCAGGCACAGTAAAACTGTTAGATACCCTCCATGCGACCTACGGCAGTCAGGATTGGGCAAGCCTTTTACAACCCGCGCAGCAATTGGCCAAGCAAGGATTTTCGGTATCACCTCGACTCGCCAGCTCAATCGAAGCCGATCAGGAGCGCCTAAGCCGTTACTCAGGCACACGTGACTACTTCTTTACACCGGATGGATCGCCTCTAACCGCAGGAACCCTTCTTAAGAACCCAGAATACGCCCACACGCTAGGCTTGATTGCACAACAACGAAGCGAAGGGTTTTACAAAGGTGAAACCGCACAAGCCATTGTTGATACGGTTCGTACGGCCGAGGGAAACCCAGGGGTTTTAAGCCTTAAAGACTTGGAGCAATACAAGATCATTGAGCGTGATCCCGTGTGTGCCGACTACTTACAGTACGAGGTGTGCGGAATGGGCCCGCCTAGCTCAGGCGCGTTAACGGTAGGCCAAATTTTAAAACTGACCGAGCCGCACCCACTTAAAGCCTTAGGTGACCATCACCCAATGAGTTGGCAGATTATTGGCGATGCCAGTCGATTGGCCTTTGCAGATCGTGGCCGATACATGGCAGATACGGATTTTGTCGATATGCCCGAAGGCCTGTTGGATGAAGCGTACCTCAGTGAACGGTCTAAGCTGATCACTCCTGGTAAAGCGCTCAACGAGGTTCAAGCGGGTAACCCACCTTGGAAAAACCGACAAGCCCGAGCGGATGATCAAGCCATTGAACTGCCCTCGACCAGTCACTTTGTCATTGTTGATGCCGATGGCAATGTATTGTCGATGACCACAACCATCGAGAACGGGTTTGGTTCTCGCCTTATGGTTGCAGGCTTCTTGCTGAACAATGAGCTGACCGATTTCTCCTTTGTTCCAGAGGAAGATGGCGCCATGGTGGCGAACCGCGTAGAACCGGGTAAACGCCCCCGCTCTTCCATGTCGCCAACCATTGTGATGAAAGATAATAAACCCTATCTAGCCATCGGCTCGCCGGGTGGCTCTCGCATCATTGGGTATGTAGCTGGCAGCTTGATTCGCCACTTATTGTGGGAGCAGCCCATCTCACAAGCGATTAATGCGCCACATCTTATCAATCGATTTGGCACCTTTGATCTAGAAACAGGCGAGCCACTTGGCATGATGGCCAGTGAGCTTGAGCGGATGGGGTTTGAGATCAACCACCGTGATTTAAATTCGGGGCTTCAAGCGATCAAGATCGAGCCCAACCGCTTAACAGGTGCTGCTGACAAGCGGCGTGAAGGCTTTGTAATGGGGATGTAACACAAACCAAATCGTTCATTAGGGAGCTTAGGCTCCCTTTTTTGTGCCCTATGTAAAAACAATAACCCAAAGCTATGAACTTAATAGTTAAATTATAATGAGAATGGTTTGCATTAGCTGTACGTTCTGGTATTTTGTAAATAATAACCGTTCTCATTGTAGGCTTGTCGATGCTGGTAACCCGCTCCACCGCTAAACAGGTGCACCTAGAGTGCAACCGACTCAAATCTCAGATCCGTTTTGGTCATGCGCCAGACGCGCATCACCTATTCGATGAGTGGATGCGACTGGATGAGTCTTTGTCGGTGGAGACGCCTCACGCTAAATGCCGCTGCTATGCGCGCCAGTGCCGAGTGTTACTGGATGCTATCTGTGATGAGCTGGTGCCCACCCAATGGCGCTGTGCCTGTTTAGACCATATCAATAAGCCTTTACGAAAGTTATTGAAGCTGTCCAAAACGGATGAACAGCAGCGCGACTATTTAGGCTTAACCCGCGAAATACGCGTATTTGGCCACTATGTTCAGCAATCGTTACAGACCCAAACTAAGGGCGATTCTTACTTGGTTGAAAAAACCTTGGGAATGATTGCTCAGAAAACGAATCAGAACAGATAAGAAACCCGAATCGTTCATGCTCTTAGAAGCACAATTGAATTAAGGAAAAAACGATGTCAGATACACGCATTGAAAAAGACAGCATGGGTGAGTTAGAAGTGCCATCAAATGCACTCTACGCGGCGCAAACCCAGCGTGCCGTAAACAACTTCCCTATCAGTGGCCAGCGTATGCCAGAGTCCTTCATTCGTGCCCTGATCAACGCTAAGTCTGCTGCGGCGAAAGCCAATAACAGCTTAGACCTGATACCCAGTGATATCAGCCAAGCGATTGTTTCTGTCTGTGATAAGCTTCTTAACGAAGCAGATTTGATGCAGCACTTCCCGGTTGATGTTTACCAAACAGGTTCTGGTACCAGCTCAAACATGAACGCTAACGAAGTGATTGCCACTTTAGCGTCTAAGCAAACAGCCGAGGCGGTCAGCCCAAATGACCATGTCAACTTTGGCCAAAGCAGCAACGACATTATCCCATCGGCTATTCACATCAGCGCGGCGGTAGCTATTCATGAAAGCCTATTGCCGGCACTTAAGCACCTTTCAGAGGTAACACGTAAGAAAGCCGCCGAAGTTGATCAATACGTAAAAACAGGTCGCACCCACTTGATGGATGCGATGCCAGTACGTATGAGCCAGTCTTTGGAAGCTTGGGCCATTCAGATTGATGAGAACATTCGTAACATCCAAGCGCTGCAACCTTCCCTACAAGCTCTCGCCCAAGGCGGTACAGCTGTCGGTACAGGCATTAACGCGCACCCAGAATTTGCTGGTGTGTTCTGCCAAAAACTGTCTGAAATCACCGGCGTTGAATTTACCCCGGCTGACAGCTTCTTTGCGCGCATTGCGTCTCAGGATGTGGTTGTTGCGGTCTCCGGCCAGCTAAAAGCGACCGCCGTCACCTTGATGAAGATTGCGAATGACCTTCGTTGGATGAACTCAGGCCCACTGGCTGGCCTTGGCGAAATCGAGCTGGAAGCGTTACAGCCTGGCTCATCCATCATGCCTGGTAAAGTAAACCCGGTGATTCCAGAAGCAACTGCAATGGTAGCAGCACAAGTCATTGGTAACGATACCGCGATCACCATCGGTGGCCAGTCGGGTAACTTTGAGCTGAACGTGATGCTGCCGATGATTGCAAATAACGTGTTAAGTAGCATCGAATTGATCAGCAATAGCTCGGTCCTGTTGGCGGATAAAGCGATTGCATCGTTCAAGGTGAACGAAGATAAGCTCAATGAAGCCCTGTCCAAAAACCCAATTTTGGTAACCGCGCTTAACCCAATTATCGGTTATTTGAAAGCGGCCGAAATTGCTAAGCAAGCTTACAAAGAGAAACGTCCCGTCATTGATGTGGCTGTTGAAAACACAGATCTTTCTCGTGAAGAGCTGACCGAGTTACTCAACCCAGCCAAGTTGACACACGGCGGCCTGTAAGAGTCTCAGTTAAGGAGCATTATGATGCAGTTGTTATCGAGCATTGGGATCAGTGCAGAGTGGTTTACCCTGTTAAAGTTTTCGCTGATAGCGATCGCTTTAGTACTGGCGAGCATCCCTGTTTCGAGACTGCATCGTAAATTCCGATCCAAGCTGATGGATTTTTACATGAAGCACTACACCGCGCACAATTGATCCACCCGATACAAAAAAACCGCCATTTGGCGGTTTTTTATGCGCTTTAAAAGCGGAATTACTTGTTCACTTTTGCCCAAGAATCTCGCAGACCAACCGTACGGTTGAAGACCATTTTTTCGTCGGTTGAATCAGGGTCAACTGCGAAATAGCCATTACGCTCAAATTGGTAACGAGACTCGACAGCGGCCTCTTTCAGACCGATTTCTGCTCTTGCGTTTGTTAGCGTGACTAAAGATTCAGGGTTTAAGCAGTCCAAGAAGCTTTTCTCTTTATTGCCATCTGGATTGGCTTCAGTAAAGAGGCGGTCGTACAAGCGTACTTCACACGGTACAGAGTGCTCTGCAGAGACCCAGTGAATCACACCGTTTGGCTTATACCCTTCTGGGTTAACGCCTAGGGTGTTTGCATCGTAGGTGCACTTGAGCTCGATCACTTCGCCAGCGGCGTCCTTGATAACCTCTTCACAGGTGATGACGTAACCACCACGAAGACGAACAGCATCACCCGGTGCTAAGCGCTTCCATTTACGCGGTTTTTCCTCGGCAAAGTCATCTTTCTCGATCAACAACTCACGTGAAAACGCAATCTTACGCTCACCCATGGATTCATCTTTTGGATGCGCAGGGACCGTGAACCACTCGACTTTATCCGCCTCGTAATTGGTCAATGTCACTTTAATCGGGTCAGTCACACACATGGCACGCGGAGCGTTCGCATCAAGGTCATCACGAATAGCGGATTCCAGCATGCTCATATCAACCACGCCGTTAGAGCGCGTCACACCGATCATGTCACAGAAATGACGCAGTGATTCGGGAGTGAAGCCGCGGCGACGCAATCCTGAAATGGTTGGCATACGTGGGTCATCCCAACCCGATACGTGATTCTCATCCACCAACTGCTTAAGCTTACGCTTACTGGTCACTGTGTAGTTGAGCTCTAAACGTGAGAACTCGTACTGACGAGGTGTTGCCGGCACTGGCAAGTGCTCAATGAACCACTCATACAGTGGACGATGATCTTCAAACTCCAGAGTACAGATCGAATGCGTTACGCCTTCGATGGCATCGGATTGACCGTGCGCAAAGTCATAAATTGGGTAGATGCACCACTTATCGCCAGTTTGATGGTGGGAAGTGTGCAAAATACGGTAGATCATTGGGTCACGCAGGTTCATGTTAGGCGATGCCATATCGATTTTGGCACGCAGCGCGCACTCACCCTCTTTGAACTCACCGTTTTTCATGCGCTCGAACAGATCCAGGTTCTCTTCAACGCTGCGATCGCGATACGGGGAGTTCTTGCCTGGCTCGCTGAAATTACCACGGTACTCTTTAGCTTGCTCTGGTGACAGATGGCAAACGTAAGCCTTGCCCTCTTTGATCAGGTGGATAGCCCATTGGTAAAGCTGATCAAAGTATGACGACGTGTAACGGATATCACCAGCCCACTGATAGCCCAACCAGTTCACATCACGAATGATGGAATCGATATATTCTTGGCTCTCTTTTTCCGGGTTGGTGTCATCAAAGCGAAGATTGCACTGGCCGTTGTATTTGACGGCTGTGCCAAAGTTCAGACAGATCGACTTGGCATGACCGATGTGCAGGTATCCATTAGGTTCTGGCGGGAAACGCGTCACAACCTGACCGCCGTGAACATTGTTTTTCAGGCCTTCTTCGATGATCTGATGAATAAAGTTGGTTGGCTTAACCGGTGCGTCGCTCTTTGACATGGCAATAAAATCTATCCGATACGAATTGGTAGGCACATATGTGCGAAGTAAGGCTGTGATTATAAACACTTACCGCATGGTTTTCACATGTTGAAGCATTTAGAGATGCATATTCAGTGCATCACGTTTAGACTTGCGTATAATACACCTGTGACAGAGTTTAGGAAGGAATTATAACAATGATTATTCTTCATACAAATCATGGAGATATCTCCATCAAGTTGGACCACGAGAAAGCCCCAAAGACAGCGGCTAACTTTGAACAATACGTCAAAGATGGTTTCTATGATGGTGTTATCTTCCACCGAGTCATCGATGGTTTCATGATTCAAGGCGGTGGTTTCGAGCCTGGTATGCAACAAAAAGAAACCCGTGAGCAAATCGAAAACGAAGCGGACAACGGTTTATCAAATGCTGCTGGCACGTTAGCGATGGCTCGCACGATGGACCCACACTCAGCTTCGGCTCAGTTTTTCATCAACGTTGCTGACAACACATTTCTAGATCACTCTTCCAAAACCATGGAAGGATGGGGTTATGCGGTGTTTGGTAAAGTTATCGATGGCATGGATGTCGTCAACAAAATCAAAGGGGTAAGCACCACAATGCGTGCGGGTCACCAAGACGTCCCTTCTGATGATGTTGTTATCGAAAAAGCGGAACTGGTCTGATACGAGGTTTACCCGGCGGATGCCAAGGTTATTCATAGCAGATCTGCACCTTACGCCAGAGCGCCCGGACATTCTCCGGGCGTTTTTGCACTTTATGGAGCATACGGCTTATCAAGCTGACGAGCTCTACCTATTGGGCGATATCTTCGAAGCTTGGATTGGGGATGATGCCCCACTCGGCCCCTTAGTCGAGGTCGAAAAAGCCCTAAAGCAATTCAGTGATTCGGGTCGCGCTCTTTTTTTCCAACACGGTAACCGTGATTTTCTTGTAGGCTCTGACTTTGCTAAGCGTACCGGAGCACAAATACTGCCAGAAGTTTTCCCCATTACACTTCCCCAAGGCCCAGCCATTTTATTACACGGTGATCAGTTGTGCATTGATGATCATGACTATCAGGCGTTTCGAACCATGGTGCGCAACCCTGAATGGCAAGCAGCTTTCATCAGCAAGCCGATCGAAGAGCGAGTTGCGATCGCCAAGGCTTTACGGGAAAAAAGTAAATCGATGGGGCAGCAAAAATCCAGCGAGATCATGGATGTAAACAGCCAAAGCGTGATCTCAACACTGGATGATCACAATGCCCAGCTGTTGATCCATGGGCATACCCATCGCCCCGCCGTACACGAGCTTTCAGATGCGCGCCAAAGGATTGTATTAGGTGACTGGGATACGTCTCTTTGGTATTTATACCAAGATGAGCAAGAGCTTACTCTCATTCACGAGCCTATCGACTTTAACGCATCCTGATGGATCAGCCATTAACACGAAAGCGGCATTAAGCCGCTTCGGAAGGTACGCCGCTGTGGAAGCGGAATTCGCTATCTTCTGATTCAATCAGCTCTTTTTCAATTTGACGAAAGTGCTCAACACGCTCATCAATCGGTTCGCCTGCGTAATCTTCTGCCAAGCCTAGGTAGTCTTGATAGTGACGCCCTTCTGACTTCAATAGCGAGCGATAAAATTTTGCCAGCGTATCATCTAGATAAGGCGCCAATTTAGCGAAACGCTCGCAGGAGCGTGCTTCAATAAAGGCACCTACGATTAGGGTATCAATTAATCGACCGGGTTCCGATGTACGAACGGACGCGCGCATACCGCCAGCATAACGCGCAGGCGACATGTGATCGTAAGTAATACCCCGCTCTTCCATGATTTCAAGCACCTGCTCGAAGTGGATCAGCTCTTCACGCGCTAAGCGCGACATTTTATTCAGCAAATCAGGACGGTCTACATAACGAAACATCAGTGTCATGGCAGTCGAAGCCGCTTTCTTTTCGCAATGCGCATGGTCAATCAGCATGATGTCTTGGTTTTTCAGTGCCGCTTGAATCCAAGCATCGGGGGTTTCGCAGGGCAAAAAGCTGTAAATTTCGTCTAAAACGTCCATCTATGTCTACCTTAAAAAGTGCGCGCACATTATAACGATGCAAAGCGCGTCATCCAAGGCTAGCTCAGGATTGCATCCATAAGATCAATCATAAACTCGGCCTCTTCCTCCTCGACATTTTGCCACTGCTTCATAGGCATAAACTCCATGACCGATGGCCCTTTCGGGCTACTGGCTAAGGCTAAGACAGAGTTACGAATGGAATCGTGCAATGGCTCTAAGCGGGGTGACGCCATCAAAACATGAGTAATCAGATCGATTCGACTTTCCACTAAGACGCGCATTTGCCACTTAATAAGATCGCTCAGCTCATCAAAGGAAGACTTGAGCATAAAGGCGATATCACCCTCTTTGTTGAGCAAGTCTTTGGCCACTTGAACATGACTTTTGCGAATCATGGTGATCTCATCGTCTTTCACCACATCAGCAGGCTCCAACAACATAAAGCCCATCATCAATACATCTGGGTCATCAGCAGAGATGATAATGGGTTTTGTCGAGAGATCTTCTACGCATTGGTACAAGGAGTCGGCCCTGACCAATACGACAACTTCGTCCTGTCGATTTTGCGGCTTTACGAGAGGTTTGAAGCCCTTTTCGCGGACCAATTTTGCAGCATCAAACGGGTTGGCATAGATAAGATCGATTTTATCGTCATCAAGATCACACCGCTGCTGTTCGAAGGAATCGTGTAGCTCTAAATGGAAACGCGTGTCGGTTATTTTCTGTAGCCAAGTATTAAAGATAAACCACCCCGTTAAGTCGGATGGGAGATAATCGGGGCTGATCGAGAACGTGTAGCAACTCATATCGAACGCTCTTCATCAAAACGCATTTGTTCGTACACCGGAATTATTTCGTCAATTTTACGACGTGATGGTTTGCGACGAACCGAGGTGAAGCCTTGTATTTGGCCTTTACGAATATTGGGAATAACAGTGGCCAGAACCCAGTAAAAACGACCGTCTTTTCTAAGATTCTTAACAAAACCTTGCCACTTTCGTCCGGCCAAAACCGTTGACCAGAGATCACGAAACGCCTCTTTAGGCATATCGGGATGTCGAAGGAGTGAATGATCAGCACCGATGAGCTCGTGGGCCTCATAGCCCGACATTTCAACGAATGCAGAATTGGCATGTGTGATGATGCCCCGCGTGGTAGTGCGGGACACGATCAAGCGGCCTTCTGGGTAAGGAATCTCTTCGTCTACGACGTTAAATTCCCGAGTGTGTCCGGAAAAGTATCTGATTTTCATTCAGATACTGTATCCAGAAGAAGACGTTTTTTCTTTGATCTACAGCAACTTACCGATCGCTTCGGCAGCGCGTTTTACATCCAAGAAGATCAAACCTAAACGAGCGTTAGGTTTTGCTACGACGGTTAAAACAGAATCTTTGTTAGCGTGTGTCATTAGAATGTATCCATGAGCACCCTTAACAAGAACTTGTTCTAATTCACCGCGCGCAAGCTCCTGAGCTGTACGCTCCCCCAGAGAAAGCATTGCAGCACTCATAGCACCAACTCGGTCTTCATCCATATCCGAAGGAAGCAGCGCTTCGATCATCAACCCATCCGTCGAGATGACTGCTGAGGCTTCAATCTCTGCTGAGGTTCCATTCAGATCAGAAAGGATAGCCCCCATCATTTCAGAACGCATATTGACTATACTCCATTTCAGTAAAGAGCCCGTTCCCGGCTTAATTATCTAAGTATCGACTAGCAAGCGCTGACAATAATTCAACAAACTGTTGTTGATTAAAAAGCGGTTGCTCTTGAATTACAAGCACAAATGCTTGTGATCCAACATAAAAGACCCAACTCCCCAATTGGCTGTTACCAACCGCATCGAGAATTCCCCAACTTTGACCTACAACACCTAAAGCATTGTTGATCAATTGGTGATGTCGGTTATGGAGCGAAATAACATCCGCCGCCATAGCCGCCATCGCGTCCGCTTTTTCTTGCGGATAACCTGACTGAGCAAGGCAGAAGCCTTGATCATCACCAAGAACTACTTTTCCATCCGTAGAAAGGTGCGGGAGTATATCAGAAAGAATACTCTCAAGGCTCCCTTTTCGGAACGTTGGCGATGTGTCAGACAGTGCGAGAAATCGTTTTGCGAGTAATCGGTTAAACAGCTGCTCAGCATGTTCATTTTCCAAATCCGCTATTTCAGCAAAAAGCTCAATACTAAAAGGGATTGGCTCATCGATACTCAGCAGTTGCAAAAGAATTGCACGTGCTTCATCGGGGTGTGAGTTTACGGTAGCGTAATATGCACCACTCGGCGTAACTTGTAGGTAGCGCTCTGATCCTTGCTCTATAACCATCACAGACTCAATTCAGCGACTAATAATTAAAAAGACCGGCCGATGTGCAGGCGGTCATCACACCAAATACATAACGTTGCGGCACTTGTAACTCCCGAGCAACCTGGAAAGCCGACATCGGGCGTGTGCGCCACATTTTTAAAATGGCATGCAGCTCTGGAACTTGCAGTTCGCGCGCACATTCAGGGATGCGCGACAGTAAGCGAGTTCGTGTTGGGTCATCTTCAGGCATTAAGCGGCCATGAGATGTCCAAAGTCCTGCCAACCACATAAAGTCATCGGCAGAAATGATTTTAAATTCAGTACCTAACCCATCAATCAAGTCCGCTTCTGTGGTTACACCGTCCGCAACGGATAATTCACCTAACGAGAAACGACTCGACATCATTGCATTTAACAGTTCGTGGTCCGCATTAACAACGAAGCAATCTGTCCAAGGGAGGTATTCAAGGTGGATATTCAAGCCTTGTACGCGATAAGCCTTTTGGTATTTACGGCCAAGATTCATCGCTTCAGTAACCCAAGGCAGTAACATGCCATCAAGTGAGAACATCATTCGACGACGATCGCCAGGGTTTAACCAATCAAGGTCAGGCAGATGGCCAAATAAGGTCTTTAAAGACAAGGAGATCAGCTCGACCTTCTCGTTACCTTTTGTAGCATCAGCCTGTGATACTTCTTCTACAGGCGCTGCCGTTTGGGTCGGAGCTGCGGCCTTCTGCTCTTCTTGAGCTTTCTTAAGCTTTTTGAGTTTCGCAAGCTTTTGAGCTTTCAGCTTTAGCTCTTCTTGCTGTTGCTTGCGCTTATCTAGATCCGCTTTGTTTTTATCTGCCTTAGGCGCTTCTGCTGGCTTTTCCTCTTTAGCAGTATCAGGCGACACCTCAACAGAAACATCGCTTTGCGGCGCAGCATTCGGTGCTAGGGCTGTTATCTCTTGCGCACCCGGCTGTGGGGCTTGAGTATTCAATCGAGCAACAACTTGAGCTCTTACGCTGCCGACTCGGGCATCGGGGAGTGATGATTTTACTCCGGCTGCATTGCTGTCCGCCGAGGGAGCACCATCAGAATCTGGAGTGATTTCAGAGTATTCGCCAGTATCTTGCTGTTTTGACTGGCGTTTCTTGGCGGCTTCCATAAAGGAAGTAATCTTACCATTGGTAAAATTATCGGCTGAACCGACCTCTTCCGGTGCGCTCGTTTCCTTAGGCTCCGAATTGGCTTTAGCTAACTCTTCTAAGGCGGATTGATAAGAGCTTTGCTCTTTATCTTGCTCTTCTGCAGCCATTAATTCCCCTAAGGATTTAATAGCATCGTCTAAAGTAATTGAGCTAAAAGGCTTTAACAGTGTGACCGAGCGGTGCCATTGAATAGGCTTAATAGAAACGACGATGGACGGTTTGGCTATTTTCTTTTCAAGCTCTTCCTGAAGAGAGTCTTTTGTACGTGGCTGGTCGGCATTAAATACAACACAGTCTGCATACCGGATATCCGTAACCATTTGAAATGCATTAGCGCGCTTGTGTTCAAAGTAGTATTGCAGCGTGTGTAACGATGCCCCTTCGAAACCAATTAAAGCTACTCTAGGCGCTTGCTTGCCAAATCTGCCTTTCATGATGTCCTATCTCGTTTCTTGAATACGGCTGGGAGTGTCGTCCCATCAATTAACAAAGAGTGCTCAACGTCCAAGCTCAGTAATCGCTGCGCGGTTTTCTCGTTGAGTATTTCGATATATTCGTCGGCTTTAGGTTCTGTTATCAGCACTTGTGCTTCTTTTATTAGCCTTTCCGCCAAAGATTTACCATGAAAACGCAGAACGATCATTAAATCAATGAGTGCACCATGAACTTCTGTCTCTTTTTTGAGTCGCAAAGCCAGATAGAAGCGCTTTACGTGGTTCTGGAGTACCTCAGGTGCCTTCGCCACTTTACGCTTTAGATGTTTAAGAACGGTATCTGGATGCTCACCTTTATAGATAAGAGCGTGAAGATCCTCTGCTGCAAAAGCCGACTGGATCCGCTCTGCAACGTGGCTATCGAGTTCTTCATTAAGATCCCAATCTGAAAGCGCTTTCCAAATATACGTATCTTGGACGTGCGATTGTGGGATTGTGGTGTGCTCTGTCATTACTACATTTCCTGTTGATACGATCAGCAGTTTATTACAGGTTTCTCATATGAGAGCAGTGAGTTTAGCTTAAAGTCCATCATATACTGCTTATTGCTCAAGGGAAAACCTCAATTTCTATATATTTCAAAATAATAGACCTAAATCATCAGAAGTGTTAGGCACAAAGTCTAAGACTCAAGATTGTCGACAATACTTAACTTTATATCGACTCTTATATATAATTTGTGCGCCATATCAACAAATGAGAGTCAATCTCAAACATCGCCGGCAGGGTGTTGAGCGAAGACCGGCGGGATTAACTGATGAGGGCTATATCGTGCTTGAAGCTTATCGTAAACATGTAGAAGAACGCGCTGAAGAAGGCGTGCCACCAAAACCACTTGATGCTGACCAAACGGCAGCGCTGGTAGAATTATTAAAAAATCCTCCAGCTGGTGAAGAAGAGTTTTTATTAGACCTCATTACCCATCGTGTACCAGCCGGCGTTGACCAAGCGGCATACGTTAAAGCAGGTTTCTTAGCCGCTATCGCTAAAGGCGAAGCGAGCTCCCCACTGATTGATGCCAAGAAAGCGGTTGAGCTTTTAGGCACCATGTTAGGTGGTTATAACATCGAACCATTGATCAGCGCTCTGGACAATGCAGAGCTTGCGCCGATTGCTGTTAAAGCATTGTCGCACACATTGCTGATGTTTGATGCGTTCTATGACGTTAAAGACAAAGCCGATGCAGGTAACGAGTCTGCTAAGCAAGTTATGCAATCTTGGGCTGACGCTGAATGGTTCACGTCTAAGCCACAAGTCGCTGAGAAAATCACCGTTACTGTCTTTAAAGTACCTGGTGAAACCAACACGGACGATCTGTCCCCTGCTCCTGATGCATTTACCCGTCCTGATATTCCATTGCACGCAAACGCAATGCTTAAAATGGAACGTGAAGGCATCGAGCCAATCAAACCGGGTTCAGTTGGTCCTTTGACTCAAATCGAAGAAGTCAAAGCCAAAGGTTTCCCGGTTGCTTACGTTGGTGACGTTGTAGGTACGGGTTCTTCTCGTAAATCTGCAACCAACTCTGTGTTGTGGTTCTTCGGTGATGACATCCCTTACGTACCTAACAAGCGTGCTGGCGGTTACTGCTTCGGCGGTAAAATTGCTCCTATCTTCTACAACACAATGGAAGATGCGGGCGCACTGCCTATCGAAATGGACGTAGACAAAATGAACATGGGTGACGTAGTCGACGTATACCCGTACGAAGGTAAAGCCGTTAATCATGAAACCGGCGAAGTCCTTTGTGAATTTGGTCTAAAAACCCCTGTCCTGCTTGACGAAGTACGTGCAGGCGGCCGTATCCCTCTGATCATCGGTCGTGGTTTGACGTCTAAAGCGCGTGAAGCGCTGGGTCTGCCTGAAACTGATCTGTTCAAAAAACCTGAGCAGCCAGTTGATACTGGTAAAGGCTTCACACTGGCTCAGAAAATGGTTGGTAAAGCGTGTGGTGTTGAGGGTATCCGCCCTGGCACTTACTGCGAGCCTAAGATGACCACAGTGGGTTCTCAGGATACGACTGGTCCTATGACACGTGACGAGTTGAAAGACTTGGCGTGCCTAGGCTTCTCTGCTGATCTGACCATGCAGTCATTCTGTCACACCTCTGCTTATCCTAAGCCTGTAGACGTTCAAACTCACCACACACTACCTGATTTCATCATGAACCGTGGCGGTGTTTCTCTGCGTCCTGGTGACGGTGTAATCCACTCGTGGTTGAACCGTATGTTGTTGCCTGACACCGTAGGTACAGGTGGTGACTCCCATACACGTTTCCCTATCGGTATCTCCTTCCCGGCAGGTTCTGGTTTGGTGGCGTTCGCAGCCGCTACAGGGGTAATGCCTCTGGATATGCCTGAATCGGTTCTGGTTCGCTTTAAAGGTAAGCGTAACCCTGGTATCACTCTTCGTGACCTGGTACACGCGATTCCTTACGCAGCCATCCAAGAAGGTCTTCTGACGGTTGAGAAAGCCGGTAAGAAGAACATCTTCTCTGGTCGCGTATTGGAAATCGAAGGCCTTGATGACCTAACGGTTGAGCAAGCGTTCGAATTGTCGGATGCATCAGCAGAGCGTTCTGCAGCGGGTTGTACTATCACTCTGGGTGAAGACTCTGTTGCTGAATACCTGCGCTCTAACATCGTCATGCTTAAGTGGATGATCGCTGAAGGTTACGGCGATGTACGTACCATCGAGCGTCGTATCAAAGGCATGGAAGAATGGCTGGCAAACCCAAGCTTGATGCGTGCTGATGCCGATGCTGAATACGCAGCGGTTATCGAGATCGACCTTGCTGAGATCAAAGAGCCAATCCTGTGTGCACCGAACGATCCAGACGACGCTCGTCTGCTGTCTACTGTACAAGGTGAGAAGATCGACGAAGTCTTCATCGGTTCTTGTATGACCAACATTGGTCACTTCCGTGCAGCGGGTAAATTGCTGGATGCAGCAGGCCAAGCGATCCCTACACGCATGTGGGTTGCGCCACCAACTAAGATGGACGCAGCGCAACTGTCGGACGAAGGTTACTACAACATCTTCGGTAAGGCCGGTGCTCGTATGGAGATGCCGGGTTGCTCTCTGTGTATGGGTAACCAAGCACGTGTTGCTGATAAGTCTACGGTTGTATCGACGTCGACTCGTAACTTCCCTAACCGTCTGGGTAACGGCGCTAACGTTTACTTGGCTTCTGCAGAACTGGCTTCTGTTGCAGCGGTAACCGGTAAACTGCCTACCGTTGATGAGTACATGGAATACGCGTCTAAGATCGACAGCATGGCGGGTGAAATCTACCGCTACCTGAACTTCGATCAAATGGAAAACTACACGGCTAAGGCAGCTACAGTGATCCCAACGGTTGAAGCGTAAGTTTTAACCGTATGAAAAACCCGTCTTCGGACGGGTTTTTTCGTTTATAATACCCCCCGTTTTAAAGACCTTTGTTGAATAGAGTTACCCAAGAGAGATTCGTATGAGCTCACCTGAAATGGATACGCCAAAATCACCCGCCAACGAGCAAAATCAAACCAAAAATGGTTTTTTAGCTTTGGTGTCTAAAATGGCATTTGATGAGAAGCTGCCGGTTCGTTTCATGTTTAAGACAGTACCTGAACACCTCAACGATACCGGTTGGCGCATGTATACAGGTTATGAGTCAGAAGAGTATCTGGAAAACGAATTAGCTAATATGGTGCCCGTCCCCGTCGAGAAAATGGTTCGTATTGATCCATCGATAAAAGAACTGGTCACCTTCAACGCCGGCACTGTCTGGGAACGCACCCCAGAAAGCGATGGTTGGGAGCGTGTTTACGACTTTAAAATCCCGGCGCCAAGTGTTGATGTCGAAATCACCAATGATATCGACCGCTTTAATTACGAACACTCAGCAGACGATTAATCGTTAACGGCCCCTTGAATTTTATTTTTCGCACCTCATAAAAGTATGTGTAGCCGGGGCTCAATGGAGACTGGCTACTGACTTACATGCTGTAAGTCTTAACCATATTGCTTACAATTGAGGATATGAACTATGCGTAATTTTGACCTTACCCCACTTTACCGTTCCGCCATTGGTTTTGACCGCCTTGCCAACATGATTGATACCGCAAGCCGTGCCGAACAACAGCCTTCTTACCCACCTTACAACATCGAACTTTTGGGTGAGAATGAGTACCGTCTCACGATGGCGATTGCTGGCTTCTCTAAAGACGAGCTCGACATTCAGTCAGAGTCAGGCAGCCTAACCATTAAAGGCTCCAAAGCCCAAGAAGACACCGAGCGTACCTATCTGTATCAAGGCATTGCTGGTCGAAACTTCGAGCGACGTTTCCAACTAGCAGACCATGTTAAAGTGGTGAAAGCGAACCTTGAAAACGGCCTGCTTCACGTGGATTTAGTACGAGAAATCCCGGAAGCGATGAAGCCTCGCCAAATCGAGATTGCTTAACCACTTAACAAATAGTGCTTTAAAAAGGGAGTTTAGGCTCCCTTTTTGCGTTATGACGGTTTAATTTCATCGCTGTCACATAAACGACAAATGCAGCTTTTATCGTAGCCTCATTGTTACATTAAGAGCACGTTGTTATGAGCACTTTCCTACCGTCTGATTTCTATCGTTCCATTCGCCAAGATTATGAGCGTTTTTTAGAAACCGAGCAGCTGAAATCCCCCGTGAAAGATCGCATTAAGATTGATCTTCACTGTCACGATCATAACAGCGATGTGCCTGATGAATTATGGGGCCGCTTATTACGACTGCCTGAAACTTGGTTAAAAACCAAAGACCTTGTTAAAGCCTTACATCGATCAAATGTCGATCTGATCACCATCACAAACCATAACAACGCCCGTTCCTGCTGGGATTTAATGGATAAAGGCCATGATGTACTCGCCGGTGCTGAGTTTACGTGTCACTTCCCCAATAACCCGCTCAGCATTCATGTACTCACCTATGGGTTTACGCCTAAACAAGAGCCCATTTTAAATCGCTTACGGTACGATATATTTGCATTTGCACGTTACTGCCATGAATACAAGTTACCGACGGTTCTGCCCCACCCGCTTTACTTCTACAGCCATAAGACACAGCCAACCACCGAAGTGCTTGAGCTGTTTGCTGTTCTGTTTAATCGCTTTGAAGTCCTAAACGGTCAACGGGGTTACTGGCAAAATCAGCTTACTCGAAAGTGGGTAGAAAGCCTGGATCAAGAAACCCTTCTTGAGTACGCCAAAAAACATGATTTAAACCCGTATGATTTTAATGATCAGCCGTTTCGTAAATCCATGACAGGCGGCTCCGATGATCACAACGGCATTTTTGCTGGTCGTACTGGGACGTATTTGGATATTCCGAATCTTGCTGAGCGTCGTAAAACGGAGCGTTTAGCCGACCTTGCTCTCGAAGCACTGCACAATCAAGCAACACACCCCTATGGAGAGGTCGGTGAAGAGGAAAAGCTAACCGTCACCTTTTTAGATTACTTTGCTCAGGTCGCCATCAACATGGAAGACCCTGGGCTTGTGCGCTTGATGCTTCACAAAGGGGATCTTAAGGATAAGCTTTGGTGCCTTGGCATCAGTAACGCCATGCAAGAGCTTCGCCGGCATAAATACACACTCACCTTCTTAAAGACCTTTCATGAAGCACTGTCAGGCGAGAAGCCCGCTTTGCTGACTGAACTGGGTGTCTCTAAGCCGTTTAAACCCGTTTTAAAGTCGGTAAAAGCGATTGCGAAAACCCAGCGTAAAGAGCCCGAGCAGTTTTTAAATGTGATCCGCCAATCTGTCCCGGACATCTTTACAACCGTCACACAGCTGTTTTTTGACCGGTTGAACGATCACCTCCAAGGCTCGATGGCCGATGTCAGCTTAAACAGCGTCGATGATTGGATTAAACACTTTGAGGTGCCTACGCATTTTAGATCCATGGTGGCACCGCTTGCTCAACACAACGTAAGTTACAACGATAAAAAACAGATGACCAAGCTCAATGTGGGCAAGCTCTTGGACGAGCTGACCTTCCCGGC
Source organism: Neptunomonas sp. ABH4_499 (assembly GCF_056160565.1). Taxonomy (NCBI): domain Bacteria; kingdom Pseudomonadati; phylum Pseudomonadota; class Gammaproteobacteria; order Oceanospirillales; family Oceanospirillaceae; genus Neptunomonas; species Neptunomonas sp. ABH4_499. The sequence continues at coordinate 215,725 of NZ_JBSWXK010000005.1, read as the reverse complement.
GTTGGCTTGCTCTGTTTTGGTAGGAGCTTCGTTTGCGGCCAGCCAAGTGATCTACTCCAATCGCGCTTTTTTGAATGATCTTGCCAACCAACTGGAGACGGCCCAGCACCCGGAGCGGATCTTGTGGCTCACAGATTCCTTTTGTGATCGTAATGGTGTGTCTTCGTTTTTGAAAACCGCGCTTAAAGCGATTCAAAAAAACGATTACCCCATCGATATACTGACCTGCCATCCATCGTTAGCACCAGAAGATCATCTGGTGGTGTTACGCCCTGTCAGCGAATGTAAGGTTAAGCGATTTGAAGATCAGACATTCCATATACCGGACATTTTGACGCTCCAGCGCGTTTTCGAACAAGGCGGGTATGATCGAATCATCTGCTCAACGGAATTCTTTATGGGGGCGTATGCGCTGTTTTTGAGCAAAGCCTTCACGGTCCCCGCTTACTTCTATATGCACACCGATTGGATGGAGTTTATCGATAAAACCACCCATCTCAACCAGCATGAGACGGATCGCATTCGAAGACTGTTGCGCGCGTACTACCAGCAATTTGAAGGGGTGTTTACGTTAAACAACGATCATCGGGATTGGTTGATCAGTCAAGATATGGGACTCGACCCACAAAGCGTGTATATGACATCGCATTGGGTTGAACCTTCCGATGCTGAGATTCATCTATCCCAACATCGCGAGAGACGCGTGCTGAAATTACTTTATGCCGGGCGAATCAGCGAAGAGAAAGGCGTTTTCGATCTACCCGAAATCATGGAACGGATTTGGGATCAGTACCCCGATGCCGAGCTTACTGTGGCAGGGAGCGGCCCTGCACGCGAGAGCCTGAGCATCTTAATGCCTAAAGCCAAATTTACCGGCTGGTTGGATCAGGATGCCTTAAATGAGCAGTATCAATCGGCTGATCTGCTCTTACTGCCCTCTCGGTTTGATACGTTCGGCTGCGTCGTACTTGAGGCGCTAAATCACGGCTTGCCCGTCATCGCCTTTGATGAGAAAGGGCCTAAGGAGATCATTCTTGATCAAGAATGCGGCTATCTGGTTGATGATCCTGCCCAAATGGCTGAAAGGGCCATCGAGTATATGAACCAGCCTGACGCTCATTACCCGATGAAACTTGCCGCCCTTAAGCGAGCGCTTGAATTTTCTGCAGAGCCGATTTTGGAAAAACTGTTAGCCGATACTGGCATAAACATAGAATAAAGCGGCAAGCTCAGTAAACTCGATGGTTGCACCGATGGTATCGCCGGTGCAGCCGTTTAAACGACGCATCATCATGTATCGAAGCCCCAAGACGGTTATCGCAAGCGTTAAAAATACCCCCCACGAGCCAACGACCAACAGAGTGATCAAAACAGCCACAACCAGTGCCCAAACGACATGCGATAAACCCACTTGGTTGGCCCAGACTGTGGCAATCCCTTTTTCGCTGACATAAGGTGTATTCGCCATTAAAACGACCGCACAACTGCGAGCCAGCACCGGTATCACTATGAGCCAAAGTGCCGCGCCCTCTACCAAAAGCACACCCACTAAAGCGATCTTTAAGCTGACTAGGCTCATAAGAGTGATCACACCCGTCACACCAATGTGGGGGTCTTTCATAATGTCAAAAGTACGCGTCTTACTGCCAAGGCCACCCATCCAGCCATCAGCGGCATCGGCTACACCATCTAAGTGCAAGCCGCCTGTCAGCCAAACCCAGATCAGTGTAATGATAAGCCCATTCACCCACAGGTAACTTTGGGGTAACACTGCTTGAACGCCGTACAAAATGATTCCTAGAAACACACCTACGAATGGGTAGGCGTATACCGCACGTACAGGCGAACGCTCATCCCACACTATGGCCTTTAATAGCGGAATTGGCAGTAGCGTTAGGAATTGAAGTGCGACCCAAAAGGCCTGAAAAACGTGTTTCACCAGTATCAATCCAAGGTAAAGGGGTGGAGTGACCCGTGTTCAACGGGGATTTGCCACATTTTATCAAATGACCAACCATGCTGGAGGCACCTAAGCGCTTTAATCACTCCACCGTGCGTGATTACAATGGGTTTATGCCCATGATGAATGTGGTGTGCTATCTCATCTAATCCTTTTTTCAGTCGTTCAGAAAACAGTGCAAGTGTTTCGCCATTAGGTGGCGGGTATTTAACCGGGTCTGCCCAAAAGGCCTCTAGACGTATCTTATCGGTTTCTAAGATGGCCGCCGCTGTGCGGCCATCCCACTCGCCAAAATCAAACTCCTGAAGGCGTGGTTCGACATAACAATTGATCTTGAGTGACTGAGCCAATACTTTAGCAAACTGATGGCAGCGTGCCAGCGGCGAGGTAATGATCAGATCACCAAACACGGAATCCACCTGTTGCGTCGAACGAACATCCTCACAACCAAAGGCATTCGACATCTGACGCCAGCCCTTCTCTGTCAGTGTGGCATCGGTACGACCAAGATAGCATTGGCCGGCCGTTGTTTCCCCATGACGAAGCGCAACCCAATCAACAGTCTGTTGTTGGATATCATTGATGGCCATAATTTTCCTATAAAAAGCAAGGACTTCTGTCCGGTTGTATAGAACATCATTCTAGAGACAGCGTATCGTAGGATCAATTCAAAAATAGCATAGCGACGATTCATTTTCTTACCGACAATACGATGGTATCCCGAATAATAGGGATTACCCCAAAGTAAAAATCGGCCTATGGTGGCTACTCTCTTTTTCAAACAAAAGTCTTAAACATGCATAACAGGATGTGGTGCAAAGGCTCTCATACGCATTTAGCGAAACGAGTAGCCGAACTGAACGACGCCGTAGCCAAATACGGTATTGAATCTTCCATGGACGCTCAGAACGATGTACCGACAATATGGTTTGCTGACACCCTAAACATTGAGGACTTACCCAAATTCAACAACCCGTTTGTACCGAACATACTGATTCTGGACTGCAAAGAAGCGTTGATTCCCAACCCAGAGTGGTTGTCCTATTTCAGTGATATCTTAATTTGGAAGTCACCCGACTTGGTGGCTGAGAAAATCGCCAGCCGCTTTAAAAGGATCAACACCATTCAGCATGCCGTTGAGCGATGTCCCTTAAGGCAACTGCTAACAGGCTGCAGCCCAATATGGCAAAAGGCGCTCTATGATTTATCGGAAGCCGCTCTTTTTTCTGATGCGCCGATTCTGATCACTGGCGAAAACGGCACCGGTAAAGAGCTGGCAGCACAGTGGATACAGTCGATATCCCATTTGCAGAATGTGAACGCAAAAGAACTGACCACCGTGGATTGCACTCAGTTCAATCGTGAGCTGATGGGGTCAGAACTCTTTGGGCATGTGAAAGGGGCATTTACAGGTGCGATTCATCAACGAGAAGGGGCCATTCACAAAGCCCATAATGGCGCTTTATTCTTAGATGAAATTGGCGAAATCCCTCTTGAGCTTCAACCGGCCCTACTTCGTGTATTACAAGAAGGCACTTACAAACCCGTTGGTGCCAATGAATGGAAACGCGCTCAGTTTCGTTTAATCAGTGCTACGAACCGAGATTTAGATCAAGAACAAACCGAGCATAGATTCCGCTCGGACCTCTTTTACCGTATCAACGGATGGCACTGCCATTTACCCTCTTTAAGTGAGCGCGTATCAGACATCATTCCATTAGCTACGGGTTTTCTAAGGGAGCAGTTAGGCCGTTTAGTCACACTGGATGATTGGGTCAAAAGCTATCTATTAAACCGCTGTTATCCTGGTAACATCCGTGAGCTAAAACATCTGTGCACGCGGATTGCTAACCGTTACAGTGGCGCAGGTGAAATCAGTTTAATGGATCTCCCCCTACAGGACATGGATTTGACGCCCCCTTTTCACGGGATGGATCAATCATTAAACGATGTTGTGAGTCTAGCCATTCACTCGGGGATCGATCTTAAACAACTGCAGCAAAAGCTGAATGATTGTGCCAAATCGGTTGCGATCGATCACAGCAAAGGCAATCTTCAAGAAGCTGCAAAGTTACTGGGCATTCATGAGCGAACGCTTCAAATGCATCAAGCCAAACAACATAAAGGGGCAACGGTATCTCGTTAGCCCCTTAAACTGACTTTGAGTTTGACACTAAGCGCCTGCACGTTGCGGGTAGATCAAATCCGAAGGGTTCGCGGACAATTTAGCGTCTTTATCGCTTAAGATATCAACGCCGGTTACGGCACGATAAGCATGCAAATAACCTTGGATCTCTTCGCGCCAATAGGTAGCCCATTGCCCCGCAAACTGGCTGCTGTTCACATTAGTCCAGTTCATGTAACGAATACTGACCAAAAGTTGCTCACCTGCTGTAGCCAAGGTTAAAAAGTGCTGCATCGCAATCACCGGCCAGCCTTGGATGCGCTTCATATGATCGACGCGGTCCATCCAGCCTTGGGACTGCGGCACCATGAGCCTGCCGTTTAAGAATTCACGCATCTCTGGACGCGCCATCACCCATTGGGTCATCAGCATCTCCTTACGAGCTACCGTGGGCAAATCCCCAAATTGGTTATGCGCGCCTTCTGCCAATCGAATGTGCACATCATAGATGGCATTCTTAAGCGGGAAAGGGTCTGCACTTACGTTAAAGTCATCACTTTGACGGTGGTAGTCCGCGGCTGTTTTCAAAAGCTTATGAAACTCTTCTAAAAACTGACTTCGACTGTCTGCGGTGTGCAAGTCTGGAACTGCTGTTCCATTGAGTTGAATACCGTAATGATGATCATATTCATACGCGCGGCGAACTAGGCTTAAGCGTTTCCCTTCACTTTGGATAAACCCCCAAATTAAGTTGTTTAACGGGCGAAGAGGATCAATGGTGAGATGCGTTAAAGGATCTGGACCATTCACCGTGCTTTTGCGGTTTTGAAAGCGAAGTGCAATCCGATTAAACGCCTGCATTAACAGGCTCTCTTCCATCCAATAAGACCAGATCAGTTCAATTGGGCAAAATAGAATCGGCTTTAATCGTTGGGCACCGGTATGGAGTCTCGATTGGAAGTGACACGTTTCGTCCTCTTGGCTCTCTATTGTCCAGTCAGGAAGTTTCTCTTTCGCGACCTCTTCCATCATGTTAAAACCGGAAGGTGCGCTGTCACTTAGACGCTCATACATGAACTGATCCGTCATGCGCTCTAAAAGCCCGTACGCATTTACACCGTGCTGGTCAAATTGGGATTGGGTTGATCGACATTGATCGTTGCTTAGATTCTCGTCTAAGAAATCGGTATACGCCGTAAATGAGATGCCAGTACATCGTGAACGCACCTGATCCCAGATTTTATTCTCTTCATCACTTAATTCGACGTTGGACACCAAAGCTACTTTTTGAAAAGCCTCTTTCGATATGGCTGAGTCCTCTTTCTCAATTGCAGAGACTTCGGTCACTTGAGCCTTAGCTTCAACCTTCAGTAACCCGTCATCCATATACATCTGCTGAGCCATGGGGTACACACGACCTTCCCGTATTAACGCCAAATCAAGCTTACCGCTATTTTGATTGGGTATTTCAAACCAACCGTTTTGATCCGTCTCAACCTCGATCGGTTCGAGTATCGGTCCTGCAACGCCCTTAAATTGGAGTTGAATAATCCCATTGCTGATCGGCTTGTCGGTGTGATCCAGTGCTTGAGCCATCATCGCTTTAGGATTGGTTTTACGCTGAGTCATAGCAATTCTCCTTGTTGCGTTCGACGTGTGTTGCGAACAACCTGCGCCGGATTTCCGTTAAGTGCCCAGTGCTGCAAAAGCCTGTGCACCCAAAGGGTTTCAGTTTCACTGTTGATGACTCCATCGGATCGGGCTTGGCCGATAACCGACAGCGCCTTCGTTGGGCTGAGTTTGAAAAGCGCATCAACCAGGTCCGATTGACGCTTAATCCACCCCCTGAGTTGATGTGGAGTCCGTGCACGGTAACTTGAATGCTCAATGAGAGGCGGTTCACGCCTATCAGTCGACAGCATCAAAATGGTCTGAACAAACTGAGGCATGTCGGCCAGTAAAGCACGATAGAAGGCTTGGTCATTGCTTTGTCGAAGCGGGTACCTAAGCAACCAGCTGCTTCTTAGTGCTTGCCACTGAGGATCAGGGAAAAGCTGCTCACCCACCTCAAAACTCAGCATCATTCGAATCCACGGGATAGGATGCGGCTGATTTCCGTGCGGTCGATACACCATGCTGTTGGGCAAGCTCAAGACAGACATCAACCCAAGTGTTGCGGCTACGCCAAGCCTTGACAGCGCCCAGATATCCGACAGAATTTCAGATCGCCACTGCAACCAGGTATTAAGGTTGGTTGAGTGCGCCATTCGGGTCTTGAGCAGTTGCTCAGATCGGCTTAAAAGCCCCAAATCATGTGAGGCTTGATGCCCCACTTCATGAAATAAAGAGCCCGCAATACCTATGCCCACCATCCGCTCCCTAGGAATGCGCACCATCGCCACTGGGTTTTCACCGCCCCCGGGTAAACGAGTACGAGTCCTTCGGATTGCAGCGCCTAAACCTCTATCAAGATAGGTCATCAGTTCCGCTCTTGGCCGTTTGTCCGGATACCAAAGTGCATCGTTCGCCGCGACATCCAAACCACTTAACCAAAGATCATGCGTTTGTTCGGTTCGCTGGGTTAGGCCATCTGCGAAGATGTCGAACTGCTCTAACACTTGATTGAACAAGAGCTTTAGGCGCACACACTCTCGTTGCTGCTGATCAAGGGACATAGGGCTAAGAGCAAATTCGGTCTTTATTGCGTCAAGCTTTGAGGCTAAAGAGCGTTTTTGCTCTAACATGTAGCGATCGATTCGTTCCAACACCGCTTTGCTTGGCTGCGCAGCAACCGTCATCGGTATCAACAGCTTAAAGGGACGAAGTCGATCAAGGCGTGCGCCTAAGGCGTCTAATTCATCCCTAAGAAGCCGTTCCGACAAGGCGTGACTGCTCACTGTGCTGCCCCTTTAAGAACAACATCGCCATTTTTTAAACGGTACCAACGCCCCTTTGGCGTCGACTTTAAATGGTGCGCAAGCGACTGACCCAATAAGGCTTGTGCCTGCTTTGAAGACCGAATGCTGTTGTTGCGTTTGATGGTGTTGAGCGTTTGATCTACCGCTTTTACGATTTTTTCCGCGGTTTCGTAATCCAGTTCACCGTTTGAGCCTGGTGGTAACTGCTTTCGGTTTCTATTCCGAAATTCGGTATATTTTCCTTTTGCATAGTCATACGATGGCTCTATGTAGTCATAGGCTTCTGCCAACGAAGAGCCCAATGTCCCAAATATGGGTTGACCGGTCGCCGTGGCTACCGCTTTACCAATCGTTGGCAGAACACCTTTGGTGACCTCATCAATTCTACGTTTTTGATCTTCTGAAACGGTGCGGCCTATCTGTCTAGCGCCCCACTGAACCAGACGACCAAGTGCATAATCTAACTCCCCTTGCACGGATGCGCGCATTAACATCTCAGTCGCTTTTTTTTGCTCATTCGGATTTAAATAGTAATGGTCATCCGATGAGATTCGATTTAAAGCATGCATGATTATCTTCCTATGGTTCGTTTATTGAGCTAAAGACCCCTTTAATAACCAGGCGATCTTCCTGCTTAACCCAGCGCCCCTCCTTGCCATTCGTTTTAGAATTTTCATTAGGCATGGAGTCCTTTGGTAAATTTTGCTCTTGGCGTGGAGGGGGTGTTTTGGGTGGCTCCCCTCCTAAATCAACATCGTGCATGGCGAGCCCTCCATTCCAGTTAAAGACCAACGACCACTAAATCATCACCTTTTCGATACCAAACACCTTTTTTGCGTGAGGAGCGACCTTTAACAATCGGAAGAGCCGCTTGCTTAACGGCCATAACGACCGCTTTTTGTGGTGGCATACGGCGTTCAAGTTGTGGGAGCTTTTGTGCAGAGGCTTGGGCTAAGCGAACCACGGTTTTAGCGGTTTCATAATCCAGCTCATCATCGAATTCCATCTCAAGATTTTTCGCAACAGCGCTGGCTAACTGACCACCGATCGCACCGCCAATACCTGGGGCCACCAAGTTGCCGACCACGCCACCAACAGTCGGAAGAGCCGCTTTTGCGACACCTTTCAATGTGCCTAATAACGCCTTACCGGTTTTAGAGCGAACAAACTTAGATGCACCTTTGATCAGCTTTGAAAAGAAGTAATCAAGCTCTTCATCAGTGCTCAACTCCAATAGTTCTTGCGCAAGTGCCTCGACAGAATCATCTGAGTAGCCACTTTCGTAATCGAGCTCGTCATCGAACTCAAAATCCAATTCATCCTCCATAAAGCCGATTTCGTAATCAGAAGAGGAAAATTCGCGATCGTATGGGTTATTCATGGGTCAAATCCTTTGTTATGAGTTAAAAACAAAGGAGTAATAGCGAAAGCTATGCCAATCAGATTTAATTCAATAAGATCAACAGGCTACTGATGATTCGATCTAAGATTGACCAAAAGACAAGGCAGGAAGACGAAACCGATTTCGCTTTTGTGAAGCGATTTTCAGTAAAAGCGAAATGGATATCGTTGGAAGGAAAAGATTGTACGAACTTATTGGTGTTGAACGGGCTTGCGACTTGGCGAGAGATAAGCCGTCAGCAACCCTGCCGCCAAGATCAGAGCAATACCGACCCAAGTGTGCAGCTCAAGAGTCTCGCCCCATAGCCACCAACCTAACAGCGTAGCAAACACAATCGAGCCATAGGTGAACGGCCCTAATTGGCCTGCAGGTGCAAAGCGATAACCGTGACTTAGAAGTAATTGAGCAATGGTTGATGTACCGGCAAGTGAGAACAACCACGCCCACTGAACCCAGCTAGGGGTTGTCCAGACCAATAATGCCGGGATAGCTGCAAGCAATGTACTGAAAAGTGCAAAGTAAAACACAATGACTTGAGAGCTTTCGGATACCGTCATCCGACGAATCACCACTTTTGCAAAAGCCCCAAGCATGGCACCGAATAAGGCAATCAAAACTGCATGGTTGATGGAGCCCTCGTGGGGGTTAAGCACCGCATACACACCGGCAAACCCAATCACAATGGCCAGTTTTGCCGACCAATGCACCCGCTCCCCGAGCCACCAAAAGGCAAACAGCGGCACAAAAAAAGGCGCGGTTTGTTTCAATAAGGCGGCTTGAGCAAGCGGCAGATTTGCCCATGCGTAATAAAGGCAACTCATGGCAGACACACCCACAAGCGCACGTAAGAAATGAAAATGCAGTAGTTGAGTTCGGGTGACTTTAAGCCCTTTACGGATCAACCAAGGGAGTAAAACCACCAACGCAAACAAGTTGCGAAACAGCACGATGACCTCCGTTGAAAGGTCTGTGCTGATCTGTTTGATGATAACGCCAGAGAGCACAAGGAAGAGTTCTGATGCCAGAATCAATCCTGCGCCCCGAATGAACATCGATTGGGACACGCCCGTGCTCCCTGTATAGGCGAAAAGGCGCGATTACAGCGCCTGTATTTCGAATTCGTCGGCCAAGGCTTTGGCTTTTTCGACGCTGGTCACCGCCGTTAAGCTGGCTTCCTTATCCAGAAGGTAGGTTTTAGCAACACGCTTCAGGTCATCGATGGATACGCTAAGAATACGTTGACGGAAGGCGCGACGCTGCTCGGCCGTGCGGCCAAACAAGGCGCTGTGATACGCGCCTTTCGCCTCACCCGCAGGAGATGCAGGCTTATCAATCGAACTAACAACCCCCAAAATCGCCTCTTCTAGACGTGAGTCATCGTGTTCTGTATTGAGCAGCCACTCGATGGAGCGGTCAAACTCGACAAAGGTTTCGGCCAGACGTGGGTCACGGTACGAGAAGAAACGGAAGACCGCATCACCACTGTCTTGCCCTGCGCCAGAGCCATAGGCCCCGCCTTTTTCACGGATGGCACGGTGCAGATAACCATTGCGTAAGAAATCGCCTAAGACAGTTAATGCCGCCGCATCCTCATGATCAACCGGTACGGTTGGGATCGCTTTTGCACAGAAGCTGACTTGCGTACTGGTTGTCCAAAGCTGTTTTACTGCCTTACGTGTGTTCGGTAAGGCCAACGGCGCAGTTTCAGCAGCATCGTGATGCCAAGTAGCGGTCAAAGGCTCGATTAACTGATCCTTGATTTCTGGCTCACCCACCAACAAGAAGCGACGTGGTGCGTCTTTGATTTTTTGGTGGATGGTTTTTAGGGTACCGGATAAGGCCGCTAACGCTTGATCATCTTCCAGTTGCTTATCCAGTTTCTTGATAAAGCGAATGCTTTCAAGACCGCGCGTTTTATGGGTCAGTTGCGCGACAGGGCTGTAACCTGCCGTCGCGGCCATAATCGCCATGCTGTGGCCTTGGCCAGTAATGCCCTGCTCTTTGCGGCTACGCTGCTGAGATACCAGTTCACGGATGCGAGACGTTTCATCAAAACGTGCTTCGTTCAAGGTCTCTGATAACGCTTTCGTCAGTTCACCTTGGTTCTTCGCCAATGCTTTACCCGATACCACAAAATACGCTTTTACATTTTGCTCATCATCGGTAGCGCCGCGCATCGTGCTGTAAGCGCTGATACCGCCCGTTACGGCCGCATGATACTGTTGATTCTCTTGGTAGCTACGATCAGCACAGCCAAGCTCGCTCATACAGATACTAAAGAGCGGCAACAGTTGCTGCTCTTCATCGGTTAAATCAGGCAGATCCACAATCACCTGCTGGTATACAAGGCCGTTCGTGCCTTGGCCATACCAATCCAGTGTTTGGCCGTTCAGGTTTGACCATTCGCTTTGTGGGATATGCATCTCGGTAGGTACGTCATCCAACGTCACTTTCGGCAAAATGGACTCATCGTCTTCTTGCATCTGACGCGCTTCAAGCGCCGCGGCTTGGTCGATGACCGCCTGCACTTCACTGTCAGATAGACCAGTCTTGATGGCAGCCAGACGCGCTTTTTCATCAGCGTCTTTACGGGCCGACATTTGATTATCTGGGCTTAGAGTCACACGAACACGGTGGGTGTTATTCAGTAAAAGCTCTCGTACCATGGCAGGGATGAAATCAGGGTCTTTGATCTCTTCGCGAAGCTCTTCAATGGCTGGGTCCATATTCAACAAGGCAATCGCATCACCGCGATGAATCGCAGGCGAAATCGACGCCATAATCAAGTTCAAACCATACGGGTAGCCATCACCACTGATTTCACGTTGGGTCAGCTCCAACTGGTGAAGCTGAGCTTCAACCATGGATTGATCCACGCCTTCATCAGCAACTTTCTGTAGGGTTTCAAGCACCAGAGTTTCAAACGCCGCAGCGTGTTCTGGGTCACTGCCTTGCAAACCACACATAAAGGACATTTGACGATTAGAATCCTCAAGTCCACACAGAGGTGACGGCGCACTGCCAAGCTCGCTTGACTCCAAGGCATAACGCAATGGGCTTGCGCTGTTATCCAGCAACACACGCGACAGTAAATGCGCTTTTAACTGAGCTTTCAAGTCAATGGATTGACCCATTAACCACGCCAGTACGTGGTGGGTTTTCTCCCTGGTATCCTCTTCATCCAGCGCGTAAGACTCTTCGACTCGCACCGGCGCAAAGTAGCGTTTTTCATCAGGTACTTCGATGTACTCATCCAGTTTTTCGAAACGCGACAAGGCTTGCTCTTCGAAGCGAGTTTGTAGCTCTTCAACAGGGATGTTACCAAAAGTCATGAACACCGCATTGGTCGGGTGATAATGAGATTTATAAAACTCGAGCAGATCTTCGTAGGACAGATCGGTTATCGCTTCAGGATCACCGCCGCTGTTAAAATGATACGTCACCGTCGGGAACAAGTACTTGGTGACGGTTTGCCACAAGGTAGAGGTTGGCGAGCTCATCGCCCCTTTCATTTCGTTAAAGACCACCCCTTTAAACACCAGATCAGACTCTGGGTTATTGGCCTCTTCAAACTCTACTCGGTGACCTTCTTGGGCAAAGTCTAACGGGTCCAAACGAGAGAAGAAGGTCGCATCCAGATAGACATCCAATAGATTAAAGAAATCTTTTTTGTTTTGGCTGGCAAATGGGTAAGCCGTCCAATCGGAACTGGTAAAGGCGTTCATGAAGGTATTTAAAGAACGGCGCGTCATCATGAAGAATGGGTCACGTACCGGATACTTCTCACTGCCGCACAAGGCCGTATGTTCCAAAATATGCGCAACACCGGTTGAATCCATCGGTACAGTTCGAAACGCCACCAAAAAGACGTTTTCATCTTGTTCGGCAGCAATATGGTAGTGCATAGCACCGGTTGCTGTGTGGCGATATTCGCTCACATCAATGTTCAAAGATTCAATCGGGGTACTTCTTACAAATTCAAACGCGCAATGACCTGACATAAAACATCCTTAGATTCGATGGAGCAAAACGAAAAAAACTACCGCTCGACACCGTGTCACTAAAATTTCAACTTTACTCGATTGTAACGATTCGGCTATTAAATCCCAACCATTCTTCGCGAGTAACGCCGCATATTGATCATCATTTATCACACTGAGTTCTGTCCTATAAGGATTTCAAATCAGTCACATAGCGCAAATTTATCGAACAGCCCTTTATTTACCCTTCCAAGATACTTGTGTTAAAGCCTTCTAAGTGCTGATATTGACCTAGATCCATTGATGGAAAGCCTGTATGAATTTTGGCCAACTTTAGTCGTGACATGGATTGACTTTTTATTGTGCAATGCACAAAAATGACATTGACAGGCTAGTTCTGGCTGTCTAGTATTTGAACAAATGTTGCAGTGCAACAAACTATAAAATGCTGCTGACCGAGGACTCAAAAATGTACGAAGATATTTTGAAAGACATGCAGGAAAAAATGAAACCTGTAACGGAAATGGCTGAGATTAATAAGGATACCGCTGAGAAGCTGATCTCCCTACAATCTGAATACATGACAGACCTTTTCAATACAGGCATTGCGCAAATGAAAGCGCTGGGTGAAGTCAAAGAACCTAAGACGGCTCTGGAGATGCAAGTTAAGTATTTCAAAGAAATCGAAGCGAAAATGACGGACACCGCCGAAAAAGAACTGGCCGCAATCAGCTCTGCTAAAGAGAAACTGACGGACATCATCGAGAAAAGCATGTTCGACATGAGCGAAGCGCCGATGATGACTGAGATGACCAAGTTCATGAAAACCGCACAGGAAAAGATGGAAGAAGCTGCTAAAGCCTTTACTCCTGAGCCACCAAAGAAAACGACTCGCTCAACTAAGGCAGCAGCAGCTTAATGAGCGCTCTGATAGCAGGTCTCCCAACCTGCTATTTCTGTGGTTTATGAAGCCGTTAAACCCATTTTCCTGGGGGCATTTTGCCCCCTTTTTTACGCCTGTTTGGGCTTGGCTAATTCAGGTAAATCGGGCGCTAGGCCTACTTTATTAGCAAACGGTATCTCTGCCCCCGGGATCCCCATCGCAAAAGCCATCACTCGGTTTTTGATAGGCCCTGATTTACCCGCAAGCTTTAAGCCTGCATTTCGTACCCATTTAAGTGGCGTATGGTCATTGCTGAACATCCGATAGAAGAAGTCCATCGTTTGCATCATCACCAGATTGTGCGGCCGACGACGTTTTTCGTAACGGCCAAGTACGTTAGTGTCCCACAGGGTTTCACCTAATTGGCGCGCTTTTATCAACTCCTCGGCGAGCACCGCGGCATCTAGAAGACCAATATTGACCCCTTGGCCCGCTAACGGATTAATCATGTGCGCCGAATCACCGATCAGTACCACCCCGTCCTTGCAATACTGCTGGGCATGTTGGCGTCTTAGCGGGAAGCTTCCGTGATTAATGACACGTTTTATGCGACCAAGCTCCGATGGGAAAGCCGATTGGATCGTTTGCAACAACGCATCATTATCTAAGGTTTCAAGGGCGGCGATGGTATTGGGGTGGTCATACCAGACAAGGGAGCCAAATGGACCACACAGTGGTAAAAATGCTTTCGGGCCATTGGGTGTAAATTGCTGCCAAGTGATGTCCTGCTGCGGATAATCCGTCTCAACACCAATAACAAACGCATGCTGCTCGTAATCCCAACGATGAACCCCGATCCCACACTCGGTACGAATGTTAGAATCCCCACCATCGGCCGCAATCAAGAGTTCAGCAACCAAGGACTCACCACTATCAAGCTCAACCACCGATGCCCCTGGCGAGTAATCGACCCGAACCACTTTCGTGGGTGCGATGAAGCGAATATTAGACGCTTGTTTTAAGCGCTCGGTGAGGGCTGCTTGAATCACTGGGTTTTCGACAATGTGACCTAGTGCATCAAAGCCTAAATCCTGCGCATTAAACAATGTTGAGGAAGACACCGAATCAGACTCCCAGACTTGCATCCGCGCGTAGGGGCATGCACGACGTGACGTTATGCCTTGCCAAGCCCCAACGTTTTTAAGGATCGCTTCAGACGCTTGGCTAAGCGCAGATACGCGAAGGTCGCTGGGTTTGGATGAATCAAACGGGAGCAACACGGAGGATTCCACAACCACAACGTTTAAAGGGCTGTCGGCTAGAGCACAGGCTAATGTCGCGCCTACCATGCCCCCGCCAATGATCAGTACGTCTATTGTCACAACTTTCCTTCCCCGAGAGATTAACCACGAGAAGTATACCGAATCCAGATCAGCTTTTAAGTGAACAAACCCTGTTTAAAATCAACAAATCCTATGCAAGCGCTAAAAATATCAATACATTAGAGAAAAAGGAGTCCTTTATGATGATAAGAGTGGCTTTAATTACAGGGATCAGTTTGGGCGTCACCGCATGCGCTTATGCCCCATCGTTCTCGTACGATAAGCCCGAGGTGAATGTCACCGGCATTGATCTTATCCCGTCCGATTCCCTCTCCCCTCGCTTTCGAATTCATTTAAATGTCCAAAACCCCAACAGCCGCTCTTTGCCACTCAAAGGCATCAGCTACAAGGTTTCGGTCAGCGGTTTTAAAGTGGTGTCTGGCGTAACCAATCAACTTCCAACCATTCCCGCCTACAGCGCACGTGATATTGAGCTTGAAGCCAATACCAATGTCGTTTCTAGCCTTCGATTGGTAAACAAGTTAATCACGCGTCAAGCCGAGAGAGTGACCTATACATTGGACGCCAAATTAGACGTCGGTACCTTTTTACCGACCATCCGAGTCAAAGAAGAGGGGCAATTTACTGTTAAATAACGACTTTTGTGACGCATATAGCAATCACTTGGTCTAAAAATTGCTGATTCTCTTAACACGTCGGCGGCTCGTATTCGCGAGCAGATGTGCCACATAAAGAAGCAGTGCACCAATTTAGAGATATTGAGTGCACCAACGATAAGCACGGTACGTTTTTGAGGTTGATAGTATGTCAGTGACATGGGATGAATACGAAGCGAATGGATTTTTCGATGAGCTGGTTGATGAGAAAGGCAAATCAAGGCCACCGGCCAAACAGCTGATCGATTATCTGGACTCACTGGACGATGAAGAGCTTGAAGAGCGTCGTTCCATGGCGGAAGCCACCATCCAGGAGATGGGCGTAAGCTTCACCGTCTATACCGAAGAGGGCAACATCGACCGAGCATGGCCCTTTGATATCATCCCCCGAACGATCTCCTCTAAAGACTGGAAAGTTGCCGAAGCGGGCTTAAAGCAGCGCCTTAAAGCCCTGAATATGTTTATCGATGACCTGTATCACGACCAAAAAGTGATCAAAGATGGCATCATTCCAGAGCATGTAATTAAAGAATCCAAGAACTTTCGTCCTGAATGCGTTGGCGTCTCGCCTCCTTTTGGTGTTTGGGCGCACATTTGCGGAACGGATTTGGTTCGTGACGCGGATGGTCAGTTCTATGTCCTTGAAGATAACTTACGGGTGCCATCGGGCGTTTCCTACATGCTGGAAAACCGGGCCATCACAAAACGTGTCCTGCCGGAGCTGTTCGAGAAAGACAATATCCTGCCACTCGATAGCTATGCCTCTGCCCTGTTTGAAACCTTAGCCGCCCTATCCCCACGCAGTAAAGAGCACCCAGAAATTGTCGTGTTAACGCCTGGCATTTTTAACTCAGCTTATTTTGAACACGCGTTCTTAGCTCAGCAGATGGGCGCTGAATTAGTCGAGGGGAACGATCTGTTCGTCGATGACGATGATTGCGTCTATATGAAAACCATCAATGGTCCTGAGCGCGTCGATGTTATCTATCGCCGCATTGATGACCTGTTCATTGACCCCGAGTGCTTTAACGAAGACTCGGTACTCGGTGTCCCGGGTATCATGCGAGCGTGGAAAAAAGGCAACGTTGCATTAGCCAATGCGCCTGGCGCAGGCGTTGCAGACGATAAAGTCGTGTACGCCTATGTGCCGGACATTATCCGCTATTACCTAGACGAAGAACCGATCCTGCCGAATGTAAAGACCTTCCTGTGCGATGTAGAGGAAGATAGAAAGTACGTGCTAGAAAACCTCGATAAGCTGGTTGTAAAACCCGCCAATGAGTCGGGTGGTTACGGGATGTTGGTTGGGCCGCACTCAACCAAGAAAGACCAAGCCATGTTTGCGGAGCTGATTCAGAAAAACCCGCGAAACTACATTGCTCAGCCAACCTTGGCGTTATCAACCGCACCAACCTTAACCGAAAAAGGTGTGTTAGAGCCGCGTCACTTAGACCTTCGCCCCTTTATCCTGCAAGGCAAAGACACTTACGTAACAACCGGTGGCTTAACCCGTGTTGCGATGAAGAAAGGCTCCTTGGTGGTGAACTCCTCCCAAGGTGGCGGCAGTAAGGATACTTGGATTGTAGATATGGAGGGTAAATAAGATGTTGTCACGTGTCGCAGAACGCATTTACTGGTGTGCCCGCTACCTTGAGCGAGCTGAAAACACAGCCCGATTGGTCAGTGTCTACGATAACTTGCTGTTTGATCTCCCCAAAAGCATCAACATAGGTTGGTACAATCTCATTACCATCAACAGCAGCGATGACCTGTTTGAAGAGCGCTATAAAAACCGTGATGAGCGAAACGTCGTCAAATTTTTGTTAGCCGATGATACCAACCCAAGCTCAATGTTGGTTTCGCTGCGCATGGTACGCGAGAACCTTCGAACCACTCGCGATGTTGTCCCACAGGAAACCTGGGAGTTGATCAACGAGCTTGATATGTACGCGCGCTACAACATCAAGCAAGGGATCAACCGCTCCCAACGCCACGTGTTTTTGAACACCATCATCAAAGGCTGCCAAGAGATTAATGGCCTGCTGGCCGGTGCGATGAGCCGCGATGCCACATGGCAATTTGTGATGCTAGGACGTAACTTGGAACGTGCCGATATGGCCACGCGTATATTGGATGCGGGTGTGTCCATCATGCTGCAACCGGATGAAACGGCAAGCCCTAACCTAGGCCAAGTGGTGTGGGGGAATGTCTTGCGATCCTCCAGCGCCTACTTAAGCTACCGTCGCACGGTAAGAACCACCGTGAGTGGCTCTAAAGTGGCCCATTACTTATTGGAAGATGAGCATTTCCCACGTTCTGTGGCGTTTTGTGTCAACGAACTTAAACAAGCCGCCTCTAAACTACCAAGGTCCAACAAACTGCTGACAGCGATTAAGGCGCTTGAAGAGAAAGGCTATGAGATTGATGGCTCCGAAAGCCTGAACGAGTCCTTCCGCGACTACCTTAATGATCTTCAGATAGAGCTTAACAGCTTAAACGGACGAATCTACGACACATGGTTTACCTTTAACCAAGGAGCGGCAGCATGACCATCCGCGTTGCGATCCAGCATGAAACGCACTACGAGTTTGACCGTTTAGTTGGCTTATCGCCGCATGTATTAAGGCTTCGCCCTGCTCCGCATTCGCGAACCAAGATCCACAGCTACTCACTGAAAGTAGAGCCAGAGGATCATTTCATCAACTGGCAACAAGACCCATGGGGCAACTACCAAGCACGCTTGGTCTTCCCAGAAAAGACCAAGAAACTCTCGTTTTGCGTTGAAGTGATCGCCGATATGACGGTGATCAACCCATTCGACTTCTTTGTCGAAGAGTACGCGCGTGAATTTCCGTTCAAATACGATAAACAGATCGGCAAAGAGCTTGAGCCGTACCTTGAGCTAAAAGAGTCTGGCCCCCTGCTCTCTGAGTTTGTTGACTCCATCAGTCGAAAACCGATTTCGATCATCGACTTTTTGGTGGCGATCAACTCTCGGTTATGTGCCGACATCGGCTATGGCATCCGTTTAGAGCCTGGCATCCAAACGTGCGAAGAAACACTCACGCTAAAGAAAGGCTCGTGCCGTGATACCGCGTGGTTGATGGTGCAGGCTCTACGTTATTTGGGGCTGGCTGCCCGTTTTGCATCCAGTTAACCTCCGATGTAAAAGCGCTGGATGGCCCATCTGGCCCAGAAGAGGACTTCACCGACCTGCACGCATGGTGCGAAGTCTACGTACCCGGGGCGGGTTGGATCGGTTTAGACCCAACCTCTGGTCTCTTTGCCAGCGAAGGTCACATACCGCTGGCATGTACACCGGACCCGGTTTCGGCCGCACCTATTACCGGCTTTACCGATGAGTGTGAATGCGAGTTTCAATACACCAATAAAGTGTTCCGCATCCATGAGGACCCACGCGTCACGAAACCCTACACCGACGAGCAGTGGGAAAACATTAATGCCTTGGGTAAAGCGGTTGATGAAGAGTTAAAGGCCGGCGATGTTCGGTTAACCATGGGCGGTGAGCCGACTTTTGTATCGATCGATGATATGGATTCGGATCAATGGAACACCGACGCTTTAGGTGCCGACAAGCTTAAACTCTCCAAAGATCTGTTACTGCGACTCAAAAAGCGCTTTAGCAACAACGGCGTAGTGCATTACGGTCAAGGCAAGTGGTACCCCGGCGAAGAGGTGCCTCGTTGGGCGCTCGGTTGTTTTTGGCGTTTGGATGGCGAGCCTCTGTGGAGTGACGAGACGCTGTTGGCTCGTGTTGATAAAGATTACCAATTTAACCATGAAAGCGCCGAACAATTTGGTTTACACCTGTGTAAAGCCCTTGGGGTCAGCCAGCGCTATAACCAACCCACTTTCGAGGATACGCTCTACTATCTTTGGAAAGAGCAATCTCTACCGGATAACGTAAACCCTAAAAAAGCGGATCTCAGTGACGATCTAGAGCGCCGGCGCATCGCAAAATTACTCTCTCGTGGATTAAATACCCCCACAGGGTATGTGATCCCGTTAACCTGGAACTACGTGACCCACAGCTGGAACAGCTCTTTGTGGCCGATGCGCGGGGATGTCATCACCTTGATTCCGGGTGATTCACCAATGGGCTACCGTTTGCCCCTCTCCTCTTTGCCGTATGATGCAAAAGAGGAACGTGAGCCAGAACGAGACCCTTTCGAACCGCGTCAACCTTTAGTGGGCACCACGCCTGCCGCGCAAGACCCACGCACCAGCATGGATGTGGCCGACCAACAAGAACATGTAGTGACCACCAACGTGGTGCGTACCGCGATCTGTATCGAGCCACGCGACGGTAAGCTGTATGTCTTCTTACCACCGCTTCAATACCTAGAGCATTACGTTTCTTTGTTAAATGCATTGGAGCAGACCGCCGACCAACTCGAAATGCCGATCGTGATGGAAGGCTACGAGCCACCCAAAGATCATCGTTTACAGCGTTTCCAAATAACTCCGGACCCAGGCGTCATTGAGGTGAATATCCACCCAGCTTCGCATTGGGATGAGCTGGTCGATAACACCGAAACACTGTACGAAGAAGCTAGACAGTCGCGTTTAGGCACCGAGAAGTTCATGATGGATGGACGCCATACCGGTACGGGCGGCGGTAACCACGTCACCTTAGGTGGCGCATCCCCCATGGACAGCCCTATCCTTAGAAAGCCTGACCTGCTTCGCAGTTTAGTCACTTATTGGCAGCACCACCCCGGCCTGTCGTATCTGTTCTCAGGGATGTTCATTGGCCCTACCAGTCAGGCGCCACGCCCAGATGAAGGCCGTGACGAAGCGATGTACGAAATGGAGATCGCCTTCCAACAGATGCCCGATGGCTTTACAGAGCAACCTTGGCTGGTTGATAGGTTAATGCGTAATTTACTGATCGACATTACCGGTAACACTCATCGATCCGAATTTTGTATCGATAAGCTCTATGCCGCTGGCAGCGCCAGTGGCCGCCAAGGCCTACTGGAGTTTCGCGGTTTTGAAATGCCACCGCACCCTAAAATGTCGCTGGTTCAGATTCTTCTGCTACGCTGCTTAGTAGCGCGTTTCTGGAAGCAGCCGTATAAAAAGCCATTGGTACGCTGGGGTACAGATCTTCACGACCGATTCATGATGCCACACTATGTTTGGCAAGATATCCGCGAGGTGGTTGAAGATCTACAACGCCATGGGCTGCCCTTCCAGTTGGAGTGGTTGGCGCCATTTGAAGAGTTCCGATTCCCGCATTATGGCCGTGTCGATATTGATGACATCGAGCTTGAGCTGCGTTGGGCCATCGAACCTTGGCATGTACTGGGTGAAGAAGCCACCGCGATGGGTACATCCCGGTATGTGGACTCATCGGTCGAGCGCCTTCAAGTCAAGCTGTCAGACCTTACCGATGGTCGCTATGTGCTGGCCTGTAATGGCCGCCGAGTCCCCTTAAAGTCAACCGGACGTAAGGGCGAGTATGTGGGTGCGGTACGCTATCGTGCGTGGGCACCGCCTTCGGCACTGCACCCAACGCTGGGCGTGAACACCCCGTTGGTCTTTGACTTGGTGGACACTTGGAATGGCTTGTCGGTCGGTGGCTGTACGTATCATGTCTCCCACCCTGGTGGTCGTAGTTACGATACCCTGCCGGTCAATGCGAACGAGGCCGAATCTCGTCGCGGTAACCGTTTCTGGGATCATGGCTTTACCCAAGGGCCTTTTGTGCCGCGGCCTGAGTTTGATGCTTTACGTGAGTTTTTCCCGCATAAGGATGTACCAAGGCCGATGGCACCGCCTGTTGAGGAGTCTGCAGATGAGTATCCGCATACACTTGACTTGCGTAAGCAGTATAATGCGCTTTGATTTGTATTAATGACTGAGTGTATTTAATCTATGGATGTGCAACTTGACACACCGAGTAAGCCAAACAGTGGACGTGAAGGCATCGCTGAATTACCGCATGAAGCACCTTTTGATGAAGCCTGCACCCACGATGGCAAGCCGCGTGATCACTGGGCGTACATCCTAGATAGCATCCTTGCGCTGGGTAGCGACGGTTTAGCCGACCGACAACAAAAAGCCCAGCGTATCCTTCGAGATGATGGTGCCACTTACAATTTAACGTCAGAGCCATTAGCTTCGAATGTGTGGGCGCTTGATGCGATCCCGATGGTGATCAGCAGTGCTGAGTGGTCCCGCACCGAAGAGGCCTTAATCGAACGCTCTGAGTTAATGGATCTTATCTTAAAAGATCTTTACGGCCCGCGAGAGTTGATCCGAAAAGGGGTAATTCCGCCGGAAATCTTGTATGGGCATCCTGGCTTTTTACGTCAATGCCATGGTTTGAAAATGCTGGGCGAGCATCAGTTGATCTTCCATGCAGTTGATATGGTACGCCAGCCAGATGGTCAGTTTTGTGTCATTGGCGACAGGACTCAATCCCCAAGTGGTTCTGGTTATGCCCTCGAGAACCGGACTGTACTGTCGCGCATCATGCCAAGCCTGTTTCGGGACAGTCAGGTTCATCGGTTAAGCCTCTTTTTCCAAACCTTGCGACAAACCCTCACCTCGTTCGCACCCGTTCGAGAGGAGCCGCCGCGCATTGTTATCCTAACCCCGGGTGCTTACAGCGAAACCTACTTCGAACACACATACCTCTCGAATTACTTAGGCTTCCCACTGGTCCAAGGCAGTGACTTGACAGTTCGTGGTGGTAAAGTCTGGATGAAGTCCTTAAATGGTTTAAACCAAGTGGATGTCATCCTTCGAAGAGTCGATGATTACTTTTGTGACCAGGTAGAACTTAAAGCCGATTCCTACTTAGGAGTACCTGGGCTTTTAGAGGCGGCACGCGCAGGCAATGTCGTGATCACCAACCCGCTGGGTTCAGGTATTTTGGAGACTCCCGTATTACTCAAATACCTACCTGAGATCAGTAAAGCGATGCTGGGGCGTGATCTGTTATTACCGTCGGTCGATACGTGGTGGTGCGGTGACCACCAAGATATGGCCTACATCAAAGATAATCTTGATGAGTTGATCATCAAATCGGCCACACGCCAAAACGGTAAACACAGCGTCTATGGGCACAGCCTAACCAAGGCTCAGCGAAAAGAGGTGTTGGAGATGATTGCCCAGCGCCCAACCCAGTATGCTGCGCAGGCGTATATTCCGCCTTCAACAGTACCGGCTTGGCAAGAAGCAGAATTGGTGAACCGCCCTGCCATCATACGAACTTTCTCGGTGTCTAACCAAACGGCTTTCAGTGTGATGGCCGGTGGCCTTACTCGCGTTGGGGTCTCGGACCATGAGCGTGTGGTGACCAATCAGCGCGGGTCTTTCAGTAAAGATACTTGGATTTTGGCATCGGAGCCTGAGAAGCACACCACACTGATTGGCTCGCAAAACCAAATCGACTTTGAAAGCGCGCAGCAAACCAACCTGCCAAGCCGCGTCATCGAAAATATGTTTTGGATGGGCCGCTACGCCGAGCGCGCGGAATCGGCCATGCGATTGATGCGGACGATCTTAGTCCAGCTCAATAGCATCGACCCATTGCCCGAAAGCTCCCGCGCCTTATTATTAGCGTCCTTATCCGAGCAAACCGGCTGCTTACCGGGCTTCACAGAAGCTGACACCAAACTTCTGAACAACCCCGATGAAGAGCTGATCAACCTCATCATTGATGGCACGCGCCCAGGCTCGATTAAATCTAATTTAGTATCCCTATTAACCTGCACCGAAGAGGTGAAGGAGATGCTATCCGCTGATACACGCCGCATTATCAACGACTTACGCGATCATCTTAATGCATTGGATCGAGCTTACATCAACGGTATGCCATCGGCACCTGATGAAACGTTAGACCCACTGGTAACCTCCCTACTGGCCTTGTCGGGTTTAAACCACGAAAGCATGTTGCGCGGTATGGGTTGGAAATTCCAAGAGATTGGCCGCCGCTCAGAGCGTGCGCTGCAAACCGCTACCTTGATTTCGACTTCCCTCTCGCAAGGTATGGATGAACTGCAACAGCAGCAAGTGCTTGAAAGTGTTCTACTTAGCGTTGAAGCCTTGATCTCATTCCGACGTCGTTATCGCAAGCGGGGAAATGTCGCACATGGCCTTGATCTTCTGATGATCGATGATACCAACCCACGCTCTCTGTTTTATCAGATTGATCAGCTGCGCCGATACATAGATGACCTTCCGCAAAGCCAATCATCGCTGCAGCCAGGGTTAAGCCTAGAGAAACGCTTAATTGTGAAGGCGATGAATTCCATCCAATTGGCCGATCTTAATGATCTTGCCAAGGTGAACAGCGTTACAGAGCAACGCGATGGTTTGCTTAATTTGATGCTCGATATTAAAGATGATGTGGAACAACTGACCGCTTTGATCGGTACTAAGTACTTCGATCACACAGCAGGCCCACAACAGATCTCCAATACGTTATGGGATGACGGAATATGATCTACCGCATTCGTCACATTACTGAGTATGTGTACAACAGCCCTGTAAGCCTGTGCTACAACTTAGCACACCTTTTGCCACGCAGTACCCATCATCAAACGTGTCAAAACTCGCTTATACACATCAAACCTAAGCCGAGTTATTCGCACAAACGTGTCGATTATTTCGGTAACAACACCTACTACTTTGTCTTGGAAGAGCCTCATAAAGCGCTTTCCATCGATGTCGTCAGCGAAATCAGCACAGAGCCTATGTTCTCCAGCCTAAATTTGGAACTGGGTAAAACCTGCTTAGAAGCCAAAACCTTACTTGCCAGCGACCCGGACCCAGACATATTGGAAGCCCGCGAGTTCATCATGGACTCGCCAATGATCAAACGCTCCGATGCATTGGCCGCTTATGCGAAAGACCTTTTTAAAGATGAAGTCCCCTTCCTATCGGCGGTGATGGAGCTGACCAGTCGCATCTTTACTGAGTTTAAATACGATCCGCAATCCACCACCATTGCGACGCCATTAAACGAGGTACTTGAGCACAAACATGGCGTCTGCCAAGACTTTGCTCATCTTGCCATCGGTTGTTTGCGATCCCTTGGTTACGCAGCGCGCTATGTCAGCGGCTACTTGGAAACACTCCCCCCACCAGGGCAGGAAAAACTGATTGGCGCCGACGCATCACATGCTTGGTTCGCAGTGTATTCACCGGGCGAAGGCTGGTTTGAGTTTGACCCAACCAACGACAATATGCCTGGTGAACAACACATCACCGCCGCATGGGGCCGTGACTATACAGACGTATCGCCACTGCAAGGCGTGATATTCGATGGCGGCGGTACCCAGCAGCTATCAGTATCTGTTGATGTACAGCGGATTGAATAATGTTACCTCTTATATTTATCAAGGAATAAAAAAGGCGCTTGATGCGCCTTTTCTGATATAAACCGTTAGCGTTACAGAACTACTAACACATCTTCTAATGCCAGACGCGATTTAGGTAATGGTGCGTTGTAATCTTCATGTTCGTCATGATAGCCAATCGCAAGCGCCACATCACAACGATACCCTTCTAGCTGATCGCAGAACAACTCGCCAATCAAATCGGCATCCACACCTTCCATCGGTGTGGAATCAACACCAAGACGGGCCAGTGTATGCATCGTATTGCCCAGTGCAATATAGGTTTGGGACTTTGTCCATTCTAGGGTCGAACCGTGTTCATCGGTGTTTAGCTCGGCAAACGCAAAACCGCCAAAGGCGGAATCACGGTCTTCCGGTTTTGTGCGTCCATCTTGTATGCCCTTATCAACGACTTTGGCGTAGTCTTCGCGGTTGTAATGTGTTTTTTCGGCAAACAAGATGATGTGTGAAGCGGATTTTGCGTGCTTTTGGTTAAACTGAAACTTGTTGGCAAAGGTGTCAGCGAAACGCTGTTTGGCGGCATCGCTTTCTATGATGACAAATTTCCAAGGTTGCGAGTTGATGGACGATGGTGAAAGACGCATCGCTTCATAAAGGACATCTAAGGTTTCTTGTGGGACCTTGCGGCTCGCGTCGTAATGTTTGGTGGTGTAGCGTTTTGATAAATCGGCAATGATTGGATGTGTCACAACAGGCCTCTGTACTGATCGGTAAAAAAAATCATCATAACTATCATACGCCTTCGCGAAAAACAGCAAATTTCAAAAAGACTGTTGATTGAAACACCCTTATCCTTGGCTTAGCCACTCACTTTCTGTTGCGCAGCGGTCTGTTGGGTTTTCTTAAAACGGGAGATATCCGTTTTAGGGGGCGCACCGAATAAACGCGAGTACTCGCGACTGAATTGCGATGGACTTTCGTATCCCACGCGG
This sequence comes from Neptunomonas sp. ABH4_499, assembly GCF_056160565.1. NCBI lineage: Bacteria > Pseudomonadati > Pseudomonadota > Gammaproteobacteria > Oceanospirillales > Oceanospirillaceae > Neptunomonas > Neptunomonas sp. ABH4_499. Next base: position 190,131 of record NZ_JBSWXK010000005.1, on the reverse strand, counting down.
TAGCTTGCGGTAGACGCCTCTACCCCATCAAACAGCATGATTCTACGGGCCTCATTGAGGCGAATTTGTTTTTGAAACTGCAGTGGCGTCATGGATGTGACCGACTTAAAGCTCTGGTACAAAGACGATTCGCTCATGTGCACCGAGTCGGCTAAGTCTTTAATCCTGAGTGGTTCATTGAATCGTTGTCGAAGCTGATCAATCACCTTCACAATACGGTGTGCTTGGCTATCAAATAAGGTGAAATCACGTAGTTGACCACCCACCTCGCTCATCAATAAACGATACAAAATCTCGCGCTTTATCAGCGGTAGCATAATCGTGGAGGATTAGGCAATTACAACGGAGTTTAAGGCAGGTAAGGCTCTTTAGGCCGGTTTTGGTAACCCGGGTAAAGTGGCGAGCGTCATTTTAGCTACGTCCATCAAATCATCCGTGCTGGCGCCGTTATTCGCCTGAATCGCCATCCCTTGCAGTACCGTGCCGATGTAACGGGCTAAAGTGCACACATCGACATCGGCTTCAATTTCGCCACGTTGCTGAGCCTCTTCAAGGCGAACTCTTAAACGGGTCTCCCCTTCCTGCCGTTTGGCCACCAGCGCTTCACGCACCGATTGCGCGGTTTCACTGCAGGACAGTGCGCCTTGCACAATCAAGCAACCTTTGGGGTGTTCTTGTTCAGTAAAATTGGCTGCCGCACCAAACAGCATCGACTCAACGACTTTATAGGCGGTGGCTTCCTGAAGAGATGGATCAAAAAACGCGCAGGGACGATTCTCGTACGCTTCTATGGCTTTCAAAAAGAGCTGGTCTTTATTACCAAAGGCGGAATACAGACTTGGCTTGTTGATGCCCATCGCTTCGGTAAGATCGGCCAAGGATGCCCCGTCATAGCCTTTACGCCAGAAAACTTCGAGCGCTTTTTCTAAGGCAACGTCCTTATCAAAGCCACGGGGTCTTCCTACGTGTGAGCATATGGATTGAGGCATAGATTTTCTCTCCAAGTTCGATACTTTCTTATTCTAGCGCAATCGCATCTTAAAGAGCAGACACTTGGATGGATAGCGCTTTAGAGGATTAGGCAATCATCGGTTAGGTTTTGGCATTAACGGCTAGCGTCTCATTTCTTACACTGTGCAACATAACGATCTTTCTACTGACAGCTTCTGACACAGTGTGCCTTTAGTCTTCCTCTAACGGACCAAGTTCAGCACATGCCTTAAGCTTACTTTTTCAAAACGGAAGATCGCCCTCAAACATCCTTAACTAAAACCCAATAAATCAGTCACTTACACGCTTCGTTGCATGAGTGACATACAGTGTTCATTAATTTTATTACCAATCGGTACAGAATTGAATTGTATCTCAATCTACGCGCCCATATTCTTACCGAACGGTACAAAACAAATCATCCACTGTCCATGATTTGTTCAATGATTAACCACAGCATGTACAAGGAGACCATCATCATGCGTACCCCAACAGCTTTAAAACATCTTACGCTGATCAGTTTATCTACGGTGATGCTCTCAGCGTGCACCCCTAACTCAGCCGATCAGCAAGCCTCCGTCGCCCCGCCACCTCCAGAAGTCACGGTCGCGCCTGTGGTACACGAGCGCATCACCGAATGGGATGAGTTCACGGGCCGTCTACAAGCGCCGCAAACGGTGAGCCTTGTGCCCCGTGTATCCGGTTACATCGACAAAGTGATGTTCAAAGAAGGGGCTTTAGTCAAAAAAGGCGATGTGCTGTTCGTGATTGATTCGCAGCCGTTTGATACCGAAGTAAAGCGCTTAAAAGGCGACCTTCTTAATGCCAAAGCGGCGGCTCAATTGGCCCGACACGACTATGAACGTGCTGAAAAACTGAGTAAATCCCGTGCGATTTCAAGCGAATCACTCGACAACCGCCTTGCGCAAAAGCAACAAACGGCGGCGCAATTAACATCGGTACAAGCCGCGCTATCAAGAGCGCAGTTGGAGGTGGAATACACACAGGTCGTTGCCCCGATCGATGGACGCGTTTCCTACGCACTATCGACCGAGGGTAACTATGTAACCGCAGGTGTCACCGAGCTGACCCGCGTTGTTTCAACCGATTCGATGTACGCTTACTTTGATCTCGATGAGCAGACTTACCTGAAATACAACCAACTGGCGAGTACCGGTCAGCGCAGTGATACACGCGATGGCTCCAACCCCGTGTATATGGGCCTTGCTAACGGCGTTGATTACCCTTTTATCGGTCATATCGACTTTGTTGATAATCAGATTGATCAGCAAACGGGGACGATCCGGGTTCGTGCGCGGTTCGATAACAGCACTCAGCAGTTGATCCCCGGCTTATTTGCACGCGTTAAGCTGGCCAGTAGCAACAGTTACGATGGCATTTTAATCGATAACAAAGCGATCGGTACGGACCTCAATAACAAGTATGTATTGGTGGTTGATGATCAAAATACGCTGCAATACCGCCCTATCACGTTAGGTGAAACACTGCATGGGCTTCGGGTTGTTACCCAAGGCCTATCTCCTAACGATGTAATCGTCATCAATGGCCTTCAACGCGTGCGCCCAGCCATGCAGATCCAGCCCAAGATGTCGAACATGACCACCGAAGAGACGATCTCCTCGATCAAAGCCGAGCAACAAAGCCTTGAACGCGTCAGTGAAGAACTGAGCAGTGCCACCGCTTTAACCGACACACGCGGCTAATCTTACCGACAAGGACACACTATGCTTTCCCAATTTTTCATCAAAAGGCCCATTTTTGCGGCCGTGCTGTCGCTGCTGTTCTTTATCGGCGGTGCGATAGCGGTGTGGCAGTTGCCCATCACCGAATACCCAGAAGTGGTGCCGCCAACCGTTGTTGTAACAGCAAACTACCCAGGCGCTAACCCAAAAGTCATTGCTGAAACCGTGGCTTCCCCGCTTGAGCAAGAGATCAACGGCGTAGAAGACATGCTGTATATGTCTTCACAGGCTACCTCCGATGGGCGCATGACGTTAACCATCACCTTTGCGATTGGTACCGATGTTGATTTGGCTCAGACGCAGGTTCAAAGCCGCGTCGACCGCGCCCGCCCTCGGTTACCCGAAGAGGTCCAGCGTTTGGGCGTTACAACGGAAAAATCCTCGCCGGATTTAACCATGGTGGTGCATTTAACGTCTCCTGATGATCGTTACGATATGCTCTACCTCTCTAACTATGCGGCGCTGAATGTTAAAGATGAATTAGCACGCATTGAAGGTGTTGGAGCGGTTCGCTTGTTCGGTGCAGGCGAATACAGTATGCGTGTCTGGCTAGACCCCAACAAGGTTGCGGCGCTGGGTTTATCCCCCACCGATGTCATTGCCGCAATTCGTGAACAGAATCAGCAAGCGGCAGCAGGCAGCTTAGGCGCACAACCAAGTGGTGAATCTGATTTTCAACTTTTGATCAATGTTAAAGGCCGTTTAGCCCAAGTGGATGAGTTTGAAAACATCATCGTCAATGTGGGTCAAAATGGTGAAGTCACGCGCCTTAAAGAGATTGCTCGTGTAGAGCTTGGCTCATCCACCTACGCGTTACGCTCGCTTTTGGATAACAAAGAAGCGGTAGCCATTCCGATTTTCCAAGCATCGGGCTCCAACGCCATTCAGATCTCGGACGATGTGCGCGCCAAAATGGCGGAGCTTTCGGAATCCTTCCCCGAAGGGATCAGTTACGATATCGTCTATGACCCAACCGTGTTTGTCCGTGGCTCGATCGAGGCGGTCGTAAAAACACTGTTTGAAGCCATCCTCTTGGTGGTCATCGTTGTTGTCCTGTTTTTGCAAACTTGGCGTGCCTCCATCATTCCATTGGTGGCCGTCCCAGTATCCCTTGTCGGTACCTTTGCGTTCATGCATTTGATGGGGTTCTCGCTAAACGCCCTATCCTTGTTTGGTTTAGTCCTTGCGATCGGGATTGTGGTCGATGATGCCATCGTCGTGGTTGAAAACGTGGAACGTAACATCGAAGAGGGGCTCTCCCCGATTGCGGCCACGCAAAAAGCGATGACCGAAGTAACGGGGCCAATCGTTGCCACCACCTTGGTGTTAGCGGCGGTGTTTGTCCCTACGGCCTTTATGTCGGGCTTAACAGGTCAGTTCTATAAACAGTTTGCTCTGACCATCACGATTTCGACCTTTATTTCGGCCATTAACTCGTTAACGCTGAGCCCGGCTTTATCGGCACTGTTGTTAAAAGGTCACGATGCGAAAAAAGACTGGCTCACCCGCTTGATGGATGCGTTATTTGGCCGCTGGTTGTTTGGCCCGTTTAACCGTTTTTTCAGTGCACTATCACACGGCTATGGGTTCTTGGTTAAAAAGGTGATCCGTTTTGGCGCGCTGATGGGGCTTTTGTATATTGGTTTGGTCGCACTGACAGGCTATCAATTCAATAACACCCCAACGGGGTACGTGCCCGGTCAAGATAAACAGTACTTGATCGCCTTTGCACAGTTACCAGATGCCGCCTCACTGGAGCGTACCGATGCCGTCATCCGAGAGATGTCCCACATCGCGTTGGAGCACCCTGGGGTATCGCACTCCATTGCGTTTCCGGGCCTCAGCATCAACGGTTTTACGAACAGCCCCAACAGCGGGATTGTCTTTACATCATTAACCGACTTTGCCGATCGCACCGACCCAACATTATCGGCCCAAGCGATCGCCGCCGAACTGAACCAAAAGTTTGCTGGTATCGAAGATGCCTTTATTGCGATTTTCCCGCCGCCCCCGGTCATGGGTTTGGGCACCATTGGCGGCTTTCGCCTACAAATACAGGACCGGGCAAACTACGGCTATGAGGAGTTGTACAACGTCTCTATGCAGGTGATGCAAAAAGCGTGGGCGACCCCAGAATTAGCGGGGGTGTTTTCCAGCTATCAGGTCAATGTTCCGCAACTGGACCTTGATATAGATCGCACCAAAGCCAAACAACAAAACGTCTCTTTGGATGAGCTGTTCGCCACCCTGCAAGCCTACATGGGCTCTGTTTATGTGAATGACTTTAACCAGTTTGGGCGTACTTATCAGGTTAATGTTCAGGCCGATGAAGCGTTTCGCCAAACACCGGAGCAGATCAACCAACTTAAAGTACGTAACCAAGCCGGTGAGATGATTCCACTTGGTTCGTTTATCAACGTATCCAACGCTGCAGGCCCCGACCGGGTTATGCATTACAACGGCTTTACTACGGCCGAGATCAACGGTGGCCCGGCACCCGGGTTCAGTACAGGTGAAGCGCAAGCGGCGATCGAAAAGATACTGGCTGAAACGCTCCCGAATGGTATGACCTACGAGTGGACGGAACTGACCTATCAGCAAATCCTAGCGGGTAATGCCGGTATGTTTATCTATCCATTGGTCATCATCTTGGTGTTCATGGTGCTAGCCGCCCAGTATGAAAGCCTAAGCTTGCCCCTCGCGATCATCCTGATCATTCCTATGACCTTGTTATCCGCATTGGTGGGTGTGCTCATCTATGGGGGCGATAACAACATCTTTACTCAAATCGGATTAGTCGTACTGGTGGGGCTTGCGACCAAAAACGCCATCTTAATTGTGGAGTTTGCCAAGGAGCTTCAAGACCACGGCCGATCCAGATTAGAAGCGATTCTAGAAGCCGGACGACTGCGTCTACGCCCTATTCTGATGACCTCCATCGCATTCATTATGGGTGTCGTGCCCATGGTGTACTCAAGCGGTGCAGGTTCCGAGATGCGACAAGCCATGGGCGTTGCCGTGTTCTCGGGCATGATTGGCGTCACGATATTTGGTTTGATCCTAACCCCACTCTTCTATTACGTGCTGGCTAAGCGGGACACCGATACAGGCACCCAAAAACCGGCCCACACGGACGGAGTACCATCATGAAAACGCGTTTACCTGTGCTCATCAAAGTAAGTACGCTGAGTGTGCTGATCTCGACCCTAACCGCGTGTGCGGTAGGGCCGGATTACATCGCGCCAGATCAAGTTAAATCGATCGCCATCGAGCAGCCGTATCAGCAAGCAGAAACAGCGCTTAATTGGTGGAGAGCGTTTAACGACCCAACCTTGAATCATTTAATCGAAATCGCTTTATCTGAAAACAGAAGCTTGGCGCAAGCCAGCGCCAATGTGGATCGGGCTTATGCGCTGTTTAAGGATCAAGCCAATGACACCCGCCCTTCAGGCACTCTTGATACCGGCTACCAAGCGTATGAGAACAGCACTTTGGACCCTGCGGACGATGATCTGATAAACCGTGGGTATCAAACCGGCGCAAACCTAAGCTGGGATATCGATCTGTTTGGCAAACTAAGACGTGCCAAAGAAGCCGCTCTTGCCAATGCCGAACAAGCGGATATTCTTTGGCAAGATGCGCAACTCTCGATCATCAGCCAAGTGGCCACAAGCTATGGCGCATACCGTGGAGCCGAGCTTAGATTGAAGGTTGCGCGTCAAAATGTCGATAACCTTCATCAAAGCCGCGACATCGTGTTGGCGCGTTTAGATGCGGGGATGGCCTCAGAGCTAGAGTTGGCCAGAGTGAACGCCCAACTGCATGAGGTCGAAGCCAGTATCCCAGGCTTTGAAAGCCAACTGGCATCGGCCAAGTCTACCTTGGCCTCCTTGCTCGCAACCACATCAGAAGAACTCAGTTTAACGGATGAATCCGCCCTTCCTACATTGGGCAGTCCTGCTGCATTAGTGCAAAGCAAAAACTACCTGCGCTTTCGAGCTGACATCGCAAGTAGCGAGCGCGCTTTAGCGGCCGCCACCGCCAACATTGGTGTTGCCACGGCTGACCTTTACCCAAACGTATCGGTACGCGGTTTTCTAGGCTTTTTATCAAGTCCAGGTTTTACGGTTAACAGCACAACCGAGAGCTGGTCAATCGCACCTACCTTAAGCTGGCAGTTAGCGGACTTAGGCTCAGTACAAGCGCGTATTCAGTCATCCAAAGCCAGCGCGCGAATGGCCTTAGCGGAGTTTCAGCAAAGTGTGTTTGATGGGCTTAACGAAATGACGTTAAGCCTTAAAAGCTACAACCTAAGCCGCCAGCAGGAGTTAATCACTCAAAAGCAGCGTATGGCGAGCGAAAAAGCCGTGTCGATTGCACGACAACGCTACGAGGCCGGGAGTGGTGAGTTTTTGGATCTTTTAGATGCCGAACGCGAACTGCTAAGAAGTCGAGATCAACTGGCTGTACTTGAACAGCAAACCTTTGATCGGCTGGTAGGCATCTATCAAGCGTTTGGTGGGGGTATAATATTGATCAAGTAATACACGAATATGCATACGGTGGCACGATTAATCGTGTCACTTTTTAGTACCGAAAACAGGGAAGTTTACGCGTTTTATATCGATAGAAGGTGGTTGAAAGTCGTGACGACCTTTAAATCGCACCTTACCTAAAGCGTCGAAATATTATGCGGCGCACGGTCAACGAAGCGCCTGTAATACAGCCCCACAACAAACTATTTATGGGGCACACAAGCCACCTACCAGCGTTACAGGTTTTGCGCTAGGGCTTTGATATGATCTGGCCCAATACCACAACACCCCCCTATTAATGAAGCGCCCTGCTGCTGCCATTTTTTTGCCCACACGAGATAGCTATCGGGAGTTAAATCCGCACGTAATTCATCTAACCCTTCGTTGGCCGTCGCGTCTTTTGGTTGAGGAGGGAACGCATTCGCATAAGCGCCTATCTGAATCTTCCGCTGCAAACCTGTTAACACAAGGTTGGCTACATCAATAGCATCGGCGATAATCTCAGGCTGGCTGCAGTTAAACAAAATGGCATCAACACCCGCGTTTGCCATTGCCAACACTGCATCGGCTACCGTTTCACCAGAGCGCAAGCAAGGCTCCGCTGTTTCGAAAGCATCTTCTAGTGTAAACGACACCCAATACGGCTTTTTCTGGGTATCAATCTCATTAACTAGCGCCTTCATTGCTAATGACTCAGATATCAAGCTCTGTGTCTCATTAAGCCAAAGATCGACATGATCATTCAGAGCATTAATCAACGGACGCGCAATATCATCTACCTGCTCTGGTTGATAAAGATCGGCCCGGTAAGAGCCAAATAAAGGAGCCAAAGAGCCAGCCACACGCACCGCTTGGCCACTTTCAGCAACCGCTTCATTTGCCACTCGGGCAGAATCCCGAGCTAACTGAGCCGCACGAGCCTTAAACACCTCTTCGCCGATATGGAACGGCACCAACGAATAACTGTTAGTCGTAATGACACGTGAGCCCGCCGCGATAAACGATTTATGTACCTCTTTTACAATCTCTGGTGCTTCCATCATCGCCAGCGCAGACCATTCGGGTTGCTTAAAAGGCGCCCCCAAACGTGCGAGTTCACGACCCATACCACCATCAAGGATTGTTACCGTATGCATATTGTTTATCCATCAGCTTAAAAATTTTGCCCATTTTAACGACGAAGCCATAAAAAATTAAAGGAGATAATAAAAAATTACCCGACAAATACGCATATAATAGTGAATTCATCATCATACTGACGCCTATCCATTAAAAAAACAGGGTCTTAGAGGTAGATATCATAGTTACTCCTAACCGGCGCTCTTGTTTATATTGTATGCCCTATTCTGTTTGGCCAGATAGCCAGCTCTGCGACCTACACTGATCTAAACATCGATATGCCTAGCGATTGGATAAGGAAACACATGAAACCTAGTTTTAAAAAAGTATTTACCGGTTTAGCGCTTGCAAGCACTCTTATTGCCACTTCTGCTGCCAACGCTGCAAACTCAGCCATAGACAACATCCTTTCAAGCAATGAACTTAAGGTTTGTTTTGAAGCGGGTTACATCCCGTTCGAAATGAAAACAAAAGACGGCCGCTTCATAGGTTTTGATATTGATATCGCTAAACACATGGCGCGCTCAATGGACGTCAAGTTTGTGCCTGTAAATACAGCATGGGATGGCATCATCCCTGCCCTGCAAACAGGCAAATGCGACATCATTATTGGTGGCATGACGGTCACGGCTCAGCGCAACTTAAAAGTAATGTTTACTGATCCGTATATCGAAATCGGACAAACCGTTATTATCAATCCCGCGCTAAAAGGTGAAATTACCAGCTATCGTGATTTAAACGATGCTAAATACCGCATCTCATCGCAGATTGGCACAACAGGTGCTGAAGCCGCTAAAAAACACCTACCAAAAGCGACATTAGACTTGTTTGAGACCTCTGCCGATGCCGTATTACAAGTAGCCAACGGCAAAGCAGATGCCTTTGTTTATGACTTACCTTACAATGCATTGTACGCTTCACAAAACAAAGATCGTGTTGCGCATTTAGCTGAATCCTTCACGTACGAGCCAATTGGTATGGCAATTCGTAAAGATGACCCTAACTTCCTTAACTTTTTGAACAACTACCTAGTTCAGATCAAGAAAGATGGCACTTATGATCGTATGTATAAAAAGTGGTTTGAGTCTGATAGCTGGGTAGATAGCATCCAGTAAACGCTACACTTTCGCCACCTAAATAAGAGCCTACTGACCCTAGGCTCTTTTTGTTATTTAAGAGACAGTATGCAATCTTCAACAAACCGCTGGCTAGGCCATGGCCTCTATGCACTCATCATGGCTGTACTTATCTTTGGTGTGTATTTTTCCGGCCAGCGTATCAACTACAACTGGCACTGGGATCGTTTGTGGCCTTATATTATTAATACCGAGCCACAAGACATCATAGCCGCTACCGATGGAACGGCCGTCATTGAAGGGCAATCCAAGCTCATCATTCAACCTGACGTAGGCACAGATCCTCAAATCGTAACGCACTTCGATCGCTTAGTCGTAATGGATGGGGACCTCATCTTCCAAGGCGACACCCTAGCCCGAATAGAAGGCTGGCGATTTGGCCCTATTGCTGAGGGGCTTTGGGTTACGATTAAAATATCTTTTATCTCCTTAATTTTTTCAATTCTATTAGGTGTGGTCTTTGGCTTAATGCGTGTCTCGCATTTACAAGTACTGCGCAATCTAGCCGTTACATACGTAGAAGTGATTCGGGGTACCCCCTTACTGGTTCAGATATTTATTGTGTACTTCTTTATCGGTACCGTATTTGATTTAGATCGCTTTACGGCAGGTGTGGCTGCGCTATCTATCTTTACTGGGGCTTATGTAGCGGAAATCGTACGTGCTGGCATACAAGCTGTGCCCGTAGGACAGATGGAAGCCGCGCGTTCCTTGGGGATGAACTACCTGCAAGCCATGGTTAACGTAATTATGCCGCAAGCCATTAAGCGCACCTTACCCCCATTGGCCGGGCAGTTTATTAACCTCATTAAAGACTCCTCGCTGGTCTCAGTTATTTCAATTACCGACCTCACAAAGGCTGGGCGAGAAGTAGTAAGTGGCAGCTTTGCGCCATTCGAAGTTTGGTTCACCATTGCTGCCTTATATTTGGTAGTGACCGGTGGCTTATCCTGGGCTATTCAGCGTTTAGAGAAGAGGTTAGCCGCCAGTGACTAATCCAAAACCCATCATCAAAGCACGCCAGGTTGATAAATCCTACCCGAACGGCTGCCATGCCTTAAAGCAGGTATCACTGGATGTCATACCCGGTGAAGTGGTGGTCATCATAGGCCCTAGCGGATCGGGAAAATCCACCTTTTTACGGACACTTAATCAGTTAGAGACTATTTCTTCTGGCTCGATTGTGATGGATGGAGTCAACTTAACGGATAAAAAGACCAACATTAACCACGTACGTAAAGATGTTGGCATGGTCTTTCAGCAGTTTAATTTATTTCCGCATAAAACGGCGTTAGGCAACGTTATGATGTCGCCAATCAAAGTCCTTAAAGAGCGCCAAGATGAAGCCGAGCAACATGCCCGCGAACTGCTTACCCGTGTGGGTCTGGCCGACCGAATGGACAACTATCCGTCACGCTTATCTGGCGGACAACAACAGCGCGTCGCCATTGCACGCGCTTTGGCGATGCGCCCTAAAATCATGCTCTTTGATGAGCCTACCAGCGCATTAGACCCTGAAATGGTGGGTGAAGTACTAGATGTTATGAAAGGCTTGGCCAACGACGGAATGACCATGGTTGTGGTCACTCACGAGATGAACTTTGCGAAGGAAGTCGCCGATAGAGTCGTTTTTATGGAAGAAGGCGAACTGATACTAGAAGAAACTCCCGAACGTTTTTTCAGTTCGCGACATCCACGCTTGCAACGCTTTTTGGGTCAGGTACTCTAAGGGCAGAAAGCCACCTAACGTACTTTGCAGCGCCCTTAACACATGTCCATGAACCAAAAAGCGTTACCTCCTCTCAATTGGCTACGCACCTTCGAAGTCTCGGCGCGCTGCTTAAATTTTACCAAAGCAGCCCAAGAGCTTCACTTAACGCAAGGCGCTGTTAGCCAGCAGATCCGCTTACTGGAGCGGCACCTCGGCGTTGCTTTGTTCAAGCGCTTACCTCGCGGCCTAAAGCTGACCGACGAAGGCTTGTCGTATTTACCCGTCGTGCAAGACTCCATCTCCCGGCTAGCCGCAGGAACCAGCGAGCTATTTAGCCAAGATCAGCGCACGCCTGTTAAAATTAGAGGAAGTTTATCCTTCTTCGTACATTGGTTAGCGCCAAGGCTCCCGGCATTCCAAGCGCTCTACCCACACATCGACATCCGCTATATCAGTACTTTGTGGGTCAAAGACAGCGACGCCGATGATGATATGGAAATCCGTTGGGGAAACGGCAAATGGCCAGGGCATACCTCACAACGCCTAAGCTGGGATACTCTGTTCCCAGTCTGCTCTGCTGAGTTGCTCGCACAACAACCTATCCACACCACCGCTGATTTAGCCAACCACACCCTACTCCATGTAATGGGTTATGAAGAAGGCTGGGGATATTGGCTTTCTATGATGAACGAAGAAACAGTCGACCCATCCCGTGGCATGCAATTGGACACATTACTTGCCTCATTGCGGCTGGCCGAGTTGGGTGTCGGTGTCGCCTTAGCTCGCTCCTCCATGGTGGAAGATTTACTCGCTAATGGCCAGCTCGTAGCCCCGTTTAGCCACCGGGTGCCTGCAAGCGAATCTTTTTATTTAGTCCGCTACAGCGGTCAAGAAGTCTCGCCTGAAGCCGCGCTCTTTATCGATTGGCTATCGCGTTTAGATAAGTCGTAGCTGACGGTAGCGGAGCAGTGCACGTCCTAAAAAGAAGTGAGAAAATCATTAGCGTTTAGCTTTTTTAATCTCGTACATTAGGGAAGGTGCGATTTAAAGATCATCACAACACTCAACCGCCTTCCACCATTATAAAACGCGCAAAACTTCCCACCCATTGAAAACCCGGCTAGGTGAAACGTTTCCAAATCAAGTGCATCCGCCAAACCTAGGGTATCGGCGGCCAGATCATACAAGGAGTATTCGGCGTTTGGCTCCATTTTCGATGACAGGCCCGAATCCCGGTTATCAAAGATAACAACGTAAAACTGCTCGAAAAGATTGCAATCGAGGGTTCGAATGAACCATTTTTGATCACACATACCGGATGCGTTCGAGGTAAGTGTCTTGTTTAATATGGTTTACGTAATCCAGCGGTGTTGTGCTTACTAACTTTTTAAACTCGCGTAAAAAATGCGGTTGATCGCTAAACCCAAGGTCACACGCTAAATCTACAAAGTTAATGCGATCTGTATGATTTATTCCATAAATCGCTGATTGACAACGAATTATTCGACTAAAGACTTTGGGCGTCATACCCATATCATCCCGAAACTGGCGTTGAATACTGCGAATAGAATAGCCTGAAAGAAGCTCTAGATCGCTCATCCGAATATTACCTTTGTTAAGGCAAATGGCTTGGATCACCTGCTGGGTCAGTGGTGAAGCGGCGCGCGCCATTTGGCCACGGTAGAAACGCTCAAACACCGATACCCGGCTTAAAAACTCGGGTTCTTTAATCAGGCTTTCAAACATGGCTTCGGCATCGGGGACAAGGTCGAGAAGCGGTATCTCTTGATCAACAATATCCTGCCCGGTTACGCCTAAAAACTCCGGTATCACACCCAGTTCAAAACGAACACCAAAGTAGCGTCGATCCCCCAGTAGATGGGCATCCCGAGCCTCAATGGTAGTACCGCATACCCGTGCTGTCGGGTTGTCTTGGTCGCAATCAAATACGATGTCCACACAGCCATCGGGCACCGCAAAGGTTTGCCCGCGCCCAGTAGCCGATTTAAAGCTATAAAAGTGCGATATGCAGTGATGGTTCGACCCCATCAAATCAAAGTGCTGATCTGCACTTAACACAAACCAAGGCTGTTTTGAGTGTATGTTGGCGATAGAGCTTAATACGGTCGAGTGGGTCATAGTCGCTTACTGGCATTGTTTTTAACATCAGATAGCAACCGTTATGCCACTTTTATCGACAAGCGCATTTTTTTAGATGGGCGATATCGTGTCGTAAATATTCAATACGCCCCCGCTTTCTCACTTTTAACATCGGGTTATTCGTTCTCAAGCCCTATGTTGAAGGTGAGCTATGACAACCAACACCCAAATCGATTTTCTGTACCTGTCTGAGCAAGACATGATTAAGGCTGGCGTTACAGATATGCCCTTGTGCGTAGATACGATGGAGCAGATGTTTGCCCTGCTGCACAAAGGTGATTACCGGATGGCTGGGCCTAACAGCGATTCACACGGTGCGATGATCACCTTTCCCGATGAATCCCCGTTTCCCACCATGCCTAAGCCGACAGCCGACCGCCGGTTAATGGCGATGCCAGCCTATTTAGGCGGCGATTTTCAAACCTGCGGTGTTAAGTGGTACGGATCTAACATCGCTAACCGCGAGAAAGGCTTACCGCGCTCTATCTTGATGTTCACTTTAAGTGATATCGATACCGGTGCCCCTCTCGCGTATATGTCGGCCAACTTACTGTCGGCTTATCGTACCGGCGCTATTCCGGGTGTGGGCGCACGACACCTAGCCAAGAAAGATGCAAAAGTGATCGGTTTGCTAGGCCCAGGTGTGATGGGGCGCACATCCGTTGCGGCCTTTATTGCCGCACGTCCATCCATCGACACCATCAAGGTAAAAGGCCGCGGCGCTCGTAGCTTAGAAGCCTTTATCGAATGGGTTAAAAGCACCTATCCGCAGATTACCAGCATCCAAGTAGTCGATACCCTTCAGGAGGTCGCCGAAGGCTCGGACATCATCACCTATTGCAACTCAGGCGAGGTTGGCGACCCATCTACCTACCCGATTGTGAAGCGGGAATGGGTCAAACCTGGGGCGTTTCTCGCTATGCCTGCCAGCTGTCAACTCGATGCGGGGATGGAAGCAGCCGATGTGCGCAAAGTGCTGGACAGCAAAGGCCTGTACGAAGCCTGGTTCGAGGAGGTTCCCAAACCTGCCCACTGCATCATTCCTCTGGTTGGGGTTCGTTTTATGGATATGGTCGAAGAAGGCCTGCTTGATCCAAACGACCTTGAAGACATCGGCGAAATCGTTACCGGTGAGATACCAGGCCGTAACAACGATGACGAAATCATCATCATGTCGGTTGGCGGTATGCCGGTTGAGGACGTGGCTTGGGCCACGGTGGTGTATCGCAATGCCCTTGATAAAGGCATAGGCGTCTCCCTAAACCTTTGGAATACACCCGAGCTTCGCTAGTACCCATCTTGTTTAATCATTTCATTTTTAAGGACAACCCCATGACTCACATCGTTAAAGTAAAAACAGGTTCCAAATTGGAAGAGATCGCGAGCTACTCACGTCTTGTAGCCGTAGGCGATTGGATCTTCGTTTCCAACACGGCTGGCCGCAACCCCGATACGCTTCAAATCCCAGATGACGTTCTTGAACAGACCGATCAAGTCTTTAGCAACATTGAACGCGCACTGGCTGCCGTGGACGCCACCTTAGCGGATGTCGTGATATCCCGCGTATTTATTCAAAACCCAAGCGATACCGGGAAAGTCATGGAGCACATCGGTACCAAGTTTAAGGGGATCGACCCTGCAACCACGGTCACCAACCCGCCTTTAGGCTCGCTTGAATATAAGGTCGAGCTTGAAGTAACCGCCTTTCGGGGCGCTGGAAAAGCCAACGCTCAAATCATCTCACTGGTTTGATTGAGGCCGTTGTATGAGTCAACTACTAGAGCGTTTAAGCACGAATGACACTCTTCCCAAAGAGACGGATGTCGTGATCATTGGCGGCGGGATTGTCGGGGTCAGTGCGGCACTGACCTTGGCTGAGCGCGGTATTCCGGTCGTGTTAATCGAAAAGGGTCACATCGCATGCGAGCAATCCTCCCGAAACCTTGGTTGGATTCGCAAAACCAGCCGTCACAAAGCCGATATTCCATTGGCCCAAGCAGCCGATCGACTATGGCATGCGATGCCAGAGCGCGTAAGTCAGTCGGTGGGTTACAAAGCCTCGGGCATTATGTTTTTGGCTAATACGGAGACCCAGCTTGAGGCACATCGTCAATGGATCGCCTCCGTGGATGGTATGGATCTGGACTCCCGTCTACTGACCCCATCCGACATCGACCACTTAGTACCCGGCGGTAAAGGCGATTGGCTTGGTGGCGTGTATACCCCTTCCGATGGTCGTGCCGAACCCACTCATGCAACAGCGGCCATGGCAAAAAAAGCGATGGGACTAGGTGCAACGCTTATCCAGCATTGTGCCGTTAGGACGTTATCGCTCTCCGCAGGGCGAGTCTCGGGGGTGGTGACCGAGCAAGGCGAAATCCGCTGCAAAGAGGTTCTGCTTGCTGGGGGCGCTTGGTCTCGCCGCTTTTTAGGTAATTTGGGCATTAACCTGCCAACCCTACCGCTGATCTGCTCGGTACTTCGGACAACGCCGATGGAAGGCCCTACCGATGTATCCGTTGGCGGTCCCGATTTTTCCTTTAGAAAGCATAAAGATGGCGGCTTTATCATCACCCAACGTGGCAAGCTCGATGCGCCCTTTCTACTAGATCACCTACTGATTGGTCATCGCTATCTGGATCAACTCAAAACCCAGCGAGACTTTTTAAAGATCGGCTTTGGCAAACCCTTTTTTAAAGACCTCACCCTACCAAGGCGCTGGAGTGAAGATCAAAAAGCCCCCTACGAGAAAGTCCGTATTAATAACCCAAGCGCCAATGCATCGCTCAATAAAGATGCATTGGACAACCTAAGCCGTGCTTGGCCAAGTTTTGCATCGGCTCAGATTGAGGAAGCCTGGGCAGGCTTAATTGACGTAACACCCGATTCAAACCCCGTTATTGACCGGATTGACTCTGTCCCGGGGTTGACCATTGCCACGGGGTTTTCCGGTCACGGCTTTGGTACAGGCCCCGCTGCAGGTACGTTGGCCGCAGACTTAGTGACACAGAACACCCCAATAGTGGATCCATCTCCCTATTCCTTTGCTCGACTATAACCAACAAACGAATCTATCGGAGGTACGTTTATGAGTGAGTTAACCCACGCAGGAACACGAACAAACGCAACAGGTACTGCACGACACAAGGTTAAAAAGAAGCTTGGACTGCCCACCATGATGGCCATTTGTGTCGGAATGGTGATCGTTCAGGGTGCTATGATCTCCGCCACACAAGGCTTAGGGCTTGGCGGTATGGCTTTCATTGCTGCAATGGTGATGGCGTTGGTGATTGCGTTGTTTAACGCCATGAGCTTTTCGGAACTCTCCCTGATGTTTCCGGAGGAAGGCTCTCTTGCCATGTACACACAACGAGCAATCGGCCATTTCCCGGCGATACTGGCGGTTTTTGCAGGCTACGTTGTGGTAGCCGTATTGGCGATGCCCACCGAGATGTTCTTGGTGGATGTGATGCTGCAAGCCTTACTTCCGGGCGTTCTACCCGAAAAAGTCGTCCCATTACTGATCTTATCGGTGTTGGTGTTAACCAATCTGATCGGAGCAGATGTGTTTGCTCGCATCCAGAACTTGCTGGCCACGGTGCTCATCAGCGCCATGGTCTTGATGGGGCTTGTTGCGATCACCGGTGTTGTCGAGCCACACCCAACGCTGACAGGTACACCGGTGAACTGGGGGTTTGAAGGCGTAATCGATGGTAGCTTTATTGGTTTAGTCGCACTTGCGATGTGGCTGATGGTCGGTGTGGAGTTTATCTGCCCGATGATCAAGGAGGTCAAAAACCCCAGCCAGAACATCCCACGCGCGATGAAGCTGTCATTGTTTGCGATCTTCAGTATCTTTTTGGTGTTTGTCGTAGGCGCTTCCATGTACCTTTCGACTGAGAACTTATTAGAGTCCCCCATCCCGTATCTGGATTACGCAAACGCCGTCTTTGGTCAAAGTGGCTTGTTTATCGCAACGGTCATGGCTCTCGCGGCGACCTGCAGTACGGTGAATACCCTGCTGGCATCCATCCCGCGTATGCTGCATGGCATGGCCGAACAAGGCCAAGCCTTCCCGCAATTAATAGCGACAAACCGATTTGGTGTGCCTTGGCGTGCGACGTTATTGATCGCGGTCTTAACCACGATTCCTTACCTGTTAGTCGATATTGATTCGCTGATCACCTTAGTGATCGCTGCAACAACAAGCTATTTGCTGGCATACATGGTCGCGCATGTGAATGTCTTAGTGTTGCGTAAACGACTGCCACACTTTGATCGCCCCTACCGAACCCCGTTCTACCCATTGCCTCAGCTACTTGGGATTGCGGCCATGATCTATGTCGCGCTGAATAACTCCCCATCACCCGAGATGACAACCACCGTGTACAGCATCACTGGCGGGATCCTTCTGGTGCTGGGACTGATCACGGCGTTCTGGGTGAAGTGTGTAATGAAGCGAGGTTTGTTTGAGCCGGATCAAAGCTAACGACCACAACCCTTATTACCAAAGCCAAGTCTGATCCACTTGGCTTTTTTATTGGTCGTTTAAAATAGCCGCTAACCAATTCGGCATTGGGTCTTGATGCAAGGTAACCACTTGATTCTTGATGGTGGCTAGGCGCACATAGGGGTTTTCAGCGCTTGAGTTATCAAGAAAGGTCACATGATCACACAGGGGTAATGCTGAGCGAACATTATCTAAGGTTCTTGGGATTCGTGAGGCGACTTTATCATCCGGCACATGATGACCGCCGATTGAAACCCGTTGGGATACACGCGCTTGATTAAGGGATACATCATCAACATGGATCACTACCATGATGATTTGATAACCAAAGGCTTTGGCTTTACCCAAAAAGTCGACTTTAGAAGGATGGGAAAAAACGGTTTCGAAGCAGAAGTTAGCTCCATCCACAATGAGCTTTTCACGCATCATTTCGGCGTAGCGTGCCGCTTCGTAACTGTGCAGCTCTGGGTTGTCCGAGTAGAGCTGTTTCGCCAAGATATCGGCGTTTACAAACGGCAACCCTTTGGGTTCTAGATATTTATGATAGAAGGTGCTCTTCCCTGCACCATTGCCGCCAACCAGCATCCATAACTGTTTCATAGAGTCGTTGTTCTAACCGCTTAGTTGCTGATCTCGCTATGGGGCTTGAAAGCACCGTTTTGAAACGAACCGATCACTACTTTACCTTCGTGGTCGATCTGCTCTAATAACCCCGGATAGGCAGCGGATGCTTGGTATTTGACCGCACTCTGAGTGATCCCTTGGGCTAATGCCCCGCTTTGGCGATCTTCTTCAAGTTCACCAAATAAAAGATCGGCATCCACAACAGGCGTTACTACTGGTTCAACTTTTACTTGAGCCAGCCCCGAAATTACTTGCAGTAAGGCATCGGGCGACATTTTACTGGAAACCGTACGGCCTATATCAGCCCAATACTCGATCTGCTCTGCAGCCGAACGGTGCAGCAACTTACCGGATAAGGTGGCTTGTTCTACCAACTGTTTTTCAAGTCGTAACGGAGAATGCGCTTTAGCCATGATCGACTCCAACTGTGTTTGCTTAACCGCATTGTAGCAGATTGCTACAAATTGGCTAGTTTTTAGTCAGTCATGTATGGACAACAAAAAGCCCCATCACTGGGGCTATGTTCGTTTTAGCGTTGCGCTTTTTTAACGCTGGAGGTTTTACCCTTCTTCTTAGCCGCTTTGGATGCCGCCTTTTGGCGGGCCAGCGCGGTAGGACGCTTAGAAAGGTCCACCTTAGCGGTCGCGGCGACTGGCTTTTTGCCACCTTTCGACGCGGCTGCTGTATTACTTGGCTTTTGCGTGCTGGATTTAGCTTGCGGGCGAGCGCCAGACTTACGCGTCTCGACCTCTTCCGCCGGTACAAGGCAACCAGTGCCATCCCCGATCAGATCTTCACGCCCCATGTCTTTAAGCTGTTGACGCAAACGCGGCCAGTTGCTTTCATCGTGGTAACGCAAAAACGCTTTCTGGGTACGACGTTGCTCCAACTCACGCGGGATGTAGAGCTTTTCACTCTTGTAGTTCACTTTCTTGAGCGGGTTACGACCCGAGTGATACATCGCCGTTGCCAGTGCCATCGGTGATGGGTAGAAAGTTTGAACCTGATCCACACGGAATTTGTGCTCTTTTAACCACAAACCAAGGTTCAGCATATCCTCATCTTCACAGCCTGGGTGTGCGGCAATGAAATACGGAATCAGGTATTGCTTCTTACCTGCTTCCTTAGAGAACTTATCGAACATGCGCTTAAAGTTATCGTATGTGCCCATACCAGGCTTCATCATCTTATTAAGCGTGCCCTCTTCGCTGTGCTCTGGGGCAATCTTCAGGTAACCACCTACGTGGTGGGTCACCAGCTCTTTAACGTACTCTGGGTCTTCTACCGCTAAGTCATAACGAAGCCCGGATGCGATCGCAACGGTTTTAACGCCTTCGAGCTTACGGGCTTTACGGTAAAGCTGGGTGGTTTCACTGTGGTCGGTTTTCAGGTTTTTACAGATCACAGGGTACACGCACGACAACTTACGGCACGACGCTTGGATGTCCGGGTCGTTACAGTTGAGGTGGTACATGTTAGAGGTCGGCCCGCCCAAATCCGAGATGGTACCGGTAAAGCCAGGGACTTTATCGCGGATCTCTTCGATCTCTTTGATCACCGAATCCTGCGAGCGGCTTTGAATAATACGCCCTTCGTGTTCAGTGATCGAACAGAAGGTACAGCCACCAAAACAGCCACGCATGATGTTGACCGAGAAACGGATCATGTCGTAGGCCGGAATTTTACGCTCACCGTATTTAGGGTGCGGAATACGCTGATAGGTTAAACCAAACACCGCATCCATTTCTGGGGTTTCCAAAGGAATCGGCGGTGGGTTAATCCAGATCTGCTTGTTACCGTCCTTTTGTAATAAGGCTTTGGCGTTGTGTGGATTCGATTCCAAGTGCAACACTCGGGATGCGTGTGCATACAACACAGGGTCTTTAGCCACCTTTTCAAACGCAGGTAAGCGAATGTAGGTGTTTTCTTTATCCAGACGCTGCTTACCTTTCAATGGCTCAGGGATGATACGAAGCGGTTGTACTTCGTCTTTGTCCTTGCCTTTCTCGGAAGCGCACTTGCTCGGCTCTTTGATGTATTCGTACGGGTTTTGAAACTTGTCGATATTACCCGGCCAATCAACGCGCGTGGAGTCAATCTCGGTGTAGTTTTCAGGCAAGTATTCGCGAATAACCGCCGTACCGCGGATATCCATCATCTGTTCGATGCTTTGGCCGTCGGCTAAACGATGGGCCACTTCAACAATGGCACGTTCCGCATTACCGTAGAGCAAAATGTCAGCGCCAGAGTCGATCAAAACAGAGCGGCGTACTTTGTTGCTCCAGTAATCGTACTGCGCAATGCGTCGTAAGCTAGCTTCAATACCGCCCACCACCAAAGGCACATCTTTAAACGCTTCACGGATACGCTGGGAGTAAACAATGACCGCACGGTCTGGGCGTTTACCTTCCGCGCCATCGGGCGTATAAGCATCATCGTGACGTACACGAAGATCCGCCGTGTAGCGGTTGATCATCGAATCCATGTTACCGGCGGTGACGCCGAAAAACAGATTAGGACGACCCAGCTCTTTGAACGGTTCGGTTGAACGCCAATCGGGTTGGTCGATGATGCCAACGCGGAAGCCCTGCGCTTCCAGCACACGACCAATCACAGCCATGCCAAAACTTGGGTGGTCTACATACGCATCACCCGTAACGATGATGATGTCGCAAGAATCCCAACCAAGAGCATCCATCTCTTCGCGCGATGTGGGTAAGAACGGAGCATTTCCATAGCATTCCGCCCAATAGCGTTTATATGAAAAAAGATCGGGAGCCGTTTTGATCATGTTGGGTGATACACCAGATTGGTTACTATTTGATCTATTTTCCCAAAAAGCCGTCTTTGGGAACAGGTATTCCGAGTAAAAAAGTCAGAAATACCTTCAGTTACAAAAAAGCCCGACATCTAGCCGGGCTCTTGTTCGGCATGCCTGCTTAGTTCAGTTCGACAACATCGAACTCAACCAGAGGACTAACATCCGCATCGTAATCGACGCCATCAACACCAAAACCGAACAATTTCAAGAACTCAGTCTTGTAGTAAGCGTAGTCGGTTTTTTCGAACAGATTTTCTGTTGTGATCTCTGGCCACATCGCCTTACACGCATCTTGGATATCATCGCGCAGTTCCCAATCATCCATACGGAAGCGGTTACCTTCGTCGATTTGACCGGTTGTGCCGTAAAGACCTGTGCGGAATAAGCGATCCACCTGTTCCATGCAGCCCTCATGCAAACCTTGCTCTTTCATGACTTTGAAGACCATGGACAAGTACAAAGGCATGACAGGGATAGCCGAGCTTGCTTGCGTCACAACGGATTTAAGCACAGCCACGTTGGCTTGACCGCCCTTTTGGAACAAGGTGTTGTTAAGCTCTGTAGCGGCGCGGTCTAAATCCTGCTTGGCTTTACCCAGTGCACCGTGCCAGTAGATCGGCCATGTGATTTCTGTACCGATGTAGCTGTAGGCAACGGTCTTACAGCCTTCTGCCAAGACACCCGACTCATTCAAAGCATTTAGCCACAGTTCCCAATCTTCGCCGCCCATAACGGTAACAGTGTTGTCGATCTCTTCTTGGGTAGCCGGTTCAACTTCAGCTTCGATGATCACATCTTTATTGGTATCGATCGCCGTTGAACGGTATGGCTCACCAATAGGCTTAAGCGCAGAACGCACGACTTCGCCCGTATCTGGCATTTTACGAATAGGAGAGGCCAAGGAGTAGACCACCAGATCGATCTGGCCGAGGTCTTCTTTGATCAGCTCAATCGCTTTTTGCTTCGCTTCGTGAGAGAAGGCATCGCCGTTGATGCTTTTTGCATACAAGCCAGCCTCTTTTGCTAACTTGTCGAATGCCGCAGCGTTGTACCAACCCGCCGTACCGGTTTTTTTCTCGGTACCTGGTTTTTCGAAAAACACGCCGATGGTTGCCGCATCGGAACCGAATGCCGCAGCAATACGGGATGACAAACCGTAGCCGCTGGACGAACCAACCACCAATACACGCTTAGGCCCATTTTCTACTTTGCCTTTGCTTTTTACGTATTCAATCTGCTCTTTTACATTGTTCTCACAGCCCACTGGGTGGGTTGTTGTACAGATAAAACCACGAATTTTTGGAGTAATGATCATGTCTCATCCAGTTCCTTTCTAAAATCAGCGCGTACATTACCTGATTTAACGGTTTTTTAACAGTTTTGTGCGGCCATGAACGGCGTAAACCTTGCTGATTAAACAGGAAATCAAACGCAGGTTTCGATACACTACGCCAATACTTACTGAACACATGAGGCTAACCATGCAGGAACTTCACGGATACTATCTGGAAGATCTCGAAATCGGGATGAGCGCATCCTATGCCAAAACGATTTCTGAATCCGATGTTTATACCTTTGCCGGAATTTCGGGCGATAACAACCCCATCCACGTAAACGCCGAATACGCTGCTACCACCATGTTTAAAGACCGGATTGTCCATGGGATGTTCAGCGCTGCGCTGATTTCGACTGTGGCGGGTACTCGCCTACCAGGCCCTGGTGCGATCTACGTGGATCAAGAGATCAAATTTAAAGCACCGGTTTACATTGGCGATACCGCAAAAGCCACACTGACCGTCTCTGAAATTGACGAGCGCCGCCGCCGTGTGAAGCTAAAAACCGATGTAACGGTGGGCGAGAAAGTGGTTGCGACTGGCTATGCGACCTTGATGGTTGACCGCAAACCGACAGAAGACACCGCAAGCGAGTAAATACCGCTACAGGTAAGCAGTCATCTGCTTGCCTGACCATCCCGCCATACGGGTTAAAACCGTGTGAGTAGAAACGATGAATCAGTACAGAAATTTGGTTTGGTACAACCCCACACCCAGCTCTGAAAAGAGCGCGAGGTAATCTGGGTCCTGCACATCGGCAACGATCAACTGCACCCCACTTTTATTCATCGCCGTGACAGAGCGGCTAATCATCTTCATGAGTTTGAGCTCCGCCCCTTCTTGATCAATCAAGGAGCCTATCAGCAGTTTAATGTGCGAAATCGGTAACGCCGGGTCATCAGCAAAGCGGTATAAAGATTTGAGCGAGCACTGAGTACACAACCTTACGCCCATGAAGCGCAACTCCATCAAAGTATGGTCCAAGGTAAGGCGCTGCATAAGCAGTTCACGTTCGGATATGAAGATGATCAAGCGGTTAGGATTGATCTTTTTACGCTTAAGTACCGACTCCAGCGAAGGCAGGAAGCTGGATGATAATAACTGGTGTGCCGTTAGATGCACGATGGCCGAATCAATAGGGTTGGATCGATCAAACATCGTCAGCGTAGAACACGCTTGCTCCAACGCGAATACGGCCAACAGCTCTGATATACCGAGCTCCTCAGCAAGGCCCATGTACTCATCCATCGTGACTTCACCCAAGCTTGGGTGATGCCAAACCATGCTCATCTCGATCCCTTTGGGCCAGTTCTCGGATAAACCGCGAATATAGCGATGACGAAGGTCGAACTGACCTTTCCCAAGGGCGTTTCGTATCTCTTGACGCATCAAGCTTTGCCGAGCCTGCCAATCGCTGACGTTATCAAACGACGGTGTTGTGCTATCGGTATCGGTATCGGAAACTTCCAATACATTTTGCCTGACCGAGATGCGTAAACCGTCCGAGGATTGATTCATCCTAAATTGGCAATACATGCGCTGATCGCCGATGGGTGACGGGCAGGTAAGATCCATCTCGAATTCGCGTTCGGTAATCGCTTTTTTCAATAAGGATTGAGAGACACCTGGCTTAAAGAGGTCGGCGAAGGTAAGGTCGTGAGAGTGATAAAAGCGTTTAAAAACAGAATTGGCGCTAACCAAAGACCCTTTGGCATCCCAAAGTGAGGTCAGTATTTGGTTGTTAAAGTCGTTAGAGGCATCATCCATGACTGCTTACCTACGAGACGCGTCCAAGTTGCTGTGTAGTGGATTAATTAAACCGGATCGTATTTTAAACAATTTACCCGTTTCACACTAGCCTTAACTGTGACTGAATTCAACGAGTTGTGTCAGAAAATGTTACAAGATAAGCAGATGCCCTGATTACCAATAGGGATAAGAATCACTACTATTAGCGGTTTAATAAATGTACGTTTTTGTCATTAGATAGACACATCGGTGACCTTGGGTGAGATTAGGGTCAAGAATATGCATCTTTATTGTATTTAAACGGTAACAAGGTGAATCGTTCCTTAACCGAAGTGTCTCTTTTAGATGACAACATGTTAGCTAAACTGGTAACTTATACGGCCTAGATGAACAACTGCTTGGTATAAACCTGACTCTTGGGTTAAAACAGAGCGTTCTCTATTACTTATCGCGTGTGTTTATGGATGTGATCGCAGCACACTTACACATCGGCAAAACGGACAGCCAACGGTTTAGCAATTGTGCAGTAGCATTGATGTCGTTAGAGGTAATTAATGAGTTACAACGCAACAGGCCGGGTTTACATCGTTGACAGTGATCCTGACTTCGGTTTATCGGTACAGTGGCTGTTAGAGAAGCACCAGTTTCCTGCGGAATACTTTTCGGACTATCACACCTTTCTCCAAAACTATGATGGAGAGATGGGCTGCTTAATGCTGGATAGCCAACAAGTCAGCGTCAGTGGGACATCCTGCTTGGAGCACTTCTCGAATCAGGGCCTCCCTCTTCCGGTTATCATGCTGAGCACAACAGCCGAGATCAACGATGTGGTTTTGTCGATGCGCCAAGGTGCGGTTGATTACTTGGTAAAACCCTCTGATGAACACGCACTACTAACAGCCGCTAAATACGGTTTGCAAGTGGGTACCGAACGCTTTGCCCAATATCAAAAAGGGATTCACGTTCGCGATAACTACAAAGCCTTGAGCCGACGCGAGCGTCAAGTCATGACCTTGGTCGTCGAAGGTTTTGCTAACCGCGAAATTGCAGAACAACTGGGCATCAGCCCAAAAACCGTTGAAGTGCATCGCTCGCGCGTGATGAGCAAAATGAAAGCCAACAGCTTGCCGGACCTTGTCCGTTACTCTTGGATGCTGGAAGGCGACGACAGCATTCAACTCGCCAGCTAACTTATCCATTAGTCTCAAATGTGCCACAATTTGTCTGAAAAATTGTGGTTCATGGTATGCTTTCCTCTTCGCTGATCTTGAATCAGCGTTACGACGTACAATAAAAATAACAAACGTTTACTGACCCAACACAAAATCGGATTTAACCTGATTCTGATCAAGTTTCTGTTGCAGTGTCATAGAATCATCATAATCCAACTGTATAAACTGCGGCCGGTAATCGCGTAACAGAGTGTCATTTCATGCCAAAAGTACTTGTCAGTTCCTGCCTTCTGGGCTTCAACGTTCGTTATGACGGACGCAACAGCCTAGTGGAACATCCACTGATTCAACAATTAAAAAACGAAGAGCGACTGATTCCTTTTTGTCCTGAAGTGGCTGGTGGTTTATCAACACCTCGCCCACCTGCTGAAATCGTGTCTCGTCACCCTATTCTTATTCACACCGACCGTGGAGACGATGTAACACCCGAGTTTCTTCACGGTGCCGAACTGGCTTTGGAAAAGGCCAAATCCATTGGGGCTTGCTGCGCCCTTTTAAAAAGCCGAAGCCCCTCCTGCGGTAACCGTGAGTCTTATGATGGCAGCTTCACAGGCAAGCTTGTCCCAGAAAGCGGCGTTGCCGCTGCCGAGCTGCAACGCAACGGCATCCCTGTGTTCAATGAACATGAGCTTGAGCAGATGGAAGAGTTTTTAGAATCCATCATGGATTGGGCCCATTGCGACATAGACGATGACACAAATCCTTTTCAAGCCAAGGCAAACTGCGCTTAACGTTTGGGTTAGGGCTCGTAACGACTGATCTTGAGCCCGCCTTTTAGGCCCATCATAAACGGCTTGAAATGATCTTTAAGTGGTTCAAATACCGGGGCCGAACGGTGTTTTAGCAAGGTTTCGCCAAACAGTTTTAAACCAACGGCAAACACCACCCGCTCATCCCCTTCAAAACTGAGTGAGGGATGCCCATTTAAACGCTCGACAATGGCGAGGATGTCGTCGTGATTTTCACAATGAAAGGAGATTTGCTCGCCCTCGACTTCGTTGCCGTGACGATCTTCAACTTTTTCAACTGTAACTTTGTATTTGTAGCCAGCCATTGATGTTAGCGACTCTTGAGTTTTTTTCTCTCTTTATTTCTTCTTCGTTTTTTTGATTTTAGGCCCGTATTTGATGACAATACTTTATTGTCTCACTTTGAATCAGCGCAATGGATCAGCCTATCAAACGTTTTAGCATCAAACGCCTAATGAGCGTGTCTTCTGCCCTACTGTTAAGTCTTCCTTTAAGTCTCATCTCTAGCTGGGCTAACGCCACCGATTGCGTTGTTTTACTGCACGGCCTTGCAAGGACGGCCGACGCGATGGAGCCCATGGCCGAGCATCTAGCATCCGCGGGTTATCAAGTGGCTAATGTCGATTACCCTTCACGAGAACACACCATTGATGTGTTAGCTGAGCGTGCCGTCAGCAAAGGACTTGAAGAGTGCCAAGCCAAAGGGGCCGATCAGATATTTGCCGTGACTCATTCGCTGGGCGGCATTTTGATCCGCTATTACCTGAGCGAGCAAGAGGCATCCCCCTTAAAACGCGTTGTTATGCTTGGGCCACCTAATCACGGAAGCGAGGTGGTGGATCATCTTAAAAATACGCCCGGTTTTGAGTTATTGAATGGTCCCGCCGGTATGCAGCTAGGAACGGATGAGTCGAGCATCCCCACCTACCTGTCGCATAAAACCATTCCACTCCCTGAGACGGGCATCATTGCTGGAACAAGCACTTTTAACCCTATTCTCTCGACCTATTTACCCAACCCTGATGATGGAAAAGTCTCGGTCGAAAGCGCAAAGTTGCCCGGGATGTGCTCATTTTTAACACTGCCAACCACGCATACCTTTATGATGAGGAACGAGGACGTGCTGGATCAAGTGGTCCAGTTTTTACAGCTAGGTGAGTTTCGCCACCCCAATGCACAAAACCATCTGTGTACTAGGGAAGCTGCGAATAAGTCATTTCCGTAAGCATTCGGCCAAAATATCTTATTAAAAGTAAAGGATTTAATTATTCGTGGTTGTCGATTGGAGGATTTATTCGCAGCTTCCCTAACTCCAGAAACCATGGGCCTGTATCGCGTAGTGATCGCCGATGCACCCCGCTTTCCGGATATCGCACATCACTTTTTCCAATCAGGGCCAATGATTGTGCGACAAGTCGTTACTCGCATTATGGAAAATGCCGCCCATCGCGGTGAAATAGACATTGTGAAGATCGGTGCCGAGCGCGCCGCGCAGGTATTTTTAAGCTTGATCCGCAGCGAGGCGCAGATGGAGTGTTTAACCCACCCCGACATGCGCCCCTCTGAAATTCAGAAAGATCAATGGATCAGTATCGCCATTGAAACCTTCCTAAGGGCATACAAAACACCCTCAGCTCATTAGGTGCTCTTTGAAAAACGCGATCGTGCGCTCCCAAGCCAGTTCGGCACTGGCTTGATCGTAACGTGCGGTCGAATCGTTATGAAAACCGTGGTTTACCCCTTCATACATATAAGCGGTGTAAGGCACTTCTGCTTTTTTTAGAGCCGCTTCGTATTCTGGCCATGTGGCGTTAACTCGATCATCCAAACTTGCGAATTGAATCATCAAGGGGGTTGTAATGGCTGAAATTTCGGCCGTTGGTGGGGTTCCATAAAAAGGCACGCCCGCATCCAGTAACCCTGGCAGTAATGCCGCCATCTGATTGGTTAGGTAGCCACCAAAACAGAACCCGACCATGCCGAGCTTGCCTGTAGAGAGCGGGTGTTCTTTGAGCATTAACGCGGCGGCAAGAAAGTCTTGTTCTATCTTGGCGCGATCCAAACTTTTTTGTAACGCGCGGCCTTCATCGTCATTCCCGGGATAGCCACCTAAAGGGTAGAGTGCGTCAGGCGCAAAGGCGACGAAACCGGCTTTTGCTAAACGGCGCGCTACATCTTGAATGTAAGGGTTTAATCCACGGTTTTCGTGTGCAACCAGTACTGTAGGTGCTGGGTTGTCCTCGGTCACTCCCGTTGGAACCACCAAGTAGCCCCGCCCTTTTCCATAACCATTGGGCGAATCAAACTCAACAAACTGCGCTTTGATATCGGGGTCGTTAAACGAGACTTGCTCAGCCTTGGCGTAATCCGGTGTAAGCGCTGCTGTCATGGTCGCAAAGGTCAAACCTGCAACACCCAAAGAGCCTAAACGCTTTAAAAAAGTACGACGATCGATATCGCCATGTGCGTATTCATCGTACCAATCGAACGCGACTTGCGGGATGTAAATACCCTTTGATGCTTGATCATTAGGTGGCGTAGCCGAAGACTTATCCATTGCGCAGTTCCTCTTCAGTGAGTTGAGATATCACAGCCATTACGATTATGAACAAGATACGGTTTATGAGTTCAATGGATAAACCGTACTCTTTGTTTAAAAGGCGGTCAGAGGCCGCCTTCGGAATGACTATTGATTAGGCTATTCGCTTAAAGAAGCGTTTAATATCTTCTAGCAGCATGATGTTTACAGGCACCATCAGGAGTGTAATCACCGTACCAAACAAGATACCAAAACCCAGTGATACCGCCATGGGGATCAAAAACTGCGCTTGGACGGCTTTTTCGAACAGCAATGGCATCAAGCCTAAGAAAGTCGTCATTGATGTAAGCAGTACCGGCCTAAAACGGGCTACACCTGCTTGTTCCACCGCTTCCATCACCATGGCGTGCCGGTCTTGATCAATCGTGATCGCTTGCTGTTTTCGGTTGCAGTACTCAACCAATACCAGCGAGTCGTTCACGATGACCCCAATTAAAGCCAATAAACCTAATAAGCTCATGATGGTGAGGTCCATCCCCATCAACCAGTGCCCAGCCAAGGCCCCAACCGCGCCAAACGGAATGACCGACATCACAATCAATGGCTGAGAGTAAGATCGAAACGGAATGGCCAACAGACCGTAAATGGCAAAGAAGGTAAACGCCAAGCCGAGCTTTAACGAATCGAAAGATTCTTGTTGCTCGCGCGCTTCACCTTCTAGGGTGTAATTCGCCCCTGGGTATTGGAGCATCAATTGGTCCAAAAACTCCTGTAGGTTTCGGTTGAGCACCGTCGAATTGGTGTTTACCTTATCCATGTCAGACGTGACACTGACGGTACGCATCTGATCAATACGGTAGATCGCAGATGCCCCTTGTGCAGGCGTTAAGCTGGCGACTTCATCCAGCGGTACTTGGCCAGTATCGGTTGTGATCAAAATACTGCGCAGGTTATCAATGGAGATACGCTCATCTTCTGGCAGACGCACCATAACACTGACTTCGTTACGCCCACGTTGCACACGCTGCACTTCGATACCAAAGAAGTTTTGACGCACCTGACGGATCACATCACTGCGGGTTAAGCCAAGCGCATACGCTTGGGGCTTTAACTCGACACGTAGCTCTTCCTTACCATCGGATAGGTTATCAGCGATATCAAACAGCGTCGGGAACCCAGCCAAGTAAGTTTTTACCTTCTCGGCCATAGCTTCAAGGTCGGCCGTGGTATCAGAGCTGATCCGAATATCCACAGGGTCGCCACCTCGACCGATTTCCGCGCGGTACACTAACGATTCAGAACCCGCGACATCCCCAATTGCATCGCGCCATTCATTGACAATTCTAGACGTACTTAATGAGATATCACGGCGCTCGGCTGGCACCAGCTCAAAACGTACCTGCCCCTCTTCTGCATCACTGGTCGAGAAGATATTCATGATAACGCTATCGCCATCTTCATCACGATACTTTTCCTGAATGATGCGGGCTTCTTTCACCATGTTAAGCACCAGTGTGTCCGTTACCTCAAAAGGGGTACCGGCGGGCATGGTCAGTGTTGCACGGGCCGTGTCACTCTGAATACGAGGGAAGAACACAAAGCGTGTCCAACCGCTGTAAATCAACGCCACGGTGATCGCAAAAATACCGACAAAGAGGAACAAGGTGGTCAATCGATGCTTTAATGCCAAGCTCAGTAACGGGCGGTAATAACGAATGATGGATTGCTCGAAACCATCGGCAAAACGCTCTTGGAATCGGGTAAACCAACCGCTTTGTTCGGTCGCACGGCGCAAACGAATGTGCTTTAAGTGCGCAGGTAAAACGAACTTAGACTCGATTAAAGAAAACAGCAGCACGGGGATCACAATAAAAGGCAATTGTGAAAACAGCGGACCACGCGCGCCTTCAATAAAAGCGATCGGTAAGAAGGCCGCAATCGTCGTTAAGATACCGAAAGTCACCGGTACCGAAACCTCTTGTGTGCCCTTAATCGCCGCCTGAAGCCCCGAGTCGGAGGTTCGAAGATGGGTGTAGACGTTCTCGCCCGTTACGATGGCGTCATCCACAACCAAACCCAGAACCAAAATAAAGCCAAACAGAGAAATAACATTTAACGTCACATCGAAAAATGGCATGACCCAAAACGCGCCCATGAAGCTGACCGGGATGCCCAAAAACACCCAAAACGCGATGGACGGTCGCAAAAACAGCGTCAGCATTAATAGGACTAAGATACCGCCTTGTACGGCATTGGAGATCAGCGTCTCTAAACGGCTTTTTACGACCTCGGAATCATCGTCCCAATACGCAAGGTGAACACCACGCGGTAAGCTGACCTGCTGCTCTTGAACGTAGTTTTTAACCTTGTCGGCCACCTCGATCGCACTCTGACGCCCGACACGATAGACCTCAACCATTGCAGCCAATTCACCGTTAAATCGGGTTCGACGATCGCTCTCTTCAAAGCCATCATTAACGCTTGCGATATCGCGAAGTCGAACGATGCTACCATCGGTATTGGCCTTGATCACAATCTGCTCAAACTCTTCGCGATTGTACGCCTGCCCTTTGGAGCGGATCAGAATGTCGCCCCCTTCGCTGTCGATGGTACCGGCCGAAAGATCCAACGAGCTATTCCCGATACGCTCTGCGATATCGTTAAGTGTTAAGCCGTACTCACGCAATTTATCTTGCGCAATCTCTATGGAAATTTCGTAATCTCGAATCCCATCGAGCTCAATTTGGGTCACACCCGGTATACGCAGCAAGTCATTTCGCACTTTTTCGGCGTAGTTTCTAAGATCCTGTTCGGTAACATCACCGGAAATAGCCACGCTGATCACATCGCGAGTACGAGTGGCTAAGGAGACGACCGGACGATCTGCCTCATCGGGGAAGCTGTTGATCGCATCTACT
Source organism: Neptunomonas sp. ABH4_499 (assembly GCF_056160565.1). NCBI lineage: Bacteria > Pseudomonadati > Pseudomonadota > Gammaproteobacteria > Oceanospirillales > Oceanospirillaceae > Neptunomonas > Neptunomonas sp. ABH4_499. Next base: position 158,241 of record NZ_JBSWXK010000005.1, on the reverse strand, counting down.
CGGGATTTAATGTCCGCCAGGATCTCTCGAGGGTCGTAATCTTGATCCACTTCAATGCTGACCGTGGTACCGCCCTCTACTGAGCGACTTACGATCTCGTTAATCCCTTCAAGGTCGGAAATGGCATCCTCAACCCGTGTGGCAAGGCTCAGCTCCGCATCCTCTGGGGTTGCGCCACTTAAACTGACTTGTACAGAGATCGTATCCGTTTCAAAACTTGGGAAGATCTCCAATGGGATTTTGGTGGTTAGGGATATGTAGCCCAGAAAGACAATGGTGGCCATCAACAAGTTGGCCGCCACATGGTTGCGCGCAAACCAAGCGATCATTGCGCCGCTCCTTGTGTTTGACGCTCGCCGAGTTTCATCGTGGCCTCTTGTTGAGCTGGCTCATCGCCTTTTCGTTTAGCCGGCGTTCCGGAGGTGACTTGGCCTAGAACGGTGGTAACCAGCTCATCGCCTTCGGCTAGCCCCTCACTGATCACCGCCTCGTCATCATTTTGCCAAGCGATGCTGATCTCTTTACGCGATAGCGCGCCATCTTCCAAAGCGTAAACGTAGCTACTCTGGTAGATCACGCTGTTGGGGATAACGATCACATTCTCGAGCGTTTTACCCTCTATTTTAGCGGTCACGTACTGGCCGATTTTTAAGGGCGCTTTACCCTTGGCCGCATCACCGTAAGGGTCATTGATCTTCGATAAGACATACAGCTGACGGCTTTCGTCATCGATGGCCCCTTCGGTTTGGAGCAATTCGCCCTGCCACTCTTCGCGGCCAATCAAGTCAGATACAAACATCACCTTGGGTGTGTCTTTGAGGGTGTTCTCGTCATGGCGATAGTATTCAGGTAGATCGATAAAGGGCAGATCTCTCGATTGGATCGGCAAGCGCACCTCTAAATAGTCGATCGCAAAAACAGTCGCCATCGTATTACCACTGGAAACAACTTGACCGATATCGACTGATTTACTCAGAACGCGTCCAGCAAACGGCGCACGGATTCGAGTGCGCTCGACATTCAGCTTGGCCTGCTCAACATTCGCTTTCGCTGCCGATTCAGCGGCTTTGGCCGCATTTAACTGGGGTAAACGAGCAACGAGTTCTGGCACCTTATTGCCATTGCCCAAGCGCTTCCAGTCTGCTTTGGCTTGATCCGAGCGTGATTGCTCCTCGCTCAGGGTTTGTCGTGCGGCCATCAACTCAGATTGCGCCGCGGCCAATTCAGCTTGGTAGTCGCGGTCATCCAGACGCAGCAGTTCATCCCCTTTTTCGAAAAAGCCACCCGCTCGAAAATCGGGGCTTACTTTGGTCACCGTGCCGGAAACCTGAGAGATTAAATCACTTTCGATGCGTGGGCTGACTTTACCGTAACTATCAATCATCACTTGATAGGATTGTGGATTAAGTACCTGCGTTTCAACTGAGATCGAATTATCGACACTCGGTGCGCCGCGCTGAACACTCGGTGGGTTTTTCAGGATTAGCCAAGCGCCCAAGGCAAACGCAATCAAAATAATCCAAGGCAAAAAGCGTTTGATCATGGTTGCTCGGTTCCTTCTTGTAGAGAGGTTTCAACGGTGGATGAATTCATATCGGGATACGCTTCTTCGAACAGCTCTGGCGTAGCACCAAGGGCAACGGCTAAGTTGATCCGATTTTGTAAAAGCGATTTTTTCACGCTGATCAGATTTGTTTGCGAGCTGATCGAGCGACGCTGTGCTTCTAGTACCGTCGTGTACTCTTCCAAGCCACGCTGATACTGTTCAAAAGAGAGATCTTCCGCTTGAAGAGCGTTCTCTTTGGCCGCCTCGTACAAAGCGTATTGATGATTCAGAGTCTCTTGGGCTGACAATGCATTTTCGACCTCTTTAAAGGCACCAAACACATCGTTGAGATAGATATTTTCAAGCGCGACAAGGTTGGACTCAGTGCTTTGTTGCTGGGCTTTTAAGCTACCCGCATCAAATACCGTATAGGCAAGGCTTGCGCCTAACGTCCAGGCCATCACGCCCGAATCGACAACGTTGGATAACGAATCACTACTGCCGCCGTATCGGCCGGTTAATTGAAAGCTGGGAAAACGGTTTCGATAAGCCACTGCCAACGATTGGTCGGCCGCTAATACATTTAGCCAAGCGGCGTTCAAGTCTGGACGCTCACTGATCACTTGAGCAGGCAGAGTATTGATAGAAAGCGCAGGCAAGACTGGCAGATCACTTCCACCCGCTAGCGCTCCTTCAGGGTATCGGCCGACGAGTTGCTCAAGCTCACGCTTGGCTTCTAAGACAGATTGCTCGGACTGTTTAACCTGCGCTAACTGAGCATTCACATCGTTTTTGGCCAGATACAGATCCAGCGCTTCGTACAAGCCTAAGCGATAACCCTCTTCGATGGTTTTAAGATCACTCTCTAGATTGGATGCTTGTTTTTGATAAAGGTCCAGCAGCATTTGAGCTTCAGAAAGATCAAACCAAGCATTTGCGATGGATTGGATCAGTGTTAAACGCTCATAACGATAAGTCGCCTCTGCAGAGGCGTAATCCAGTTGAGCCTTCTTTTGGGCAGCACTCAAAGCACCCCAAATATCAGGATTCCAACTAATGCTGGTGCTTAAACTCACGGATGAATCCGATGATTCAGGACGGTCTCCACTGAGCGATAAAGACACAAGCGGAAAGCGGTCGGCCCGTGCGCCAATTAACGAGTAGTAGGATTGATCCAGTTCCGCTTTAGCCGCTTTTAACATGGGGCTGTGCTTAACCCCTTCCTCGATCAGCGTCTTTAAGGCGGGTGATTCTAATTGATCCAGCCAGTTTTCAAGCGGAGTGGCTTGTTGTTCAGGCAGTGATTCCGGTTGTGAAACCCATTGTTTGGGTGCGAAATCATCTGCTTGCATGGTCATTTTAGAAGGTGCCGCACACCCCGCTAAAATAAGCGAGGTAACAGCGAGGGATAGAAACCGTTTATCCCATCGTTTTTTTGGGTAAAGACGGTGCCCAACACAAAATGTGTAGTCGTTCACAGGCAAAATAACTCCTTCATACAGCCGCTCTCCGCTATAAAATATAATCTATGAATAGTCTTTTTGATTACAGAGGACGATGGAAGTTTATTTACACTTTTTTACATACTTTACACAGGTTGCGGGAGAAAAAACCGCATTTTTGTGCAGGAAAACTGAACAGTACATCCTAAAATTGCTAAGCCACATGTTGTGACGGCGCATACGCCTCTACCCACTCCATCGGGATGGGCTCACGAATGTAGCGAATAAAGCGGCGCATCTTTCTCGACTGTTGGCCATGCGGATAAACCATATACACACCCAGCTCAGGCCCCTTCCACTCCGGCAGACAGATCTCATAAATATCGGGGTGATGACGTAACCGCGCACCGGCAATCCAAGTTGGTAATAGGCCCAATCCAGCCCCTCGGCTGATCGCATCACCTTGCAACACAAGTCGATCTACCATCAAACGAGAGCTAGGTAAGGTTACCGATTACTCACCGTGTAGCGGATGGCTAAAGGTCAATGAGTCGATGCCCGTTTGTGTTACATCAATCCATTTATGACTGGCTAAATCTGTGGGTTTAGACGGTCTGCCATAGCGGTCTAGGTAATCCGGATGCGCATACAACTTTTGCTCCAGAGTCCCGATACATTCAGAGCGCATCATAGTTTGAGGCTCTTGGCCTACCCAAATGCTTAAGCCATCTAGCTCGATCTGATCCGTATTAATCAGCTGAGAGCGCAGATTCACACGAAGCTCTGGATGCGCCTCAATAAACCGACTTACCAAAGGTGCAAACCAGGATCGGATCAACGCATCGTGACACGAAAGCGATAACTCGCCGGAGACCTCATCGTGTAATTCATCCAGTTCGGCCTTACCGTTATCCATCATTTTGACAATGTCTAAAGCGTACCTATAAAACAGGTACCCGGCCTCGGTCGGAATTAAGCCATATCACTGGTTACTCAGCAATCGCGAACGCAGCAGAGGAAGACAACATTAATCTTTCACCTGTTGTGGTCACTGCGTCTGGTTATGAGCAAGAAGCCGTAAGCGCCCCCGCGTCGATCAGTGTTATTGACAGCGAGCAGCTGGAAAAAGGTTCCTACACCGATTTAACGGATGCTCTGCGTGATGTCCCAGGTTTGATCATCACAGGCGGAGGCGCCGGCGATAACGGTGTGGACATCAGCTTGCGTGGCATGCCAGCCAACTACACTCTTTTGATGATTGATGATAAGCGTGTAGGCTCACGTGAAAGCCGCCCGAACGGGAACGCTGGCTACGAGACCGATTGGTTCCCACCGTTAGATGCAATTGAACGTATCGAAGTGGTTCGTGGCCCAATGTCGACCTTCTGTCGTTGTTAGATACGTTTGATCGATCGCTACGGCCCACTAATCCGCATTCATGTCCATAAGCATAAAAAGTGATTCCATCATGGCGGGCGAAGTCGCGATGTAGCCGCCAGTGCTAATCGCTGCTCCAATTGCTTCGGCGCGCTCCCGGTAGGCCTGGCCGCCGAGAAGGCCAGCGACACCCGCTGCCAACAAATCCGGATAGTCCTTCAGTTTTTCCTCACCGAAGTCCAACGCATTTCCCCCCACCCAGTCCACGAGGTACGGATGGCCCAGCACCTTGTTTAACACTGTGTCCGAGGGAAGCGCATCATCCAAAACCACTCTCGACACCTCGCGACGCTCCTCGTCCGACAGCTCGTCCCATGCGGAACGGACACCAGCCGTCCAAGCGTTCATCCGGCTGAGAAAAACATTATCGAGTTCATACCCAACTTGCGCATTGGCGTCCCAGGCGTTTAGGAGTTGCAGCTTGGGGGTGTCCGCAGGGACATCGGTCCAATAGGGTCGCCCCATTCTGACGAGCGTTTCGTATGCATCAATGTCGCGCTGCGTCAGAATCACACCGGACCCTTCAATCGCCCGCAGAACTGGATCTTGCTGATCCCAACGAAGCGACACGGTAGCGCAATCGGCCCCAGCCGCGCCTAGCCTGATTAACTCGCGTGACACATCAACCATGAAGGCCTTGGTCGAAGGAACAGTTTTTGCGTTCGCTAGCTCGACCGCTTGCGCTAAGACCGCATTCATATCGTGACCGTCTGCGCTAGGCAAACGAAACAGACAACCATTCCCGGAAGTCGCTGAATAAGCGCTCTCTTGCGACATGCGCTCTGTCGACTGCAAGGAGTTCTTGACGCTTAATGGGTTCGCCGCATCGCTTTGACACGCAAAACTTGAAAAAACCACAAAAGTCGCAATTTCGAGAGTTCTATATGGGGGAAAAATCGACCGAAACATCACAACTGCCTTACCAGTTAAAACCATGTCGTACAAGTATAAGAAGTATAAACGCTATAGACAAGACATAGTGACAGCTGTATTTGAGTCGGGCTATTACATATATCGAATGGGTAAAACAGTGCTTCTTTCGCTGAGTGAAAAAGCCACTGGTTGAAATTTTATGCTAACGACAACATTATATGACTCAGATGCCATTGGTGGTGTGATTAACGTAATCACCAAAAAAATCAGCCAGAATGGCACGGCAGCTTACAGCAGGAAGTGACTTTCCAAGAAAACGATGACTCAGGCGACTCAAACCAAACCTCCTTCAACCTAGCAGGTCCCTTGATCAAAGATAAGCTCGGCCTTCAGCTTTATGGCCGTCAATACAACCGTAACGAAGATAAGATCTTAAACGGTTACGAAGACAAAGGGCTTCAGAGCTTATCCTCTAAACTGACCTTCACACCTAGGGAAGCTGCGAATAAGTCATTTCCTTAAGCATTCGGCCAAAATATCTTATTGAAAGTAAAGGATTTAATTATTCGTGGTTGTCGAGTGGAGGACTTATTCGCAGCTTTCCTAAACTGCCGAAGTCGTAACTAACCACTTTGGAATATTCAGCAGCGCCTGCCATTTGGCTGGCAACAAGCATCACACCTGCGGCGATGGCTTTCTTAAGGGTCATATCTGTTTCCTCTATATCGTGAACAATGGCGATCCTTTATCACGAATCATTCTCATTATCACACATCAGACGTCCAACGCCTGCTGTTGTTTCAGGGACATTTTGTTCCATAAACTGAAACAGACTTAAGACTACCCACCTCTGGACCCAAACATGATGATCATCATTCCCAAAAGCGCGACACCAGAGCCGATTAGGTCCCAACGAGTGGGCTGGATACCTTCGACACTCCAAAGCCAAATAACGGCCATACCGATGTAAACACCACCATAAGCGGCGTAAACACGATCGGATGCTGTGGGATGAAACGTGAGCAACCAAGCAAAAAGCGCCAAACTGAACGCGACCGGTACCAAAAGCTAGATGGACTTCCCTTCTCGTAGCCAAAGATACGGTAAATAACAACCTATAATTTCCGCTAATGCGGTGAGGGAAAACAGCAAGAGGGTTTTGAGTTCGTGCACCGAAGATGATCCTGGTGAATATAAAAGATCATCCTAACAGCGTTCCGGCACGAACCCGATGAAAAGTTATTTAAGTATCAAACCGATACCTGATCAGTTAAACCGTTTTAACGGTGTTTAGCTGATCCAGTTCCAGCGAGTGGATCAACCCATCTTGGATCGGTTTAATTTGCTCGTTCGCATCATCCGCGCCAAACCCAAGACCCACTACGGTACGACGCGGGCGCTGTCCTTGAGGTTGATCGATTAAGGCTGTGATTGTATCGGCAACGGATTGCGGGTTAGGTGCCGATTCGCTGTTAAACAGCCCCACAATGGTTTCGTTAATGGCAACCGGAATGGCCGACACATGTCCGTAAGATGCGTTTAGTTCCGAGTGCTCCCCAACCAGAGCATTCGAGTACATATTCGTTGGGAAAGCACTTGGCTGTACCAAGGCAATCTCCACCCCTAACTGGGAGAGCTCATAGTAAAAGCTATCTGAGATCGCTTCGATCGCTTGCTTAGAGGCGCCGTATAAACCAAAGAAAGGAAACGTCACTCGGCCTAAAATCGAGCCGATGTTGATGATCAACCCTTCCTTTTGGGCACGAAACGTAGGCAGTGTTGCATTGATCATTCGAAGAACACCATGCACGTTAACGTCAAACATTCTTTGTACCTGCTCTATCGAAAAGCTTTCACTGATGCCCGCCGCTGCAAGCCCTGCATTGTTGATCAGCACATCAATTCGCGATTCGCGTGTCAGTAGCTGGTTAATCGCGAAGCTTACCGACTCATCATCTGTTACATCGAGATCCAACACATGCGCGCCCTGGTGAGTGAGTTGCTCTGCAATGGCTTTGTTTTTGGATTGGGTGTTTCGCATCGTTGCATAAACCTTATGCCCCTTGGCAAGCAAGGCGTTAACCGTCAGTAAACCGAACCCGGAAGATGAGCCTGTAATCAAAATCACTTTAGACATGATGTTCTCCTTTAAATCTCTGTATGAGTGATGGGGCTAGTATCCACTCATGATTTAAAGTAAAAAATAGGACTACTTTCACAGCACTTATGCCAAAACATCACAAATGAAATCCATTCCAAACCTGACCTTATTTAACAAAGTGGTTGAGACGGGTAGTTTTTCAAACGCCGCCCGCTTTTTTGACCTATCCCCTTCCGCTGTATCGAAACAGATATCCCAATTAGAGTCAGAGTTGGATGTACGCCTCTTTCATCGCACCACTCGAAAGCAAAGCCTGACCGAAGCTGGGACGATCTATTATCAATACAGTCAAAGAATTCAGGCCGAATCCGAAGCGGCCTTAGTCGCGGTAAAGCAGTTAAGTGATGAGCCAAGCGGCATATTGCATGTGGCACTGGAGAAAGACTTTGCCCAGACCTTTATCCAACCCTTGTTGCCTGCTTTTTTTAATCTCTACCCTAAGATAAAGCTGCACCTGAGTATGGACAGCCACAATGTTGACCTTATCGAACACGCCATCGATATCGCCATACGCGTTGGCAGCCTAACCGACTCCAATATTATTGCCCGCAAACTGATGAGTAGCCCATCGGTTGTATGCGCAAGCCCCAACTACTTTGCAAAACACTCCAAACCAACCGCGCCAGACCAACTTAGCCAACACAACTGCTTATCCTTTAGGCCGCACTCTCATCAACTGGAGTGGCATCTAAGTATTGGTGGGGTTGAAACGCGAGTGCCGGTTAGCGGCAACCTACGAGCCAACAGCTTGGCCTTCTTGAAAGAGGCTGCGCTCTCTGGGCTTGGCGTGATATTCGTGCCTAAATGGTTTGTCCAATCTGAGCTTACATCCGGCGCATTGGAGGCATTGCCGTTTACCTCCCGAGAAACACCGGTGTACGCACTGTTTACCCATAAAGAGCATTTAGCCCCCAAAATTCGCGTGTTTCTCGACTTTTTAGCCGAACACCTCTCCTCAGAAAGCTGAGTTGACAAGCCTTAAATAAATATACGATTATTCGTATATTCTTTTTTTCATATATTTGACACGGATTTGTCATTGCTAAAGGTTAGCTTTGAAAAGCGGGTCGACTGACGATCTAGGAGGCTGCTTCACCCATGTCACCGGTACAGTTTTACAAATGCCTTGCAGACGAAACCCGTTTGCGATGCCTCTTGCTGATCACTCAAGAGCAGGAACTGTGTGTCTGCGAGCTGATGGAAGCCGTTGGTGAAAGCCAGCCGAAAATCTCCCGTCATTTAGCGCAACTTAGAAAATGCGGGCTGTTAAAGGATCGCCGCCAGGGGCAATGGGTGTTTTACAGCCTAAGTGCAGAGCTACCCGCTTGGTGCCAATCGGTACTGAAAGAAACACTGGCACACAGTGCTGATTTTCTGGCGATCAATACTCAACAACTTAACGCCATGGGCGAGCGACCAGAGCGCTCACAATCGTGCTGCGTTTAACAGAATTACATACGAGGTCGATATGACAATCAAAGTAGGTATTAATGGTTTTGGCCGCATGGGCCGTTTGTCGTTTCGTGCAGCCTTCGATTGGGCTGACGTTGAGTTTGTTCAGATTAACGACCCTGCCGGTGACGCGGCTACCCTTGCCCACCTGCTAACCTTTGATTCCGTGCATGGTCGTTGGCACCACGAAGCACAAGCTGAGGGGAACGAGATCACCATTAATGGGCAGCGCATTCGCTGTTCGCAAAACAAGGCGATTAGCGATACGGACTGGTCAGGGTGTGATGTCGTCATAGAAGCCAGCGGCGTTATGAAAACAAAAGCCCTTTTACAAGCGTATCTGGATCAGGGTGTGAAGCGCGTTGTTGTGACGGCACCGGTCAAAGAGGATGGCGTACTGAATGTGGTGATGGGGGTTAATGATGATCTTTACTCCCCAGCCGATCACCCCATCGTTACGGCCGCCTCTTGCACCACCAACTGTTTGGCGCCGGTGGTCAAAGTGATTCACGAAAACTTGGGTATCGTGCACGGCTCTATGACCACCATCCACGACATCACCAACACCCAAACGATTTTGGATGCGCCTCACAAAGATTTGCGTCGCGCGCGTGCTTGCGGTATGAGTTTAATCCCAACAACCACTGGCTCCGCAACAGCCATCACGCACATATTCCCTGAGCTAAAAGGCAAACTTAATGGGCACGCCGTTCGTGTGCCTTTGGCTAATGCATCCTTGACTGACTGTGTTTTTGAGGTGAGCCGACCAACAACCGAATCAGAAGTAAATCAATTACTTAAAGACGCTTCTGAAACGTATCTTCAAGATATTTTAGGCTTTGAAGAGCGCCCGCTAGTATCGATCGATTATAAAACCGACCCACGCTCCAGCATCATCGATGCCTTGTCGACCATGGTGGTTAACGGTACACAAGTGAAGCTGTACGTGTGGTATGACAACGAATGGGGCTATGCGAATCGCACCGCCGAACTGATGCGACTTGTCGGTCAAAAGGATCTCGCGTAATCATGTTAGGCGCAGCACAGCTGTCACCTGAAATCCGTCAATACATCTTAGTAACGGGTAATTATTGGGCGTTTACCTTAACCGATGGTGCGCTTCGGATGCTGGTTGTGCTGCACTTTCATGGTTTGGGGTTTAGCCCACTTGAGATCGCCATGCTCTTCATCTTTTACGAGGTGTTTGGGGTCATCACTAATCTGGTCGGCGGTTGGTTAGGTGCGCGTTTAGGGCTCAACAAAACCATGAACCTTGGGCTGTTTTTGCAAATTGTCGCACTATCGATGTTGATGGTCCCCGTGGCCGCGCTCACAGTGCCTTGGGTGATGGCCGCACAAGCACTCTCGGGGGTGGCAAAAGACCTCAATAAAATGAGCGCGAAAAGCTCGATTAAACTGCTAGTGCCTAAAGAGGCCGAAAGCCAGCTGTATAAATGGGTCGCCCTGCTCACTGGCTCTAAAAATGCGCTCAAAGGTGTCGGCTTCTTTTTGGGCGGTGCGCTTTTGACCGTACTCGGTTTTTTCGGGGCGGTGCTCAGTATGGCGATCATGCTCACCGTAATCTGGGTGTTTAGCCTTATTTGCCTCAAGCAGGATTTAGGCAAGGCAAAGCAGAAGCCTAAATTTACGGATCTCTTTTCCAAAAGCCGATCGATCAATGTGCTCTCGGCTGCGCGACTCTTTCTCTTTGGTGCTCGTGATGTGTGGTTTGTGGTGGCTTTACCTGTGTACCTGGCCAGCACACTACATTGGGATCACTGGTACGTAGGCGGCTTTCTTGCGTGCTGGGTCATCGCTTATGGCATCGTTCAAGGCTTTTCCCCTGCCATCACTGGCAAGCGTAAAGACACTGTGCCGAATGGTCGTCACGCGGTGGGTTGGGCAGCTTTACTTGCGTTGTCACCTGCAGCCATCGCTCTACTGCTTACGTTTGACTGGCACCCGGCCATCAGCGTCATTGCAGGGCTCATGGTGTTTGGCGCTCTTTTTGCGATCAACTCGTCCCTTCATAGTTACTTAATCGTCAGCTTTGCAGGACGTGACGGCGTGTCGTTGGATGTTGGCTTTTATTACATGGCCAATGCCATGGGGCGTTTGATTGGGACGGTATTATCCGGCTGGATCTATCAAGAACATGGCTTAATCGCCTGCTTGTGGGTCTCGGTCTTATTTCTTGTGATTACCGCGTCGATCTCGTTTGCATTGCCCAATAAAAAAGCGCCCAGCGTGGGCGCAAAAGTCTGATGGCTGATCCCACCTATCGGACGTAATCGGCACCGGTGATATCAATGGTTTGACTGATCGCGTGTTACGTAAGGGGTGGATCAATTGCTTGGGAAGGCAAACTGAGCTGTTTCTTTTTGTTTCGCCGCAGGCCAGCGTTGAGTAATCGTTTTGCGGCGCGTATAGAAACGCACACCGTCTGGGCCGTAAGCATGAAGATCGCCAAACAATGAGCGCTTCCAACCGCCAAAGCTGTGATAGGCCACAGGCACTGGCAGTGGTACATTCACCCCTACCATGCCGACTTCAACTTCATCACAGAAGATCTCGGCGGCTTCGCCATCACGTGTAAAGATGCACGTGCCGTTGCCGTATTCATGCTCGTTGATCAGTGCGATGCCCTCGTCTAATGAGTTCACACGCACTACGCACAACACAGGACCAAAGATCTCTTCTTGGTAGATCGACATCTCAGGCGTTACATGATCAAACAAGCAGCCACCTAAGAAATACCCTTGCTCATTACCCGATACCGACAAACCGCGTCCATCCACCACGAGGGATGCGCCACTTTCGACACCAGCATTTACAAAGCCGATTACCTTCTCTTGATGTGCTTTAGTAACCAGTGGCCCCATATCCAAGCCACACTCGGTACCAGGGCCCACTTTCAATGCTTTAACCACTGGGCTGATTTGCGCCACCAATGCGTCGGCGACTTCATCACCCACACACACCGCCACCGAGATCGCCATGCAGCGTTCACCGCAAGAGCCATAGGCCGCACCCATTAAAGCATTTACTGCGTTATCCAAATCCGCATCGGGCATCAAAATCGCGTGGTTCTTTGCACCGCCTAATGCCTGAACACGCTTACCGTGTTTGGTACCTTCTGAGTAGATGTACTCGGCTATCGGGGTCGAGCCTACAAAGCTCAGCGCGCCAACTTCCGGTGCTTTAATCAGTGCATCCACGGACTCTTTACCGCCGTTAACCACGTTAAGTACGCCTTTTGGCAGCCCAGCTTCGTGTAAAAGGTCAGCTATGTACAAGGTCGAGCTTGGGTCACGCTCCGACGGCTTTAAGATAAAGCAGTTACCGCACACAATCGCGAGAGGGTACATCCAAAGCGGAACCATCGCCGGGAAGTTAAACGGAGTGATCCCTGCCACAACGCCAATCGGTTTAAAGTCACTCCATGAGTTAATCGATGGGCCAGCAAAGCGGTTATATTCACCTTTTAACAGCTCCGGCGCACCACACGCGTACTCTACGTTTTCGATACCCCGCTTTAATTCACCTAACGCATCTTCAATGGTTTTACCGTGCTCCTCACTGATCATTCGCGCAATGGTGTCACTGTTTTTTTCAAGCAACACTTTAAAGTTGAACATCACCTGAGCACGTTTAGCCGGTGGAGTTTTACGCCATGCTGGGTACGCGGCCGTTGCTGAGTCGATCGCTTTTTGCATAAACGCATCGTCCGCTAACTCAACTTTGTGGATCGCATCCCCCGTAGATGGGTTAAACACATCAGCGGTGCGCAGTGATGATTCGGCGGTACGTTGACCATCGATCAAATGGGTAATTAAAGCCATCGGGCATTCTCCTTAGTAATACGATTAATCCAGTTGGTTGATTACGCTTCCGACAGCGTCAAACAATCGATCTAACTCTTGTGGTTGTGCATTAAACATCGGGCCAAATTGCAAGGTGTCGCCGCCTGAGCGCACGTAAAAACCTTGTTTGTACAACTCCATACTTGCTTCAAACGGGCGAAGGGTCGGGTCCCCATCGCGTGGACGAATCTGAATGGCTCCGGCCAATCCACAGTTACGGATATCCAAAATGTGATCACTGCCTTTGAGTGCATGAAGCTTTTCTTCATAGATGGGTGCTAGTGCCGCTGATTGCTCAACCAGCTGTTCGGATTTCAGCAGTTCCAGTGCCGCAAGCCCTGCTGCACACGCAACTGGGTGGGCCGAATAGGTATAACCATGACCGAATTCAATGCCATGCTCTGGCAACGGTTGATCCATCATGGTGTTGTAGATTTCAGAGGATGCGATGACTGCGCCAAGCGGGATCGCACCGTTGGTAACCTGCTTAGCCACGTTCATAATGTCGGGCGTAACACCGAAATACTCAGCTCCCGTCCATTTGCCCATCCGACCAAACGCGGTGATCACCTCATCAAAGATCAGCAGAATGTTATGTTGATCGCAAATCTCGCGAAGACGCTTCAAGTAGCCCTGTGGTGGGACGATCACACCCGCCGAACCCGACATAGGTTCAACAATCACGGCCGCAATATTAGAGGCATCGTGCAATTCGATTCTTTTTAAGAGCTCGTTCGCTAACGCTTCGCCGCCGGTTTCGGCCATCCCTTTGGTAAAGGCCAAATCCGTTTGCAGGGTATGAGGGATATGATCAACATCCACCAGTGGGCCAAACATTTTGCGGTTAGCGCCGATACCGCCCATGCTGGTGCCGCCCATGTTCACACCGTGATAACCACGGGCACGGCCGATGATCTTCGTTTTGGTCGGCTGCCCTTTAGCACGCCAGTAGGCACGCGCCATCTTTAAAGAGGTATCCGCACTTTCAGAACCGGAACCTGTGAAGAACACATGATCCAACCCTTCTGGGGTCAGTTCGGTGATTTTTTCAGCAAGCTTGAACGAATATGGATGCCCAAATTGGAACGCCGGTGCGTAATCCAAACGCCCTAATTGTTCGGCGACCGCTTTTTGAATGGCCTCTTTACTGTGACCTGCACCGCATGTCCAAAGGCCTGAAAGACTGTCGTAGATTTTTCGGCCCTGTTGATCAAACAGATATCCATCCTTTGCACCCACGATGATTCTTGGGTCTTTTTTAAATTGTCGATTAGCCGAATACGGCATCCAGTGGGCACTCAATTTGAGGTCCGAGTGCACATCAAAATCCGTGGTGAAAGGTGAGTTCATGAGTTCCATCCTCAAATAAGGTTGAATTTCATTCTGCACAAGAGTATTTGTTTAAATAAATACAAAATTACTAAATATTAGTTTTGGTTTTACTTAACTATGAAAAAACACATACTGAATCAAATCGCCGATTACGATTTAAAACTACTTCGTCTTTTTAAAACCGTGGTCGATGCGGGCAGTTTTACGGCCGCCGAAGGTTTATTGGGCATATCTAAATCCGCAATTTCCATACAAATGAGCGACCTCGAAAAACGCTTAGGTATGCGTTTATGCCACCGAGGACGCGGCGGGTTTTCACTGACCAACGAAGGGAGCGAAGTGCTCAGGGCCATCGAAGTTCTGCTTGCAGCGGTTGAGGAGTTTCGTACCGAGGTTAACCAAATCAACAAGGAGCTTAGGGGCGATCTCAACATCGGTATCGTAAACAACTTGGTCACCCAGCCCGAGATGCGCATCACCACCGCCCTCAAAAAGCTAAAAGCCCTAGGCAGTGGCGTGCGCATTAACATCAGCATGAGTACGCCTGCCGAGATTGAGCGCGGCTTGGTGGATGGTCGCTTGCATGTGGGCGTCATTCCGATGAACGCCCCGCTCTCCGGCCTGAATTACCAGTATTTATACGGTGAGCGCTTTCAACTCTATTGCAGCCACGAGCATGTATTGTTTAACAACAACGACACGTTAAAAACTGAGGATCTGTTCCATTACGATGCCGTGATACCCAGTTATCGCATGAGCGCAAAAGCGATCGGGCAGCATCAACTGCTCAACTGCACGGCCAGCGCATCCGACCAGGAAGGGATCGCATTTTTGATCCTAACGGGGAGTTACATCGGCTTTTTACCTTCACATTTTGCCGCGACATGGGTCCAGCAACACAAAATGAAAGTCTTATTAGAAGATACGCTGTTTCACGAAAATGAGCTGGCCGTTGTTACCCGATCGGGCGTTAGGGCTTCGCACATACTGGAATCATTCTTAGGTTTTTTAAGCTAAGTAAGATTCCCTATTGCTCAAACCCAAAGACCCTCGCCGCGTTTACAAACAAATACTTATCCCTAATTTCAGGCTCGGGAAACCAGGCCTCAGCCAGACTCAGTAAAGTGCCATAATCCATCCGGTACGGCGCCATCAGAAATGGCCAGTCGGAGCCCCACAAAATACGGTCTTCACCAAACGCCGATACGATGGCATCCACCATTGGTTTCACATCATTAAACGGATACGCTTCTTTCGAAAACTTAGCAAAGCCCGATAGTTTAATGGCTATATTCGCGTTATCTGAAAGCGATAAAAGCGCTTTAAAGGCCTTTGAGTCCAACCCTGCCGTCACATCCGGGCGGCCGCAATGATCGATCACGACAGTGCACTTTGTCGTCATTAAGGTCTGCTTTAACGCCACGACTTGATCGCCGGTAAACTGCACTTGAGCAATGAGGCCTAACGCGGCCAGTCGCTCAAGCTTATCCGCAAGGTCCGGGTAGTGACCTAGGCCGTAATAAGCGAAGTTATGCGCAATGCTAACAATACCCTGCTGTTTAAGCTGAATCAGCGCTTGATCAGTGATATCAGACGACACAACCGCCATCCCTTTGCACCGCCCATTAGAGCGGCGAATGGCATCAAGTAGTGCTGCGTTATGATCCTCACCGTAAGCTGAATTTGGGCCGACAATCAGCACGTAATCCACCTGATAACTGTTAAGGACGGACTCAAAATAATCGTATGTCGTTATCTCTTGCCCTTCGGGGCTGTATGGCGTCCCTTGGGTGTAAGGAAACTGGTGCGGGTCAAAAATGTGATTATGACAATCAATTTTTCGCGTGGTAAGAATGTACTTCATACGCGCCCTATTCTTTAACGGCTCATCGCTAACTGTTTTACATCGGCTTTGCGAGCTAAGAACAACCCTAGCATCGCAACCACCACTAACGGGATCACGATTAAACTCATCATTTCCCATCCGATGCTGCTGTGCCAGAACCCGGCCAACGCACTGCCTAACCCACTAAAGCTAAAGACCAAGAAGTCGTTCATCCCCTGAACACGCGCTTTATCTGCTGGTGCATAGCATTGGGTTAACAAGGTTGTTGCGCCGATAAAATTAAAGTTCCAACCAATGCCTAATAAGACCAGAGAGGCCATATACACTTCGTAGCTATGCCCCAGTTGGTTTAAACCTGCACAGGCCAATAGCAATACACAACCCATTTGAATGATGGGATACGTACCGTATTTGGCGATCAGCTTGCCCGTAAAAAAGGAGGGTAAAAACATGCCCAACACATGCCACTGGATCACAATGGCTGTATCACCAAAAGCAAAACCATGTTCGTGCATGGATAAAGGTGTTGCCGTCATGATCAATACCATCACGCCATAGCCGATGGCCCCGGCCGCAATGGCACTGAGCAATTTCGGTTGGCAGATCAGTTCATAATGAGGGCGTGGTGTGCCGGTTTTCTCCGCTTGAGTCAGCGGTCTTAAAGGTAATAGAGCTATCAAGACCGTCGTAAATACGTACAACAAAATTAGAACAAAAAATGCCCCTAAATACTGGACATCAGCAAAGAGATGCTCAAACCAGATCGCCATGTTCGGCCCTAGAATCGCAGCAATGACGCCCGCACCCATAATCAAACTGATCGCTTGCGCCGCTTTTTCAATAGGGGCGTGTTCGGTTGCAGCAAACCGGTACTGCTGACCAAATCCAATTGCGACACCTAACAAAAAGGTGGCTACGCAGAAAAGTTCAAATAAGCCGTGCTGAACCGCATAAAACGCTAAATACGCCCCAATAACACCGATGACATTGCCTAATAAAAATCCTTTCTTACGCCCTAGCCGCCCCATAAATAAAGCCGCAGGTAAGGTGCTGATCATCAATCCTAAAAACTGCAACGCGACTGGTAAGGTCGCCATACCCAAGCTTGGAGCAATTTTTTGACCAATCAGCGCAGTAACCGACACCAGTAGAATGTTACCCGTCACCAACAAGGCTTGGCCCAACGCCAGACCCCAAACCACGAAATTCATCTCTATTCATCCATGTAGGTAAATTAGAATTATCTGTTATAAGAGGTTTAAAGCGACCCGTAAAGAGCCGCCTTAGGTGACAGAGTATTGCAGAATTGCAAAGGTCTTATTGCGGAGCAAACATCTCAAAAACTTGCTGTTCTGTCATGGTCGGCGTTTCATTGGTGAACGCGTAATAATCGGGTTTCTTATCAATAAAGACTTGATGAACCATCTTAAACGAGTGATCGGCATCAAAAAGACCAATCGATATAAAATATTGGTTAGTGCCTTTAAGGTGGTAGAAAAGATTGGAACCGCAGGACTTACAAAAACAACGCTCTGCCCATTCAGAAGAAGAGTAACGACCTAGAGTAATTTCCCCTTCGATCTCCACATTACCTTCCGTATGAATGCACATTGAAGGCCCGCCCATTGACGACACATAGCACAATGGCACACACCAAATTCGTCGGTATCCTCAACGGTTATTTTAATGGCTCCGCATAAACATTGACCTTGCATGACTCCCTTCCTCTTTTGGTTTTAGATACTGCCTTCTTTTTCAATCACTAAAATTCGCGCTGCACCCACAGGGTGGGCAACATGCTCGATAGCTACCGATGCGTAGAAGATGTCCCCAACGTGCAGACGTTCTACATAGGTAAGGCCTTCTTTTCGATAATGCATATCCACTTTGCCATCAAGCACAGCGAAGACTTCTTCGCCATCATTGATGTGCCACTTGTAGGGTTGATCCGTCCAATGAAGACGCGTTGTTATCCCGTTCATGCAACATCGAGCGCATCCCACGCTTTTTCAGGTTTAAACTCGCGGCTTTTTATAATCTTCACTGATACCTCCTGCAAGGTGACATCCATAGTGGTTGCTTAAGCGTACAGGTTTCATTTGTACACGATAAGCATGAACATCAACACTATAGACTTTGCCGAGCGCTCGCGCATCATCGAAATGGCCTGGGAAGACCGCACTCCATTTGAAGCGATTCACCACAATTTTGGCCTAACAGAACCCGAAGTCATCAAGCTGATGCAACGCGAACTCACACCAAGAAGTTTCAAACTCTGGCGTGCACGCGTCAGCGGCCGCTTCACAAAACACAAGGCCCTACGCAGCGATGATGTCCTTCGCGGCTATTCCAAGGGGCAGTACAAAATTGGGCATGGTCGTAAATAGACGCCTTTACATTTTCAGTTTGGAATGTTTAACTGCCCCCTGAATTTTTTTTCAAGGAATGGAAAATGTCGCAAGGAACAGCGCAAGCAAAAGTGTCAATTTCAAGTAGACAGCACTAAAACCCGCGGCAATATCTATCTACTACCTAATAAGAAATGAATACAAAATTAACCAAAACGATAAATGCGATTATATTCATAGCAGCGATCTTTGCGATTGCTGCTATGATTAATTTAAACTATCTGTATGCAGAATTCTCTCAGATAGCGCCTGAAAACTATTGCCAAGAAAGCATCTGTGCTCTCTCACTTCTATCTAGCACCTATTTTAAAGTTTTCTCTTACATTGTATTAATCTTATTGTTCGCAAAAAGATTATTCATTAAAAGTATTGCGAGAACATTAATTATTAATACATTAACGCTTTTTGTATTTTTATCTCTTGCGCTTGTTGCTTTCTATAGCTATACAAATTTAATAGTCAATGAAGGCACTTTAATATCAGGCATCTTTTAGGGCTACCCAGCCCTAAATTTTCAAAATCCAACAACTCTCTGTGCAATCCGCTTTGCCCTTCATACCCAAAGGCTCACTCTCACTTTCAAGTATTTGAAGTGTAAAAAACCCTGAATAGTGTTGTTCAACCTCTATATCTGGCACGGAAAATGGTGGGCCAGAAACGATTGTTTGATCATAACAATAGGTAATTAACAACTGCGGGGCGTTGCAGGTCATCTTAAGAAGATGTTCGGTATAGCGCACTCGCATGTCTGGTGGCAGAGCCACTAGTGCTGCACGGTCATAGACGGCATCAACGCGGTGAAGATGGTGCGCCTCTAATCGAAAAAAGTCCCCTACCCATACAGTCAGAGGTCCTGCACAATACCGCTGTAAGCCATCAATGCGTGTTACTTCGGGTTCTAAATTAAGATCGTTAAAAAGCGCTATAACCGCATCTTCATTCAGCTCACAACCGATCACCTTAAGGCCTTGGTTTAACAACCAGTGAATGTCCTTCGTTTTGCCGCACAATGGCACAAATACGGTATCGCCTGTGGTGAGCTTTAGTGACTCAAAATGCCGTACTAAAAAGGCGTTATAGTCGGCCTGATGAAAACCAATCTGCCCAGAAGCCCACTTGTTGTGCCAAAAATCGTGTTCCATATCCGCTAACCCTCGAAATCAATCGACATATAGGTTACAACTTAAAGCATACTTTAAGTCAAGGAGGAAAGGATGGACATCGGCGAGGTTTCTCAACAAACCGGCCTGAACGCATCGACGCTGCGCTATTACGAAGAAAAAGGCCTGATCACGTCTATTGGTCGTAATGGACTGCGTAGGCAGTACTCCCCTACCATTATTGAGCGACTTTCCTTAATTTTGTTGGCAAAACACGCAGGCTTTAGCTTAGAAGAAACCAAAGCATTGATCAGTGAACCACACTTTTTAGATCGAGCACTGATGCAGCAAAAAACTGATCAGCTGGCGCAAAAAATTGAAGAGCTTACCGCGATTCATAACATGCTTACGCACGCGGTTAACTGCCCAGAGGAAAATCAACTTGATTGCGAAAGATTCCAAACCCTGATGAAGCTCGCTCTAAAAAGGGCGAAGAGCACCTAATTCAGTGCTCATTACCCACATAAATCCACATGGGTTCAGTTTGACCCGCGCGCTCAAACCCTAACGCTTTATAAAACCCAATGGCGTCGCCATCGGCTGTGAGCATTTGTTGATGAAAGCCCGCATAACGAGTTTGCATTGCATCCATCATTGCTTTACCTACGCCCTTTCCTTGCCAAGTAGGATCAACCAACATGTGTGGGTAATAAACCACTAGGTAGCCATCGGATATGGCATTGCCGACACCGATCAAAACGCCAGTAGCGCCTCTTGCGGTTACTAATGAGTGCGAGTTGTTCAATGCAGGGATTAACAACTCCGGTTTTTCGGCGGATGACCAGCCATTCGCCGTATATAAATCTACGACTTCGTCCTGCTGTACTGAGTCTTCTAATGAAACGTTATAGTTTGAGGTGTTCATGCACATCCTTGTAAGGTGAAAGTGTTTTCTTGATGATGGCCTAAACCACTTGCCCCGCCGCAAAGCCCGATGCCCAGGCCCATTGGAAGTTGTGGCCGCCTAGGTGCCCAGTCACATCTAAGCACTCCCCAATAAAATAGAGGCTTTGTTGGTTTTTTGCTTCCATCGTTTTTTGCGAGATGCCGTTGGTATCAATGCCGCCTAAAGTCACCTCTGCCGTGCGGTAGCCTTCGGTGCCGGAGGGTTTAACCGACCAAGCATGGAAGGTATTGGCGACCTGTTCCAGCTTAGCGTTACTTTGGTCAGCCATGTTGCCAGAGATAGCGTATAACTCGGCAAAGATCTGCGCCATGCGTTTGCTCATTTTTGAGCTGAGTACCGTAACAATGTCCGCTTTTGGGCGTTCTTCTCGCTGGGCTTTAAGGTAATCCAGCAAGGATTCTTCTGGGAAAAAGTCGATGGTAATCGCATCGCCCGGTGTCCAATAAGATGAGATCTGCAAAATAGCTGGGCCACTCAAGCCGCGATGGGTAAAGAGCATGCTTTCTTTAAACGAGGTGCCGTTACAACTCACCACCACAGGGTGAGACACACCGGAGAGCGGATTTAGCTTATCCAATAGCTCTTTTTGCAGGGTAACCGGCACTAAGGCGGCGGTCGTCGGCGTTACTGTGAGGCCAAACTGTTTAGCAACCTCGTAAGCAAACGGCGTTGCGCCACCATTGGGGATCGATAAACCGCCTGTTGCAATCACAACCGTTTCGGGGTGAATCTCACCAAGGGTCGTTTTTAACGTAAAACCGCCCTCGCTTTTTGCCGTGATCGATTCAACCTTCACTTCGGTTTTGATCGATACACCCGCCCATTCGGCTTCGGTTAACAGCACACGGAGGATTTCGGTGCTTTTCTCGTTACAGAACAGCTGACCTAAAGTCTTTTCGTGGTATTCAACACCGTGACGCTCCACCAGCTCGATAAAATCCTGAACGCGATAACGACTGAGTGCAGATTTACAAAAATGGGCATTGCCAGAGATGAAGTTATCGGGGCCGTTGTGCACATTGGTAAAATTACAGCGGCCGCCACCAGACATTAAAATTTTACGGCCAATCTTATGGGTATGCTCAAGTACCCATACATTACGGCCACGGTAGCCTGCGGTGGCTGCACACATCAAACCCGATGCACCAGCGCCAATGATGACAACATCGGGGTTATTCGTAGAATTCACGTAGATTAAATCTCAATCAGTCTTTGTCAGCGTCGCTTTGCTTTTCTTTTTGCTCGTTCAGCTTGCGGATCTTCTCGGCTAAACGACCACCTTGTTTGGGAGCTTGCTGGTTATCCGCTTCTTGATTGGCTTTTTCTGCCTCTACAGTACGCTGATACACCGATTTGTGCTTTTTCTTTTTCTCATTGTTCTTCTTACGACGACTTTCATAACTATCGTCATCAGCCAGTTTTTCGGCTTTTGAAGGCTTTTGCTCAAGGATGTATTGGCTTACGAAACTGCGTTTTTTCTTTACACGGGACATATGTTCTTACTCTATTCGTTATCTTAAGCGCAGCTTATGCACTTGGTTCGGTGGGTGCTTGTGGCACCTCTTCATTGTGCTGATCACGTTTGGCTTGCTGGGCGGCTTTTTCCTCTTCAGCGGCACGCTCTTCGGCTTCTTCTAATAAGCGAAGACGCTCGGCCTCTTCCCATTTGGCTTCCCACTCTTCAACCGTTTCAAAGCTGATCAAGCCAAGCTTGCCCGAGCGCATATCGTGCAAAAGGACTTCGGAGGCTTTATGTCGATCGATCACACCGCCAGGGCGAAGACCGCCGCGTTTACGACCGATCTCATCCAAAAGTGCATCTGGCCCCTCTGGTATGGCTTTGAGTTTATAGCGCTCGGTCAATAAATCCGGGTACTGACTCAACATGAATTGCGCAGCGTACAGTGCGACCAACTCGTATTCGATGGCGGTATCACGAATCGCACCACTGGCCGCCAAACGGTAACCGGAATCTTCATCTTCAATTTTAGGCCACAAAAAGCCTGGCGTATCGGATAACGCCATGCCATTTTTGAGCGTGTACCGTTTTTGGTTTTTGGTAACCGCAGGCTCATTACCCACCTTGGCGATGCGTTTACCCAGCAACGCATTGATCAGTGTCGATTTGCCCACATTGGGAATCCCCATAATCATCGCGCGCACTGGGCGATCATGATTCGCGCGGGTTGGCACCATCTGCTTGCACATGTCCGGGATTTTTTGCACCAGCTTTTTCTGATCCTGACTTAGAGCGATCGCTTTAATCCCCTCTTGGGCATTAAAGAAATCCAACCAAGCTTGGGTCTTTTTAGGGTCGGCCAAATCGGACTTGTTCAAAATTTTAAGAACAGGCTTACCTTTTCGCAGCTTTTGCACCAGCGGGTTTTCACTGGACATTGGCAACCGTGAATCCAGCACTTCAATCACAGCATCTATTTCGTCCATGACTTTAGCGATCTCTTTTCTCGCTTTGTGCATGTGCCCCGGGAACCAGTTAATCGACATTGATCTCTCCTATTGTGAGCCGCGATTATACCAAAGGTTGAGCCCGCATCAGAAATGCTCAGTTTTTCTTTTCTTTGGCCGATAAGGTCTATACTGATCAGACGTATTGATAAGGGAACCTGTTACATGGCAAACGCCTCTATTGACTCTCAGGTATTGATGGCTCGACAACCCATTTTTGACGCAAAACAGCGCGTCGTCGCTTACGAATTACTGTACAGAAGCGAAGGCAACGCAGCACAAGCCGTCTTTCGAGGAAATAACGCGACCTCAGAAGTCCTACTGAACGCCTATACATCCATCGCGGATGAAGGTGAGCTTAAACGCGTACCTGCATTTATCAATCTGACCTACGATATTGTCGTTGATGGCACGATTCCGGACCTTCCACGCAAACAAGTTGTGCTGGAGTTGCTGGAAGATGCCCCTGTCGACAACAAATTCATCGAAGCGGTCACGCAACTCGCGCTTGAGGGCTATCGAATTGCGTTGGATGATTTTACCTACGACCCAAAATACGACCCGCTTTTGAAGATAGCGCACATCGTTAAGATCGATGTTATGGAACACGATAAGGCCGCCGTAGATGACATCATCAAAAAAGTGACGCCGTTTAAAGTGACTTTATTGGCCGAGAAAATCGAAACCTACGAAAAGCTTGAAGAGTGTTTAGGCCAAGGGTTCAAGCTGTTTCAGGGTCACTTTTTATCCAAGCCGCAGGTCATTAAAGGTCGCAAGTTAAGCACCAGCCAGTTGGCTTTGATGCAACTGATGCAAGCGTTGCAGCAGCCCAATGTAAAGCCCGATGAGTTAGAGCGTTTAATCGTTCAAGACCCGATTCTGACCTATAAACTGCTTAGGATTGTAAACTCAGCCGCCAATGCATTAGTGCGCCAGGTGGATTCCATCAAGCAAGCGATCGTTCTGCTGGGTATTCCACAGGTGAAAAAATGGGTCACCTTAATCGCGTGCACCTCCAACCCCGGGAAGCCTCAGGAGTTATCGCGTCAACTCTTGATTCGCGGTCGTATGGCCGAGTTGATTGCTGAAAACACCTCCATCCCACAGACCGCGGGCTATTTTATGGCCGGTATGATGTCGGGACTTGATGCTCTGCTGGATTTGGAAAAGCAGCAAATTCTGGCCGATGTCCCACTTGGGGATGATATTAAAGAGGCTATTTCCACAGGTTCTGGCGAGATTGGCGCTGTGCTCAATAACGTGATGCATTTCGAAAACGGCGATTGGGACTTACTGCCCATGGATTTTGATGCCGACCTGTACGACAGTGCGTATAAGGACGCGCTCAACTGGACGTTAGAGGCGATGCAAGCCTTGAACGAAAGTGACTGACCGTACCTTTTACATTGCATGATAGACTACCCCTTTTCGAGGAATCTGGAAGGGGTATTTTTTATGCAGATCGCAGTCATCGGAGCAGGTCCAAGTGGGCTCTATTGTGCGGATTACTTAGCAAAGAAAGCCCCTGATTGCCAAATCGACTTGTATGATCAATCCCCAGAGCCTTTCGGCTTATTGCGCTACGGCGTCGCCCCCGATCATCACATCACCAAGCGCCTAGCCATCCCACTGCAAAAGGTGCTGGATCGCAGCAACGTGCGATTTATCCCTAACGTTACTATTGGCAAAACACTGACGGCCGAGCAACTGCACGAGCATTACGATGTGATTGTACTCGCGGCTGGTGCCAGTGAGGACCGCCTAGTCTCGATAACGCCGCCAACCTCCTTGCCCTATTACGCAGCGGGTCAACTGGCGCACTGGTACAACGGCGCCAACCCAAACTTGGCACCCAAACTGGGTAATACAATTGCCCTATTTGGCCAAGGTAATGTTGCGATTGATTTGGCACGCTTACTCAGCAAAGACACGTCGGCACTGCTGGAAGCCAGCCTTAACGATGCGGTTGTTAAGGCACTTACCGAACAGCGAGATCAACGCACGATTTACCTGATCGGGCGTGGCCAAGCGCACGATGCCAAGTGCACAACCGATATGCTGACCGAGCTGCTTGAGCTACCCGATGTCACCGTTACCCAAAGCGGTGCGGATTTATCCGACACTCTGCCAAGCTCTGTGCCCGAAGCCGAGCTTCGAGTCCGTGCGCGCAACCTGGAGCTGTTTCGCTCTCTACCTGAAACACCCTCATCCAACGCCAAGGTACATATTCATTTTCGCTTTAATGAGTTACCTGACCAGATCACATCCGATAACGGTACACACCGCTTGCACCTGCGTGTAAACCGAGCCGACGTATCATCCGTGGACCGCTCACCCATTATCATCGATACACTCTTGTCCGCGATTGGATTTATCCCTAAAGAGGTAGCAGGTTTTGGGGAAGCCAGCGAATGCGAGTTTATTAATCACCCCGCTAAGGTGTATGCCGTAGGCTGGTACGCGCACGGTGCCAAAGGGGTTATCCAAAGTAACCGTGTACCGTCTGTTACCGTCGCCAAAGAGATTATTGCAGATGCACAACATAGCATTGAGTCGGGCAAAACCGGATACGATGGTATAAATGCATTGTTGGATTCTGCTCTTTAAACCATCACAGGTGTTAAACCATAACAGGTGTTGTATGCCCCTACCCCCCTCTGAAGATCGCACACTTTTTCATACCCGTACAGTCACTTGCAAAGGCTATAACCGCACAGATGGCCTGTGGGATATCGAGGGGCACATGACAGACATCAAGCCTCATGATATGCCATCTCCAGAGCAAGATGGCTCTATCATCCAAGCGGATGAGCCACTGCATGATATGTGGCTGCGCATTACCGTGGATATGGACCTTGTGATTCATGATGCGGTCGCCGTTATGGACCACACGCCTTTCTCGACCTGCCCAGAGATAGCCAATGCCTACATAAAACTGATTGGCTTACAGATTAAAGGCGGCTTTACCAAACAGGTAAAAGCGCTTTTGGGCGGCACTCAGGGGTGTACCCACCTTGTTGAGTTATTAGGCCCCATTGCAACCACCGCGTTTCAAACCACCCACCAAGAGCGCAAAAAAACGCAAGATTGGGGCGAAGGTCAGTCTGTCCCTGGCATCATGGATACGTGTCACAGCTGGAGCCGCTCTGGCCCTGTTGTTAAGCGATTATGGCCGCATTTTGCAAAAGACAGTGGACAACAGGTTTCCAAACCCGTTAAAAAAGAGGTCATCCGCTTTTCAAATGACGATGAATGAGTCAGGAACCTTTTAAGGCACCAAATGACTAAGTGTCGTCAAAGGGACTCATTAGTAGGATGATAGGATGCAACTGAGCCGATTTACCGATTATTCTTTGCGCGTTTTGCTCTACACAGCGGTACACAGTGATCGATTAACGACACTTGCTGAAGTCGCTGATTTTTTTGATGTTTCACTCGAGCATCTTCGTAAAGTCGTGCATGCCATGTCCAAATCTGGCGACCTTAAAACCTATCGAGGCAAACACGGTGGCTTTACATTAGGCAAGCCCGCCGACGAGATCAACATCGGTAAAATCATTGCCCAATCGGAAAAACAGGGCAATCTGATCGATTGTTCCAGTCAACACTGTCGACTCGATGGACAATGCTCTTTACACCCGATCCTGTGGGAAGCCAAACAAGCTTTTATGTCTGTTCTTGAGCGCTACACCCTTGCAGACTTACTGGACCATCCCGAAATGCGCCAAACGCTGATCGCAACGGACCTGTTCCACGAAGCCCCGGTACCGCAAGCAGCCAATGGATAAAGCCCGCGTTACACGGGCTTAGTCGTTTTGGTTACTCAACATCATCCAGAGACAATGGCTTTTCCGATACCAAAACGCCGTTGTTATCCGCATAGACGTATTCACCAGGGACAAAGGTGATACCGCCAAAGGTCACATCAACGTTTAAATCACCGAGTCCACGCTTATCGGTTTTCATCGGATGAGTGCCCAGAGCTTGAACCCCCAAATCCAACTGACTGATCGCGTTGCAATCGCGTAAGCAACCATTGATGATCACCCCTTCCCAGCCATTGGTAACCGCTTTTGCCGCAAGTAGATCCCCCAGCATGGCCCGACGCATCGACGCACCGCCATCAATCACCAGTACTTTACCTTTACCTGGCTGCGCGACTTGCTCACGTACCAGCGAGTTATCTTCAAATGCTTTGATCGTTACGATCTCCCCGCCAAAGGTCTCACGGCCACCAAAGTTAGCCATCATAGGGTCCATAACACGGACAAGGTCGGGAAACTGATCACACAATTCGGGTAGTAGATCTTCCATGGGAATCTCCTTTAAAAGTGGCCCACCATCGTGAGCATCAAGGTGTAGATGAGATCCATTCTAGTTTTTGCACCCGCGAAATGCATTACAACCATAGACCAAGCAAGAACCCACCAATGTTGTAAAAACAGGCGTTTAACGCAACTAAGCGCAGCCACTTTAGGTTTTTTTGCCTGAAAATTATTCACTCAGGCCGATAAAGCACTACAGATGGACTAATCTGAGTCGATATAACGGAGTACACACACAAACAGGTTGTTGATCATGGCTATCACGTTGCAGTCTCAATTCAGCTCGCAGATGAGCGCCACATTGAGCAGTTACAAAGCACAAAGCGAAGAGCGTACTCCAGAAGCGACTTCTCAGGATGCCCTGATCAGCCGACTTGCGAGCAACATTCCCGGCATGTCCGCTGGTGATCTAAAAGAACTGAACCAAGATGACTTCACGCCTGAGAAAGTCGCCAATCGTATCGGTGATTTTGTTGCTCAAGGCTTAGAAGCCGCACGACGCAGCGGACGCTCCGAAGAAGATGTCCAGAAAATGTACGATGCAGCCGTAAAAGGCGTCGAAAAGGGCTTTGCTGAAGCCAAAGAGATTCTTGATAACTTAAATCTGCTCTCGGACACTATCGAAAGCAACATTGATACGACGTTTGAAAAAACCTTTGACCGCTTAACCGAGCTTGACCCATCGCTAGCGGCCGAAAATGCCTCAAAAAGCAGCACCATCGAGCGCTTAACCGCCGCTCAACGGTACGACCAAGCTGAGTCAATGTCCTTGGAGGTTAAGACTCAAGATGGCGATACGGTCACGATCAACTTTAGCAATCAGTCCCGAACCGAACAAAGTATGGGCTACGAGACCGATGGGAGCAACAGTAGCAGCGTTTATAACGTGAGCCGCAGCGAAGAAAGCAACTACCGATTCTCGGTTGAGGGCGATCTAGACGAAGACGAGATCGACGCTTTGCAAAACTTGATCAAAGACGTCAACGAAATTGCAGGTGAGTTCTTTGATGGCGATGTCCAAAAAGCGTTTGATATGGCCAGTGAATTCCAAATGGATAAAACTGAGCTAAGCTCAATGAACTTGCAGTTGGCGCAAACGAAACAGTACAGCTCCATCGCCAACTACACAGAAACCCAGACCAACGCCGTACACGAGGCCCCTGGAAAGCGACTAGGCCACCTGTCAGATCAGTTTGCGGCGCTCGGTCAGGACCCAAAATTGAACTTCATGCAGGAGATCCGTGAGTTCAGTGAAGAGCTGCTCTCTTCATTGGTATCCCAGGATGCAAGATACCGTGAAGCCAACAGCGAAGAACAGTCGATTTTTGATGCCAATCTAGAATCTTTAATCTCGATGGCTAACGAAGAATTGTGATGTCGTTTGTACACTCTGAGGTTTTTCGCCTCACACTGGCCCTTTTCTAAGGGCCATTTTTTTATCTGTTTCCACTCACCTGTCGCTAACCAGTCGTATCTTGCCTTGTCGACTTAGCCGCCCGGATTAGGGCTAACAGCACCTGAGCTGGATGCGGCAAGGTGTGCTGATCTAACCGTTTTACCTGACTGCGACACGAATACCCCGTTGCCACCAAACGTCCCTTAAGGCTTGGGTCGTTCACTACCTCGCTCCAGCTTAATTGGTAAAGCTTCTTAGAGGTTTCAAGGTTTTGTGTTTCATGACCATAGGTACCTGCCATACCACAACATCCAACCGGCTGAATCTTGAGCGACTGACCACACTGCTCAAAGATACGCTGCCAGAGTTTAATCGAAGCAGCCGCCGTTGTTTTTTCGGTGCAGTGGGCCAGAAGACGATATTCGTTATTGGCGAGTGTGCCGCTTAAGTGATCTAACGAGAAGGCTTGCTCAGCCAACCACTCTTGCATCAGTAAAATCTTGGGAGCGCTCTCGCTAAGCTTTGCGTACTCTTGCCGATAAGTCAGCGTCATTGAGGGCTCTAAACCGATCAATGGAATACCCTGTTCGGCCAACCGAGAGAGCTTACGAGCACTCTTTTGTGCGGTATTTTCAAACGCCCCCAAGAAACCATGTACATGCAGTGGCTTACCATTGGGTGTAAAAGGCGCAACCCAGACTTTAAACCCAAGCTCCGTTAGAAAATCGATCGCATCCAACACAACCTGTGTTTCAAAAAAGCTCGTAAAAGCATCTTGAACCAGAATGACCGATTTTTCTTTTTGATCAGGCATTAGCGCACTGAGTGCCGGCTCTGTTGCCAAAGCAACCCCACGAGCTTTCAACCCCTTTTCGAGAGTGTGGGTACAGATTAACGGGCTATCAACCATACCTACCGTTTTCCGAAGAAAAGCACGAATGGGTTGAGAGCCCATTAGATAATTGTAAGGCGCTGGCCACTTTGCCAACCAAGGGATCATGAACTCCAAACCCGCGATCATGTAATCCTTCGCAGGTCGAAAATACCGATCGTAATAGAGCGATAAAAACTTTGCTCTAAAGTCAGGGACATTAACCTTGATAGGGCACTGCCCCACGCAGGATTTACACGCAAGGCATCCCATCATGGAGGCATGCACCTCGTGGGAGTAATCATACTCCCCTCTGTGTTTTCTATATTGATTCTTAACTTTATTAAATAGATGACTGATTTTATTTGATTTTATTGATGTTGTTTTTGTGCTTGATAGATCAACACCCTGCTGGGACATAAGGCGCGTCCACTCCCGAATGAGGGACGATCGCCCTTTCGGTGAATGTTGACGCTCGCGTGTGCCTTTCCAAGAGGGACACATCGCATCGTTAGGATCATAGTTGTAACACGCCCCATTGCCATTGCAGTACATGGCCGATGAAAAGTGCAGTCGATTCGCATCTAAGATCTGTCGATCCATCTCCCCGCGGGTGGTTACAGCGTCTATCTTTAAGAGCTCTGCATCACCCACTAAGGGCGTCGCTATTTTCCCGGGGTTCAGTTGGTTGTATGGGTCAAAGACACCTTTAATGCGCTGTAACTCAGGGTAAAGCTCTCCAAAAAATGCTGGGGCGTATTCAGAGCGTACGCCTTTGCCGTGCTCCCCCCACAAAAGACCGTGATACTTTTGGGTCAGCGCCACAACCTCGTGAGTCACAGCGCGAATTAAGTGGGCTTGCTGCTCATCTTTCATATCAATGGCAGGACGTACATGGAGCACACCCGCATCCACATGCCCAAACATACCGTAAGACAGACCGTGCTTATCCAACACCGCCCGAAACTCCATGATAAAGTCCGCTAAGTGTTCGGGCGGGACGGCCGTATCCTCAACAAAAGGGATGGGGCGTTTTTCACCTTGCGCATTACCTAATAACCCCACGGACTTTTTGCGCATCGCCCAAATTTTATTGATCTCTTCCATGCCTAACGCAACAGTGTAACCAAAGCTTTTACCCGACTGCCCCGCCACCTTATCCAGATGGTCCTTTAAGCGACCGACTTTACGTAAAAGGTCTGCCTCATCATCCGAGGTGTATTCAACGAGGTTGATCCCTTGGACGGTAGGCTCCCCCACATTACTCGGGAAGTACTCACGCACGGTATCCCAAATGATGTCCTCCATCGCCAGATTAAGGACTTTGGAGTCGACCGTTTCAATGGAGGTCGGCCCCCAGGTCATCAAATCTTTCGCATCCCGAAGGCTCGCCTCAAAGCTGTCGTATTTAATGTTAATCAGCGCCGAGTAGGTTGGAATGGGTAACACATTGAGCTTGGCTTCGGCGATAAAACCCAATGAACCTTCCGCTCCGCACAAAACCGAGTTTAGATTAAACTGACCAGACTCATCGTAGATGTGCGCCAAGTCGTAACCGGTTAAACATCGATTGAGTTTGGGAAATTTCGCTTCAATTAAAGCCTGTTTCTCGTTGGCGATACGATCAAGCGTGCGGTGAATCTCCCCAACTTTATCATCACGCGCTTTTAACCTGGTCAACTCATCGGCTGTGATCGGCTTGGAGTTCCAGAGCGTGCCATCCAGCAGCACGCTGGTCAGCTCTAGTACGTGATCCCGTGTTTTACCGTAAAGACAGCTTCCTTGGCCGCTGGCGTCTGTGTTGATCATCCCGCCAATCGTGGCGCGGTTACTGGTCGAAAGCTCTGGGGCAAAAAACAAACCATAGGGCTTTAGCGCGGCATTCAATTGATCTTTCACCACGCCCGTTTGAACCCTGACCCAGCGCTCATCTGGGTTAATCTCCAAAATGCTGTTCATGTGCTTAGAGAGATCGACCACTAAGCCGTCTGTTAACGATTGTCCGTTGGTTCCCGTACCGCCACCTCGAGGCGTCAGAGTGACCTCCTTAAACTCAGGCTCGGCTACACACTTTGCAATCCGCACGAGATCATTAAGCCCTTTCGGGTAAACCACGGCCTGCGGCAACACCTGATAAATGCTGTTATCGGTTGAGAGCGTTATGCGATTGGCGTAATCGGCGTTGATCTCCCCCTCGAACCCATCTGTTTCGAGGCGGTTTAATAGGGTTTGATAAACGCGGCTAAGCGTCGCTTCGTGTGAGAGTCGTTGGATCATAAGGTCTTTTTGTCTTTGATATCTTGATACGCCGATGATGCCGCCCTATGATCATTCACTCAAACGATAAATACTTATAGATTAATCGATATTGTCAATACCTAATTATGCACACCATCAATTATCGTCACCTTCATGCGTTTATCAGCGTTGCTCAACACGCAAGCTTCACAAAAGCGGCCGAGCACTTACACCTAACCCAATCCACGCTGACCAGTACCGTCAAGCAATTGGAGCAGGAGGTCGGCTTCGCTTTGCTCGATCGCACAACGCGAAGCGTCACTTTAACCAAGGCCGGTGAGCCCTTTTTAGACGTTGCCATAAAGCTGTTAGCTGATTTTGATGTCGCACTGGGCGACCTTAAGGCCTTGGCATTACAGCAACAAGGGCATGTAAGCTTTGCCGCTTCGGCATCGGTCATTACTACACTATTGCCCGAGGTATTAGCCGAGTATCACCAAGCGTTTCCAAATGTATCCATGCTCGTAATGGAGGAAGGCGCAAGCGCCGTTGAGGGCCAAGTCCTTGAGAATACTGTGGACTTTGGGATTGGCAGCAACCACTCGAAGCACCCCGAACTTGAGTACCGCCCGCTGTTATCCGACCGGTATGGCTTATTGGTTCCGGCGGGTTCGGAGCATTGCACAGCCGATTGTTTACCTTGGTCAGTTTGGCACGATTCGAAAAAAGTTCTTCTGACTAAAGATAACGGTATAAGATTGGAAGTCGATGATTTCCTCTTGAGAACGGAATCTGATGGAACAGATCAACAAAGGTCCAATAAAACGAAAAACACCCTCATAGAAGCCACGACCCCCACCTCGTTGGCGGCGTTGATAAAGGCCGGATTAGGCATTACCGTGATGCCAGCTTTGGCAGCAACAACAGAGGCGTTTGTGCCCTACCATTTTATACCGCTGGAGAAGCCTATCATGGCGCGGGAGATGTGCATCATTACGCGAAAGCAAAGAACGCTGAGTCCAACCGGGCAGGGGTTACTGGGTCGTATCGAACAGCGCATCCGGCATGAGCCATTACCCGCTCATGTCCGGTGCCTTTTATAGGATCAGATTAAGCGAATGCCATCTGGCTCAATTGAGATCAGGCCTTGTTTTTTCAGCCCGCCGATGGCCATCTTGTAACTTTTTTTACTGATGCCAAACGCTTGGTAGATCGCCTCTGGCTCGGACTTATCGCCTAAAGGGCTGAATCCGTCTTTATCTTTCAAATCGTTCAGGATCTTTTCTGCAAGCGGGTCCACTTTGCCGTAACCTGGCTTTTCAAGCATGACATCGACTTTACCATCGGGTAGCACTTGCTTGATAAAACCATCCAGCGTTTGGCCCACACGGACCGTACGGAAAAGGTCTTTATGGTGCAAAAGGCCCATATAGCGCTGATCGATCACCACGAGATACCCCAGATCTGAACGGCGCCACACATCTAATTTCACCGGCTGAGACGGCTTCAAGTCGTCTGGCTTTTCCAAGAACTTCTCAATTTTTGCTGTGGCCGCAATACGCTCACTGTTATCCAAGTACACACGGACAAAGACTTTTTGGCCTTCTTCAACGGTGCCACGTTGCTCCCCATACGGTAACAATAGCTGTTTAGGCAAACCCCAATCAACAAAGGCACCTACCGGATTCACTTCTGAAACTTTCAAGTACGCAAAACCACCCACTGTGACCAATGGCTCGCGTGTGGTGGCAACGATAAAGTCGTTAGAATCCAAGTAGATGAAGACTCGAACCGTCTCGCCTAGCTCGAGATCCCCTTTGTATTCATGTTGCGGTAACAGCACACCGCCAAACTCGCCACCGTCCAGATAAACCCCAAAATCCGCTTTACGGATAACGGTTAACGTATTGTATTGGCCGATCTCTACTTGGGTCATGCTGCTCGCCTGAAATTGTGGGTTTGGATCTATAATACGAAGAGGGCCGCAACGATACCAGATGCATCGAAGCGGCCCAACTGTTTGGCGATAAATTAACGCGCTTTATCGATCTTGATCGAGCTGCTTCAAACGCTCAACCGCCTCGACCTCTTCATCGATTCGATCCATTCGATCGGTCACCGACGAGATGTAGCCAAGGTTTTCGCTCATCTTGTGACTGGCATCGCTTGAGGTCGCGACCAACTCGCTCATTTCACTGCTCAGTGCATCAGAGCTTTCAGCAATGCGCGACATCGCCGCTTCCGTATTCGAGATTGTATTTCGAATGGAATCGATCGATGCGGTCACCGCATGAACGGTATCGCCGGTTTGATCCAAACTCTTTTGGGTATTGTGCGATAACTGACGCACTTCATCCGCTACGACAGCAAACCCACGGCCCGCCTCACCCGCACGCGCGGCCTCGATAGCCGCGTTCAGGGCCAACAGATTGGTCTGATCGGCAATCCCCGAAATAACGCTCAAGATAGACAGCACTTCTTCTGAGTTGCGCTGTAGGTTTTCGACTTTATCGTGCAGAGCGTGTCGCTCACTGCTTTGCGATTCGATGTCGCGTGCAAACTTAGAGAAACGGTGCTGGATGTCATCCACCACTTTACCCGTGCTTTGCGCGTATTCCGAGACTTCGTTGAAGCTGCTTAACATAGAGCGCATCAATGGACGGTACTCATCCATGTACTCAACCAGTTTTGATTGAAGTGTGTTGATGTGCTCCAAGGATTTCATGCGCGACATCAAGAAGAACTCTCGGAAATCGCTATAATGAATCGGGAAGCGATCAGCATAATCATCACTGAAAGCCTCGCCTTCCTTGACCTTAAAGAAGAAGATCGCGGTCAGTGTTTGGTTCATGTGCACGCCTAAAAGCTCACCAAACGTCGAGAAGCCCGCGACAGGCATCGAATTAAAGTCAGTCACGCCATTCAGCGCCCCGCCATTGTTTAGCCTGCGTAAAATGCAGTCGTTAGCGATCATCGCAATGGGGTTGCTGGGTTTGCCGCGCATAAACTCTTGGTAGTGCTGGCGTGTAGTGCCAGCAAAATCTTTAGCTTTGACCAAGAAGAGCTCTTCACCAAAGGCCATGTCGCAGAAAAACCCAACAGAGCCAGAAACAGAATCAATACCAGCAACCGAGCGTATGAAAAGCTCCCCACCAATTTTAACGGCAAACGAATGCCCTGCTAGACGACCGTCCAGCTCCGCTTTGGAGCAACGGAAATGTTGGCACAGAGCATCGACTAAGCTCATCAGCTCGTTCGAGCCTTCGCGCACAACCGAATGAATTTGGCGGGTGTTGATGTCCGATTCAACGACCACAAACGAGGTGTGTGTCTCCTCAAAATTGTGTGTTATTAAGAGGCCATAACGCACATCGGATTTGAGTTTCACAAAGGTAACGACTGCGCAGTTTTTTGCCACTCGCTGACCATCAAACACCTGAGCCTTTTGGAAATCGAGCTTACCGCCGGCCGAGCCGCCAACGAAGAAGCACGGGAACAGCCCACTTTCATACAAACCTTGCATGAAGAAATTTTCACTGGCTGTAAGGCCATCAAAGAAGGTAATGGCCAGTGTATCTTGATAATTAACCTTAAACGGAACCGTAAGGCGTTTAAACTCTTCGGCAAACTTCGTTACGCGCTCGCTTCGAGAGATCGAGACATTGCCAGACTGAATATCCTCACAATGCAATGGAATCGTTTTGATACAAACCTCTTCAAAAATATCCGAACTGTAGGTCTGTATAACGATGCTGTCCCAATTGCCATCCGCTTCGTGATATAAGTTGTTTCCGCAAGAACTCAACTCTCCTGCCGTCATGACACCGATCACCGTCGGAGCAAATGGCATTGAACTTCGTATTTTTTGCATCGTCGACTCAAAGTCGACGTTGGGTGACACGAAGGCTACCGCCCAGCGACACTCCGACTTATCAAATGCGAGTTGTTTGAGGGATTCTTCGTTAATACCTTGGCTGGTGAAGACCGCAACTTTTACAGGGGCTTCTTGTGTGTTTCCGCGCTTAGGCTTATCAGAATCGTTTCTTTTAGAAAACCAACCCATGATCACTTTCCTATACAAAGCCAAAGTGCATAAGCCTTTGGCGCATTAACGTCTTTGCATAAGTCTAGTCGACCATTTTGGATTTAACTTGAGAAAACTCTAATTTTTATAGGGCTATTTGTTTCAAACATAAAAAAGCCACTCAACAGTGGCTTTCGTAAAAAGTGATGTTCGTTGCTTAGTGAAGATCGTCGTACTTCTTTTTGATCGCGATCAACTGAGGTTGGATGTCCAAGGGGGCGTAGTTCATGGCTTGTTCAAACAACTCCTTGTTATCATCGGACAGACGGTCCTCTTCTGACATTGCAGTTAGTTTACGCATCGCTTCAACAAATTTTGGATGCAGTGCCGATTCATCTTGATACATAGTCATGCCCTCCTGAATAGGTGCGGTGTGTGCACGTAGACAAACAGTAAGCGGATTATACGCATCCGCAAAACACGTTAACGAACAACCTCCTCTACTGATTCATTGATGCCAATGTACCTGAACATTGATGCGTTGCACAAGTTACAGGTTTTCATTCCTGTTTCTGTACGCTTCTTTGGCTTTTTTGTATTCGCTGGTGATCGCTTTTTTCGTATTACTTAACGACGAAGACGCGTTGGATGAGGCCGAGTTACCCTCATTGATGGACGACTTTCGCTCGCTGAGACTTTGTTTATCCGAATCATTGTACTTAACTGCATCTTTACGACTGAGCGAGCCTTCATTACTTTTATCATCGGTTGAGGCCGTCTCGCCCTCTTGCTGTGGTGCAGAATCGACAGGCGGGGCCTCTATAGCTGCAACGGGTTCTTCGGGTGTTTCTTTACGGTACAGATCTTTAGGTGGCTCACGAAATTGTGTCGCTACGTTGTGG
Source organism: Neptunomonas sp. ABH4_499 (assembly GCF_056160565.1). NCBI lineage: Bacteria > Pseudomonadati > Pseudomonadota > Gammaproteobacteria > Oceanospirillales > Oceanospirillaceae > Neptunomonas > Neptunomonas sp. ABH4_499. The sequence continues at coordinate 121,592 of NZ_JBSWXK010000005.1, read as the reverse complement.
TAGCTTTTCTCTTGAGCTTTAACACCTTTGGGCGCTTTATCGCTGTAATTAACAACACCGTTCTCATCGACCCAACGGTAAATTTCAGCGTGCGCGAGTGAGCTTAAACCAGTCACAAGCACCAGAGCACTGATACTGCCTCGCAGAAAACCGATCTGCATAACCATCCCTCTTCCATACCGATTTACAAATATTATCAAAAGCAGAGCTTAGTGTAGACTGCCTTAACTGGGTATGACATCTCTTTTATAAACATACTAGGCCACACATTGGCCACTTTGATTCACTCTACTAAGCCTCACACTCTTCAATAACTGCTTTAAATCTCTTTTCGATCATTCAGGAAGAGCCAGCCTTTAACAACTCGAAAAATAGCCCAAATCCAATTGGCAAAGAGAATGAGATAGCCGATCAAAAATGGGGTGGTCACTACGCCGATGACAAACCAAAATACGAAAAACCAAAAACTACGAATCTGCCAACGGAAGTGGCTCTCATAAAAAGTGCCTTTGACATCCTCCCTCTTTACATAGTTGATTATGATGGCAATCAAGATGGTGATCGGAAAGAAGTACCCCGCCCCCTGTAAAGCGTATATCGCGGTGGTCAAAGTGTGATACTCAGGATTGCTGTTTGCAGAATCTACACGACGCGTTTCGAAATCATTCATATATCAATCACTTAAATAAACATAATAATACTTAATCAAAGATCATTTAAAGGGTTAACGTCAAATGGCGTGGCTAGCATTCGCTCGATAGCAGATGCGTCAACCTCGGGCCAATCTGCATCTCTCCAATGAGGTTGACCGTCTTTGTCCACCAACAATGCCCTAACCCCTTCGGCAAACTCGCCGATTGCACAACATTGGACTGATAAGGCCAACTCCAGTTCAAACACCTCTTTTAGGGACAGTGTGCGGCACCGCGCTAGCTGCTCTGCAATAACATGAGCTGACAAAGGGCTACCGACTTTAAAAGTACGACTGGCCCTTTGTAAAAATTCACTTTCACCTTGGTATTGCGCTAACGCTAAGAATTGCTCGAGTCGAGTATTCTGCGTCAGCAGTGTTTGAATCTCGGTCCAATGCGTGTGTATCTCGCTCGCTTTAAAAAGCGATGCATCGCAGGCTTTTCTGAGATTTTTAAGAACCGAATTAACGACAGTGCTTGCATCGTCCGTTGTCCAGTCCGCCAACGATAGCCCTTGTATAAGGGCCTCTTTCTGGGACGCGTTCAGTGCATAGTTAGACAAGCAAAGCCCTATGGCATCCATCGCATTTAAGCGTGCGCCCGTTAACGCTAAGAATAAGCCGATCTGTTCAGGCAAGCGGTTAAGGAACCAGCTCGCACCAACATCCGGGTACAAGGCAATGGTGATTTCGGGCATGGCCAACATGGATGTTTCGGTAACAACGGGGTGGCTGGAGCTGGTTAATAGCCCCATACCGCCACCCATTACAATCCCTGAACCCCAGGTTATAACGGGCTTTGGAAACGTGTGCAGCTGGTAATCAAGACGATATTCCTGCTCGAAATAAGTTTCGCAAAAGGCGATGTCACCTTTTTGAATCGCATCGTGCAAACTCACCACATCGCCACCGGCGCAGAAGGCTTTTTCACCGGCGCTGTCGATAAATACAGCAACGCACTCTGGAGTGGCTTCGGCCTGCTTAAGAAGCGGCCGGGTCTGCTCAATCATGGCGAGATTGAGCGCATTGAGAGAGCGCTCGGCATTAAGAGTGAGCGATAAAATCGTATGCCCTGATTGGGTCTTAATCCACTCATGATGTAAAACGCTCATACGCTCTCCTTGTTTTTTTATTCTTCAGGTTCTTGAGGCAAAAAAAAGCACGGCGAACCGTGCTTATCGTGTCCTGTTCAGCCTTAGTGCTGATGGCCACCCACCCCATGCGCGTGGCCGTGGGACAGCTCTTCTGCGCTGGCTTCACGTACTTCTTTAACGGTCACATCAAAGGTAATGGTTTTGCCAGCCAGTGGGTGGTTTGCATCCACCGTCACCATAAATTTACCCACTTTAACCACACGTACCTGACGACGACCTTGGTCCGTTTCAACCACAGCGATCATGCCAGGGACCCAACGCTTAAAGTTAGGTGATACCGGCTGCAGGTGTTTAACGGGGATACGTTGGATCGCATCTTCGTTACGTTCGCCATAGCCGTCTTTAGGAGACAAGGTCGCCGAGAACTGATCGCCCGCCTGCTTGCCTTCAAACGCTTTTTCCAAAGCGGTCATCATGTTGTTGTGACCGTGAAGGTACGCCATCGGTTGGCCTTCATCGGTAGACTCTAATACCAGACCCTCTTCATCTTTAAGGTCATAGCTGAATGAAACAACAACGTCTTTAGTGATTTGCATAGTTCGCCTTAATTAAGTCGTGATTGGCTGGGACCTGCAATTAACCTTAAGTCACACAACCTGTTTTCCAAGCGCTACTTTAACCCAGTTTATACTTTGGAAAAAGCGAGATTAGGATGCCTCTATGGCGTGCAAAAGTGCATCGATATTGCAACTGTTGTTTAATGGTCAGATACGCTAGTCTACGCGCAATTAAGAGAACTCAGTAAGGATACACGGATGAAACGCACTGTTGTGTTGGTTATGGCACTGGCTGGCTTTTTGGTGGGCTGTTCCGATAACGAAGTGGGCGATGTGAGCCTAGGCGTCTTTACGACGAAAGATATCAAACTGGAAAAGCTCCAAGACCCCATTGTAACGGGCGTCACCTGCCATATCGCTCATGTTAAAGCGGACTTGGACTTCGCGGACCCATCCGATATGTCGATCTCCTGTCGACAGACTGGCCCGATCACCAAAGCGATGGTCGATGCGATTGATAAAACCACCAGCGGCGAAGTGGTCTTCAAAACCTCCAAAAGTATTCTATTTAAAACCCTTAAGATTCGCCGTATCTATGACGCCACCAGCAAAACCATTATGTATGTGAGCTACTCCACAAAAGAGGTTAACGGTAGTCATAAACACTCATTATCGACTGTTCCACTCTGGGGTAATCCCGTGTGGGATGAGCTTAACGCTCAAGATGCAGCACAGCCGCAAGGCTAACGGTCCCCCCAATCACTGTTTTTGATGATGTTGACCATCTCTCGCGCCGCTGTCGATAACGGATAGCGGCTTCGAGTTACCACTCCAACCGCATGTGAGATCACAGGCGACACCAAAGGCTTACATACGGCTCCTAACTCTTGCATCTGTTCAGTACATAAAGAGGGCATGATGCTGACCCCAAGCCCCCGCGAGACCATGCGCCCGATCGTTGTTAATTGGTGAGTTTCAAGCTGCGGCAGTGCGGTAATGCCAATGGATTCGAGAGTTTCCTCTACCAATAAACGAACGCTCGATGGGCGCTGCAGCACAATAAAGTCATGCTCAAGTAACGCCGTTGCAATGACTTGATCTGAACTGGCTAACTCACAATCGGCCGGTACGACGCCAACAAATTGATCCACATACAAGGGGTCGAAATTAAGATCATCGCTCTCGCCTGGGTCAAAGGCGATACCAACCTCTACCCGCCCTCTTCGCACCATATCCACCACCTCCTCGGCGATCACATCATGCACGGTGAGGTTAATTTTTGGGTGTAGATTACGGAACGCTTTGAGCACATCAGGCAGATAACTAGAGGCCACAAAAGGCATCGCAGCAATGGCGACCTTGCCTCGAAACAGTGCGAAACGGTTGTGCATCTCTTCCAATGCTTCGTCCAATTCGGCCAATAAACGTTGCGCAGTCGGGAGAAAAGCCTCCCCTTCTGGGGTCAGAGCTAAAGTACGGGTAGTACGGGAAAGCAGCGGGCCGCCGAGGGCTTCCTCTAGGTTTTTGATCGCGACGCTGAGCGCCGGTTGAGACAAATGCACTTGAACACAAGCCTCAGTGAAGCTGTGTGTTCGGGCCACCGCGACAAAGGCCCTGAGTTGTTTGACCGTGATATTCATAAATAAAATTTATTATTTATTCGAATAATTGCATTGGATAAATAAGAAAGCATGGAACACACTTTAAAACAAGTGTTAACCAATGCGTTGTTATGGCACCCACCGACAAGCTCACTTAGACATGGAGGATATCAATGTCCGGGTTCAATAAAGTGGTAGATTCGTACGAAGAAGCGATGGCAGGTCTAGAAGATGGCATGACCATCATTGCAGGCGGCTTCGGGCTATGCGGCATTCCTGAAAACTTAATCGCCGAGATCAAAAAGAAAGGCACCAAAGAGTTAACCATCGTTTCGAATAATTGCGGTGTCGATGGGTTTGGCCTTGGTGTATTGCTTGAAGATAAACAAGTTAAAAAGATGATCTCCTCTTATGTAGGTGAGAACGCACTGTTTGAACAGCAACTATTGGCAGGCGAGCTCGAGGTCGAACTGACCCCACAAGGCACCCTAGCTGAGAAGATGCGTGCGGGCGGTGCGGGTATTCCAGCGTTTTACACAGCCACCGGTTTTGGTACGCCCGTCGGTGAAGGTAAAGAGGTCCGTGAATTTAACGGGCGCAGTTACATCCTTGAAGAGTCCATCACGGGGGATTTTGCCATCGTCAAAGGCTGGAAGGCCGACCGATATGGCAATGTGGTTTACCGTCATACCGCTCAGAACTTTAACCCGATGGCAGCCACCGCTGGCAAGATTACCGTGGTTGAAGTTGAAGAGATCGTTGAGCCCGGTGAGCTTGATCCTGCGCACATTCATACGCCCGGTATCTACGTTGATCGCCTAATTAAAGGCAACTTTGAAAAACGCATCGAACAACGTACCACACGCAAATAAGGGCTAAGGAGATAGACAGATGGCACTCACACGAGAACAGATTGCTCAACGTGTAGCCCAAGAGCTGCGCGATGGATACTACGTGAACTTAGGGATCGGCATTCCAACCTTGGTGGCTAACTACGTGCCGAGCGGCATGGAAGTGATGCTTCAATCCGAGAATGGGTTGCTGGGTATGGGCCCCTTCCCAACCGACGAGAACGTTGATGCCGACATGATTAACGCGGGTAAGCAAACCGTCACCGCGATTGATGGCGCATCGATTTTCTCATCCGCTGAATCCTTTGCCATGATCCGTGGTGGTCATGTCGATTTAACGGTATTGGGCGCGTTTGAGGTCGATGTAAACGGAAACATCGCCTCTTGGATGATCCCAGGTAAATTGATCAAAGGCATGGGCGGTGCGATGGATTTAGTCGCCGGTGCTGAAAACATCATTGTGACCATGACACACGCCTCGAAACATGGCGAATCGAAACTGCTTCCGTCCTGCTCTCTTCCCCTGACTGGGTCTGGATGCATCAAGAAGGTTGTCACCGACCTTGCCTACGTCGAGATTGAAAACGGAGCTTTCGTCCTTAAAGAGCGCGCCCCAGGCGTTTCTGTTGAGGAGATTGTGTCAAAGACGGCCGGAAAAATGATCGTTCCGGATCACGTCCCCGAGATGGTTTTCGAATAGAAAACCGTTTTACTCGAGTTGCCCGGCGTACGCTGGGCTTTTTTTATCTAGTTGATAAGCCCAGAAATTTTAGCGTTTAGCTTTTCGGGCTGATCCCACATGATGAAGTGAAGCGAGTCTTCTATCACGGACAAGCTCACGCCATTAAGGCCTTGGTACTGGCTTTTATATAACGCGTTAATTTGCGCTAAAGACCATGGCATGGTGTTGCGGTGCGAGTAGATCACCGTGGTCGGCGTTTTGATTCGGCTTAGCTCTGGACGTGCATCGTATTGCATCAACTCGGAGATTAACTGAGCATACACTTGGCGATTCGAGCTTTGGGACCACTTGACCAAGGTCGCTTTTAAATCCGGATGTGTAGTAAACAAGCTGGCGGAACGCGTGGCTTGATTCGTAAACAACTCCTGATTCATATTCAAGAGCCCCATCTGCGTCATAAACGCCATCGGCTTAACGCTCTCTTTGGTGGCGTTCGGGTCCATCAAGATACTGTAAAACGGCAGTGAATCGACCACGATCAGCTGGCCCAAGGCATCGCTGTTTTTAGAAGCCATAAGCAAGCCCAGCAATCCACCCATTGAGTGCCCTATCACCACCGGCTGCTTCACTTCAGCTTTTGACAGGTAAGCCAGAAGCTCGTCACGTAAGGCTGGAAGGTAATTGGCAGGGATTTGATTGGGCGAAGGCGCTCCAGCTAAGCCTTTAATCGTAACCGTGTGTACTGTGTGCCCTTTTAATGCGGGCAATACGTTATTCCAAACGCTCGGCGCAGACGCAAAGCCATGGATCAAAACAACATCTGAGCCTTGCCCTTCAGTGTTAACCGATATGAGATTCGATTGATATTGATCAGCAAAGACGACTTGTGAGATCCAACATAAAATGAAAACTACCCCATATTTGACGCGCATCAGCGTTCTCCTTAACCAGTGTCAGTAGGGTTTAGACGGATTATCTTCCTAACAGAATGATTATCATTTATTTTAAATGATGAGAAATATAGATTCCTGCTTCGGCGAAGAGTTCGGTGCGGAAGGAACTAACTGGCCAATTATTGCTCATCATTTTATAGGAAACACCGTTAATAAGGATCTTCAATATGTTGAAAAAGTGGTTTATCTCTACCGGTATGGTTGCCGCAGCGGTTATGTCGTCTTCTGTGTTTGCAGCGGATTGTTCTGTAGAGATCAGCGGGTCGGATCAGATGCGTTTTGATAAAAACGAGGTCAGCGTTTCCAAAGAGTGTATCGAGGTTACGGTCACGTTAAAACACACTGGCCAACTGCCCGTAAACGCCATGGGTCATAACTGGGTCGTGACTGAAACATCACAGATGTCGAGCGTGATCAATACGGGTATGAGTTCAGGCCTTGAAAGCAATTACCTACCAAAAGACAACGAAGGCGTTTTAGCGGCCACCAAACTGATTGGCGGCGGTGAAGAAACCAGCGTTACATTTGATGTTAGCGATTGGAATAAAGAAGGTGACTACACCTTTTTCTGCAGCTTCCCTGGCCATTCGGCACTGATGAAAGGTAAGTTCGTCTTTAATTGATCTTACAGGCACCTCCCTTTTAAAAGGCGGGGTGCTCCCACAACACCCTATTCCCGCATGCGTTTTTTCAGTTTGATACTGCACAAAAACATCCAAGCCACGCACTGCGATAGATCATCCCTACTCCAATAAAAAAGCCGATCGGTTTAAGGATCGACTTTGTCATCAGAGATTGGTTCAGCTTGGCAAGCTAATAAGACTTATTTGGCCTTAAGAAAATCCGCCACATTCAGGATGATAAATTCGTTGTCATCGGCCCGCCCCTGCTCACGCCCAACCGAGAAGGGGAAGTTGTTATCATTGGCAACCACGATGCGGTTTTCATCGATGCGATCCACATCTTCAATCGTGACAAATGGGAAGGTAAAACGACCGTCTTTTGATCCTCTTGGTGCGACACCATCCGTATCTTGGATATTCATCAAATCGATGTAGGCGATTTTACGAAGCACGTTGTGCTCATCTTTATCGGTCAGATCCACTAGGTAAATGCGTTTAAAGTGAGCCGGTTTATCGGACCAACCTTCTGCTGGGTCACCCTGCCCGCTGTCACGCTCGATGATTAAAGCGCGATGCTCATCAATCATATTGAAGTCTCCAATCGCATGGGCTGCATCCGCGAGTGGGTAAAAGAGTACGTCGTCTTTCCATTGCTCGTTTTCAATATCAAATGCAAGAATGCGCAGCACAGGCGTGCCATTCACTGTCTCGGAGGCGCCTTGTTCAGCATCAAAGATGGGCTTTTCCAATAACGGATACAGAGTTTTAGAATCCTTAGAGATCGCCATGCCCTCATACCCACCAGAACGCTTAGTGGTTACCGCAGGTGCTTCCTTGTCTGGGTCTTGAAGGGTTAAGAAAGGATTGTCTGGGGATTGATAAAGTATTTCGCCTACTTGGGTTGCAAGTACCTTTTTAACGACGCCGTTTTTATCCACCTTGATCAACCAAGGGCCAAATTCATCACCGATCCAGTAACCATCGCTTACAGGCTGAATCGATTCAAGATCAAAATCGGCGCCGGTTAGAAAGCGCTCGTCGCCCGTTTCATCTGTGATCACAAAGGGGACTTGGTTATTGGGGTCGGTCAGGAAGGTGGTTTTCTCGACCATGACTCGGCCCGTTTCCCAATCGACTTTGACTTCATGAAACATCAATAGCGCATCCGCTGAGTTCGCTTTGGTGCCAAAACCGTTATCCGTGAGCACTAGGAAGCGATCATCACCCAGTGCGCGTATGCCCGAAAAGCCTTGTAACGGTTGCCCAGGAAACGGGCGTGCTAACCCTGTCGCCTCATCGTAAATGGCATAAGGGGCTTCTTGGCGTTGGCTACCTTGATCCGTAAAGCGTCCAGATTGATTAAAATACGCAGGTGCCGATTTAGGGGGTAACACATAGGATTGTGCCGCCAATTGCGCATGCTGAGTTAAGCTTGCCGAGTACTCGGTACCTTCATTGTCTGCCGCGATAACAGAGCTGCTCAATATCCATGTTGCCAGTAAAGCCTTACGTATCATGTGGTACATCCTTTTATCAATTAGGAAAGTACCGAGAAGCCTAATCTGGTTGAGTGACAGCTCTTTGACAAAACGATGGCGCTTGTAAGTTGATCTACATCATAGCGACCAACACAATATTAGTTAAAACTAATATTAAATAACCAATGGAGTTCAGCATGATGAATGAAGGTTTGATGGATCGTGTGATTCGCATCTTAATTGGCTTAGGAATTTTGAGTCTCGTGTTTGTTGGGCCACAAACAGCATGGGGATGGATTGGGTTAGTGCCTTTGATCACAGGCATCGTGGGCTTTTGCCCTTTGTATAAACTGATTGGACTCAACACCCGAAAATAACGAAATCCACCAAGAGGGTTTACTCCTTTTAACCCTCTTGGTGGGTGTGTTTAATCAGTCAACAAATTCCGCTTTGGCATCGATGATGGCATCCCATAAGTAATGGGAGGAAGCCACATCCGATAGGATCAAAAACGCAACCTCGCCTTGCCATTCATACTTAGCAATGATGGCATTAACACGGGCGACGGAGGTTTGCGCAACAGACCCCATGGGGAACACACACTCGCTTAAATCGACCCCACAGATCTTGGCCAAACAGTCAGCCAATGGAGCGCCTTTTAACGTAAAGGCGTTGTGGCTGTGTTGGCAGTACAGGGGATAGAGCTCCGCTTGGTGTTGGGCTGCCACATTCAGCGCCTCTAACCCATCACTTGCAGTACCGCTGATGTCTACCAACCAATGCTCTGTTTGACTGAGCCTTAGCACCAGCACCCCTTGCGGTAATACGGTTAAGGTATTGGGTTTAATCGGCAGTGCGACACCCTCTTGCTCCAAAAACAAGGGGGCTTTTCGGCCTCTAACGCCCATACGGGTTTGCACCGTAATGTCAGTTAGTTTAAGGGAGCCTTCAAGATGGGATGCGGCCAGACCATTTTTACTGGGTACGAAGCTTACACGTTGTTTTTCCAGTGCTTGAGTCATTAGGCCACCTCCTGTCTTGCGCCATCTTGATCATAAAAAGGGAGTTCAACCACATCCGCCCACACTTCTAGGCCGTTTACGCGAATCGGTATCTGCTGACCCACGCTTTGTTGATCCACACCGACAAACGCCATACCGATGTACGCATCCAACGTGGGTGAATATTCGCACGAGGTCACATTGCCGGTGATGTCGCTGCCTTGCCCGGCTTTGTTGAGCACCAAGTGCCCCTCTTCAGGTTTGGCATGCTCAGCGCCTAAGCGAAAGCCCACCAGTTTACGCGTTTGCTTTCTGGCCATCACAATATCGACCGAGCGCGAGCCAACAAAGAAAGGCTTTTTACGGTTCACCGCCCAAGCCAGAGATAACTCACCAGGATGGGACATGCCATCCGTGTCTTGGCCGACGATGATATGGCCTTTTTCAAGCCTTAACAGTCGCTGCGTTTCAACACCAAAAGGTTTCAACCCTAGAGGCTCACCCTGCTCCATCAAGATATCCCAGATACCTAACGCGTACAGGGTTGGCATATGGATCTCGTAACCGAGCTCCCCAACAAAGCCGACGCGCATCAAGCGTACTGGCACGCCATTGATGTGTCCTTCTCGGTAGGCAAGATAAGGGAAGGCCTCGTTGGAGAGGTCAACATCGTCACATACCCGCTCCAACACTTTACGCGCTAGCGGGCCTGCCACATTAAACGCCGAATACGCTGAGGTCACGTTGGCAATATCCACCTTGAGTCGCCACTGTGCATTCCACTTGGTCATCTCACGATACACCGAATCCACACCACTGGTGGTTGCCGTTACGTAAAAGTGATCTTCCGCTAGGCGACACGCCACACCGTCATCCACGACAACGCCCTGTTCGTTGGTTAATACCGCGTATCGGGTTTTACCAACCGGTTGTTTCGCAAAGGCAAAGGTGTACATTCGGTTCATAAACTCCGCCGCATCTGGGCCTCGTAACTCAATGCCCCCTAGGGTACTTACATCGATGATGCCGACCTTGTTGCGAACGTGAAGTGCCTCTTGCTTGATGCACTCATTGCGATTGGCTTTTGGACCATAAAAAGCCGGACGACGCCAGATACCCGCGGGAATAAAGTGCGCCCCAAGCGATTCATGGCGCTGGTGAATCGCGGTGTATTTGTGGGGGCTAAAAATACGGCCTGCCACACTGGCCAGTTTTTCAGGGACAAACGGCGGGCGAGCTGTGGTGACGCCCGTTTCAGTGACGGTGCGTCCTGTTGCTTCGGCAATTAAACGCGCAGTAGGCAAGGCTGAATGACGCCCTTGTGAAGGCCCCATACCCACGGTTGAAAAGCGTTTCACCAACTGAACATCGCGATAGCCTAAACGCGTTGCGTTGATGATGTCTTTGACCTGCAAATCTTCATCAAAATCGACAAACTCTTTGCCTTTTGGGTGTTTAAAGATCGGCCAATCCACATTGGTTTTAGCGCTGCAGCTGACCTTCTCTAATGGGCTGCTTGCAAGTGATAGCGAGATCAAGGCATCTTGCGCAGCGCGCTTGCCATCCTCTAAAACCAACGAGAGCGTATGCACCCCATTAACAGAGCCTGCAATGTGTACATTTTTCGCTAAGTTATTGAGGGTAAAGCGAGCGGATGCATCATCGTAGGACAGTGTCGCCCCACCTTGGCATAACAACTGGTAAGTCGGCATATACCCTGCGGACATACACAGAAGATCACACTCCACTTCAGCCATCTGCACACCCACCACCCCTTTAGAGGCAATCGCATGAACTTTAACTGAGGCCAGATGCTGCTTTGTGGAGTCCATAACCGCTTCGTACACTGTTGCGTTAGTAAGGACTGTGACGTTTTGTTGCTTAAGCGCATCAACTAAGGCAGGGTTTGCCCCCTCCCTCCGGAGGTCCACCAGAGTCGGCACTTTAACGCCATTACTGAGCAGCTCCAGTGCGACCAGATAGCCGTCGTCGTTACCGGTTGCAACGACCGCTTGTTGACCCGGTTTAATGGCATACTGCTTCATTAAACGCATGGCGGCGCTCGACATCATCACACCCGGCACATCGTTATTACGGAACACCAAATGCTGCTCAAAAGCCCCCGAAGCCACCACGCACTCTTTGGCGCGCACCTTATACATGCGGTTGCCTTGAATCACCGGTAAATAGTTATCGGTAAACCATCCATTACAGGTAGCGCTCATCAAAAAGCGGATTTTAGGGTGATTCGCCGCTTTGGTTTTAAGCTCTGTTAACGTGTGCTCGGCAAGCTGGCCATCTTGATCAAATCGGTGATAGGTCAGCGCACCGCCGACCTCTGCATTTTCATCGATCACCACCACATTGGCACCGGCATCAGCGGCATGGATCGCGGCCGATAAACCTGCAGGCCCTGCACCAATGATGGCAAGGTCACAAAACAGATACGCCTTGTCGTGATACTCAGGTTCGAAGCTCAGATCAGCAACACCAAGGCCCGCCTTTTTGCGGATGAAAGGCTCCCACTTATCCCAAACACCTTGCGGTTTATAGAAGGCACGGTAATAAAAGCCCACCGGCATGAAGCGCCCCGCTAACCCAAGTTTCGCATCTTTGTCTTTCGCCAAGGTGCCGTTGTAGTTTTGCCCGCTTGCACTCAGGCCCTCGGTCAGTAAATGCCGATCTGCCAGTACGTTTGGCTCGCTGGGCAACTGGATGAGGGTGTTGGCATCTTGCCCGGCCATTGTTAATGGCCCACGAGGTCGATGGTACTTAAAGGATCGAGACATCAACCACTGACCGTTTGCGACCAGAGCACTGGCCAGTGTGTCACCCTCATACCCTTCAAAGGACTGGCCTTCAAAGGTAAAGCGACACGTTTTGTTGCGATTGATCAACGAGCCCAAAGGCGCAGGTAAACGTTCTAAACCCTTCATGCTGGTTGCTCCTCTTTTTGATCCGTTGATTCAAAGTCGACACGTGTATCAAACGCGTCACTTGGGTCGTATGTACGCAGGATTTCATCCGTTGCCGTGTGGCGCTCGGCAATAAACCAATAACCCGAAGCCGAGTGAAACCACCACTCTTGAACGATGCGAACGGTGTTGTCGTGATAAAAGACGTAGTCGGCCCACTCTTTATCGCTGCATTGGGCGTGGTCGGGCATCGCCTTCACTTCGCCACCGTAGACAAACTCGCTGATGTTTCTTAGCCCGTTGAGTGGGCACTGCATCATCTTCATCAAAGCTCTCCTTAGTGACTGGCCGCTGTGGCACCCATTTCGTTAACTTGGCGAAACTCATCAAATCGATCCATCCCAAAGGGCGCGATCAGATCCGGAATTTGCCCACCAGAGGCCACAAGCTCCGCCATCGTTTTTCCGCAGATTGGCGTTGCTTTGAAGCCCCACGTGCCCCAGCCTGCATCAAGGTAATAATTCTCGACAGGACTCAGCCCCATGATTGGGCTGTAATCGGAGGTCATATCAGTAATGCCCGCCCATTGACGCATCAGTTTTAAGTTCGCCATAAACGGGAACATCTCAATCGCGTGGGCCAGCAGACTTTCTTTAAGATCCAGCGTGGATCGGGTGTTATAAAGCGGATATGGGTCCGACCCACCGCCAAAGACGATCTCGCCACGGCCCGTTTGCTGCACATAACAATGCAAAGCCGAAGAGCTCACCAGAGGGTCTAAAAATGGCTTAACTGGCTGGGTCACCATCGCTTGTAATGGATAAGTGACGATGGGCATTTTAATGCCAGCCATGGCCGCTACGATGGAGCTGTGTCCCGCAACCGCTTGTACAACACACCCGCAGCCGACGCGGCCACGGTTGGTGTTCACACCGACCACCTTACCTTGTTGAACATCAATGCCTGTCACCTCGGTTAACTGGTGCAATTCAACACCGCGCTGGGTTGCGCCTTTCGCGTATCCCCACGCCACCGCATCGTGTCGTGCGGTTGCGCCATCGATGTGCCACAAACCCGCAAGCACCGGCATATCTGCAGGATTCATATTAAGAGTCGGAACTAACTCACTGATTTGTTTAGGATCTATTAGCTCTGTTTTGCCGCCAAAGTGCTTATTAACCTCGGTACGCTGTCGGAAGGATCGAACCGTCGCATCGGTATGTGCCAACGTGAGTTGCCCACGCGATGAGTACATAATGTTGAAATCAAACTCATTGGATAGCCCTTGAAACAGCTTGACGGATTCAGCGTAAAACTTAACCCCATCGGGCGTTAAATAGTTGGAGCGAATCACCGCCGTATTCCGAGCCGTATTGCCTCCACCTAGGTAGCCTTTTTCCAAAATGGCCACATTGGTAATGCCGTGATATTTGGCTAAGTAGTAAGCCGTTGCGACACCGTGACCACCACCACCGATGATAACGACATCGTAATGCGGCTTTAATTGACTCGGCGCGGGTAAGTCGGCGTGTTTTTCAAACGGGTAGTCGTTGGTTAAACCGTATTTCAGTAGTGAAAAAGGCATCGTACTCTCCTGCAATAACCTACAAGGCGCTCTGCTGTTTTGCCGCTATCACGGTGTTTTTCATCAAACAGGCGATGGTCATCGGCCCGACTCCGCCAGGTACTGGAGTGATGGCTAAGCACCGATCTTTCACCGCCGCAAAATTCACATCCCCGACCAAGCGGCGAGTCTCGCCATCCCCCACTGCATTTATCCCAACATCTATCACCACCGCACTCGGTGCAATCCAAGACTCATCCACCAAATGCGCAACACCAACGGCCGCCACCACGATGTCAGCTTGCTTGGTTAAGTGAGCGGGTGATTGGGATTTGGAGTGCACGGTCGTTACCGTGCAGTTGGCACCCAAAAGCAAATTGGCCATTGGTTTACCGACAATGTTGGAGCGACCGATCACCACGGCGTGTTTACCGCTTAGATCCCCCAGCACATCGCGAAGCATCATCATGCAGCCTTGGGGTGTACATGGGGTCAGCGCCGTTTGTCCAAGCGAGAGACGGCCCACATTTTCAGGGTGGAACCCATCCACATCTTTGTCGGGGCAAATCATCTGAATGATGCGCTCCTCATTGAGCTGCTTAGGTAAAGGCAGCTGAACTAAAATGCCATGAACACTACTGTCGTTGTTCAGTGCATCCACCACCGCTTCTAGTTCGTCTTGGCTGCACGCGGCATCTAGGTAACGCTCAACAGAGACGATGCCGGCTTCCTTAGCGCGCTTCACTTTATTACGAACGTACACAGCGCTGGCTGGGTCTTCCCCAACCAAAACAACCGCCAAACAGGGTTGGATGTTCTGGTGCTTTAGGGTTAGAACCTCTTTGGCGATATCATCGATCAGCGCATTCGCCATCGCGCGACCATCTATAATCTGAGTCATGCTTCACCTGTTATCGGAAAACGACGGTCTTGTTACCGTACATAAACACACGATGCTCAAGGTGCATGCGTACCGCTTTTGCCAGTGCGACCGTTTCGGTATCTCGGCCGACGGCGACCAGTTTTTCGGGTGAATAGGTGTGATCTACAGGCTGCACGGCTTGCTCGATGATCGGGCCTTCATCCAAATCGGAGGTCACGTAATGCGCTGTCGCACCGATCAGTTTTACCCCACGCTCATGCGCTTGATGGTAAGGCTTGGCGCCTTTAAATCCTGGCAAGAAAGAGTGGTGGATGTTAATCGCACGGCCGTGTAAAGACTCGCACAAGGTATCCGATAAAATCTGCATGTAACGGGCTAGCACAACAAGGTCAGTCTTCGTCTCGTTAACAATCTCGAGTAACGCCGCTTCCTGAGACGGTTTGTTGTCCTTGTTTACCGGCAGGTGCACAAACCGAATCCCCTCGCGCTCCGCCATAGCGCGTAAATCTTTATGGTTCGAGACAATGGCCGTGATCTCCATTGGCAACTCCCCTTTGCGATGACGATACAAAAGATCATCCAAGCAGTGATCAAACTTACTGACCATCAAGAGCACGCGCATCGGTTTAGCAGCATCAAAGATCTCCCACTCCATATTGAATTGGGTCACTTCATTGTCTAAACCGGCTCGGATCTGTTCAATCGTGGTGGTTGGCGACTCAATCCGGCACACCGCCCGCATAAAAAAGCGCTGGTTATCTTCGTCATCGTACTGATGCATTTCGGATATGTAGCAACCCAACCCCGCAAGGTAGGAGGTTACGGCTGCAACGATGCCACTTGTCGCATCACAAGCAGCTTTTAAAACGAACTCTTTTGAATCGGCCATGTTTACTCCACGAACTTTTTTTACACCCCTGAAGGTAAGATCAAGGATTCCATTTGTTTATTGAAGATAAATTAAATATATTTACAGGAAACTTATTTGGCAATAACTGAGCGTAAACAAAGTTCAAAAATGCGAATTTGTTACATCAGTGAAAAATTTCTTACTCTGGGTGATAAAAATGAGTAAAACCACCGACTACATGGTGCCGGCCTTAGCACGAGGCTTACAAATTCTTGAATTGTTCGATTCCAAAGAGCGGGTGTTAAGCACACAGGACTTTGCAGACAGCCTTGGGGTCAGCACCTCGTCGACCTATCGAATCGTGCAAACCTTGCTGGATATGGGCTACCTAAAAAAAGTGGCTCGTAACGCCTATGAACTTGGGCCACAAGTGGTATCGCGGGGCTTTGCCTTTTTAGCCGGTAAGGATTTAATCGATATTGCGGCCCCACACATCAATGCGCTGCGTGATGAAACATCGATTTCGTGCCATTTGGGCATAAGGGATGGTCTCGAGACGATTTACGTGTACCGCGCTCAGGCGTCCCAACGCTTATCCGTCAATATCCCTCTGGGGACTCGATTGCCTTGCCACACGAATGCCATGGGCCGCGTATTGCTGCAACAATTAAGCGAAATAGAGCTCAATGCCATGTATCAAACTCTGCAACTGGACATGTTCCCAGGCCCTCACCCACAAAGCTTTCCGGAGCTAAAAACCCTGTTAAAACGGGAGTGGCAACAAGGGTATTCGAGTAACCGCTCGGACAACGCCACCGCAATCGCCTACCCGATCAAGAACTATATGGGACGCACTATTGCGGCGATCAACATATCGGGGGCAGATCAGATCATGAATAATCCAGAGCAATTTGAGGATGCCAAAGCACGACTTCTGGAAGCGGCAAATGCCATTTCGAAAGTGGCCCCAGGTTAGGGCCACTTGATGGGACAGGTCAGATTAAATATCACCCATACAGATGTATTTCATCTCTAGGTAGTCCTCTAACCCGTATTTGGAGCCTTCTCGTCCTTGGCCCGACTCTTTGACGCCACCAAACGGAATCATCTCGGAGCTGATCGCCGTCTCGTTCACGCCGACCATTCCGTATTCCAACCGCTCACTGACGCGCCAGACTCGGGAAGCGTCCTTGGTGTACAAGTACGCCGCCAAGCCAAACTCCGTATCATTGGCCATCGAAACAGCGTGCGCTTCATCCTTAAACGCAAACACCGGCGCTACCGGCCCAAAGACCTCCTCTTTTGCTAAGCGCATCTCTTGCGTTAAGCCACTCAGGACGGTGGGTGGGTAAAAATGACCGTCAGCGCTTAGCGCCTCGCCACCGATACACACCTTAGCGCCTTTTGACAGCGCATCCTGTACCAAAGCATCGACGTTTTTAACTGCTTGCCCTGTAATCAATGGGCCGGTGGTGGTTTGCTGATCAAAGCCATCACCGGTCACATACTCACCCACCCGTGCGGTCAATTTGTCGAGGAAAGCATCGAGAATCCCTTCTTGGACTAACACTCGGTTGGCACAGATGCAGGTTTGACCGGCATTGCGGTATTTGGCTGCGAGCACTCCTTCGATGGCTTTATCAAGATCCGCATCATCAAACACGACGATGGGCGCATTACCGCCCAACTCCATCGAGGTGCGCTTTACGCCCTTAGCCGATTGTTCCATCAGGATTTTGCCAACTCGTGTGGAGCCTGTGAAGGTAATCTTCTTCACCAAAGGATGGCTGGTTAAGACCTCCCCAATACTGGCCGCATCCGTACCCGGAATCACGTTGAACAAACCATCCGGAATGCCAGCCCTTTGCGCTAACTCGGCCAACGCCAATGCACAAAGGGGCGTTTCCGCCGCAGGTTTTAGCACGATGGCACACCCAGCGGCTAAGGCCGGGGCCACTTTACGGGTGATCATCGCAATGGGAAAATTCCAAGGCGTGATCGCCCCGACCACACCAACAGGCTGTTTGATCACCAACGAGCGGCGATCCGAGGTTGTGGCTGGCAGTACATCGCCATAGATGCGCTTGGCCTCTTCGGCGAACCACTCAATGTACGCGGCGCCGTATACAACCTCCCCTTTGGCCTCTTGATAGACCTTACCTTGCTCCAGCGTCATGAGTGTGGCGAGATCATCTTGATGCTCCATCACCAAATTGAACCAGCGACGCAACATGGTGGATTTCTCTTTGGCCGTTACGCCTTGCCAAGCTTGCTGGGCAGAGTGCGCGGCTTCCACCGCGCGGGTTGTCTCGGCAGCGCCTAGGTCGGCTACTTGGGTCAGAGTTTGAGTTGAAGCTGGGTTTTCGACATCAAACTTCTTGCCTTCAGGCCGTGTAACCCATTCACCGTTGATGAAACCGCCTGATTTAACGAGCGACGGATCGTTAAGCATATCGAATGACATTGTCTGCTCCTGTGTTAAGGCTTAATCGTTCAAACGTATTGGTTGTGACTTTACTTAGCCGCAACCGTTCGATCGATGTTGATCTCTTGGGTGGTGTCTACAGGTGTCGGTTTTGCCAAATCCGCATCGTTATAGACGATGCCATTGCGCTCATCCCTTAACCCTTTCACCAATGCCCAACACATGAAGGCCAATACCACCGAAAACGGCAACGCAGCAATGATCGCAGCGGTTTTCAAGGCATCAAGACCGCCTGCCAACAGCAAAGACGCTGCAACCGCACCCAAGCCTAAGCCCCAAATTACACGTAGGTGTTTGGGTGGATGGGTGTCTCCGTGGGAAACAATCGTACAGATGACCAAGGTGCCAGAGTCTGCCGACGTCACAAACCAGGTCACAATCAACAAAGTGGAAAGTGCCGCTACCGCGTGGGTCATTGAATCCACACCCAGTGCTTCAATGGTGCTGTACAAGGCTTGGGTAATATTGTCGTTAACGACTTGAGTAAGTTGCCCACCCTGGAACAAATCGATATGAAGCGCAGTACCACCAAAGATGATGATCCATAAGAAGCCACCTAACGGTGGGATAACCAACGCACTTAACATGAACTGACGGATGGTACGGCCACGCGAGATACGCGCAATAAACATACCCACCAGCGGGCCCCAAGACAGCCACCAACCCCAGTAGAAGATGGTCCACCAACCTTGCCACTGACGCTCTGGATTAAGATCCACCCAAAAACCCATCGGGATAAAAGACGCCGCATAATCGCCTAAGCTGGTGACCGTCATGTCCAGTAGGAACACGGTTGGGCCTGCAAAGACGAAAAACAGAATCACCAACATGCTTAAGCGGATGTTCCAGATACTTAGGATTTTAATCCCGCGCCCAACACCTGAGATGGCCGATACCGTTGCAATCACCGACACAATCGCAATCAAGATCACTTGCGTAGTGGTCGACACCGATATACCAAATAAGTAATTCAGCCCAGCGTTCATTTGGGAAACACCTAAGCCTAAGGTGGTTGCTGTACCAAATAAGGTGCTGAAAATCGCCAGTAAATCGACTGCATGGCCTATTGGGCCATTCACGCGCTCACCCAACAAAGGATAGAGACCAGACCGGACGGTTAGCGGCAATCCCCGGCGGTAGCAGAAGTACGCTAAACACAAGCCGACCAGAATATAGACCGCCCAACCGTGTAACCCCCAGTGGAACATGGTGATACGAATCGCCATTAGTGCCGCCTCTTCCGTTTTGGGCGCAATGGCATTCATATCTAAAAATGGATTCCCCTGAAAATGCATCAAGGGCTCGCCAATACTCCAAAACAAAAGACCTGTACCGATGGCGCAACTGAACAGCATCGAGAACCAAGCGGTAAAACCAAACTCGGGCTTTTCATCATCTTTGCCCAAGCGGATATCGCCATAGCGACTGAACGCCACCCATACAGAAAAACCAAGAACGGTACTGACGATAACAACGTAGTACCAACTCAAGTTAGTCAATATCCAGTTGTTGATACCACTGAATACTTTATTCGAGAAGTCCACGTTAAACACCGTGAACAGAACAAACGCGGTCACCATCAATATTGAGCCATAACGCATAAAGATGCTTGGCCTGACATTCGGTGTATTCAAGACAGAAGTAGTGCTGGGTTTCATAAAAAACTCCTAAGCATCAGCCATCGCTGAAGATGTTATTTTTATTGTTCAGCAACCCATTAGCGCATCACAAATGGGTTACTCATAGGCTCACTGGATGTACTGATCCACGTGGTTCGCACGCGGATGTAATCCTGAATGGCTTGGATTCCGGCTTCTCGTCCATAACCGGATTGGTTCACCCCGCCAAAGGGTGCCATTGGGGATACCGCACGATAGGTGTTAACCCAACAGATACCGGATCGGATCTGCTGCGATACACGAAGCGCTTTGGCTAAGTTTTCGGTGAACACACCAGAACCCAACCCAAACTCCGAATCATTCGCAAGCGCGATGGCTTCCTCTTCGGTATCGAAGACAGCAATCGACATCACAGGGCCAAACAGCTCTGTTTTCAGGGTTTCGATATCATGAGTTGGACACTCAACAATGGTGGGTGCAAAGTAGTAATCAGATCCTAAATCAGGAATCGGCTCACCGCCTGCGAGAATCTTGGCACCCTGTGCCTTAGCTTTGTTAAGGGCAGATTTAATACCCTCGATCTGCGTCAAGGTACACAAAGGGCCAATGTGCGAGTCTTTCTCAAGTGGGTTACCCACCACTATGCGGGAGGTCGCTTCCAATAAGCGCTCGATCAATTTGGGATAAATGCTGCGCTGAACATACACGCGGGAACCGGCCACACAAGATTGCCCCGATGCCCCAAAGTTTCCCGCGATGATACCGTTAGTTGCACTTTGAAGATCCGCATCATCAAACACCAAAATGGGTGATTTACCGCCGAGTTCCAACGATGTGACCGCAAAGTTATTCGCCGTATTACGCACCACATGCTTGGCCGTTTCTGGCCCACCGGTGAACGCTAAGCGGTCAATATCGGGGTGGGATGTCAACGGAATCGCACACCCTTCGGCATCCCCTGTGATCACGGAGACCACCCCTTTAGGGAAGCCTGCTTTTTCGATCAGCTTGGCAAACTCCAAAATAGCAACCGGTGCCACCTCAGAGGCTTTAATCACCACCGTGCAACCGGCCGCAAGCGCCGGTGCCAACTTGGTGGCCGTTAAAAACATCTGGGCATTCCAAGGCACAACGGCCGCAACCACACCAATGGGTTCAGGTTTGGTGAACACATGCATGTCGGGCTTATCGATCGGTAGTGTATGCCCTTCGATCTTATCGGCAAGGCCAGCATAGTAACGGTAATAATTCGCTACGTATTTCGCTTGGGATTGCGTCTCTGCCGCCAGCTTGCCACTGTCGGTGGTTTCAACCGCACCTAAGGCTTCTGAGTGCTCGGCTAACAGATCCGCCAGCGTATTTAACAGCGCACCTCGCGCTGTGGCAGTCAACCCTGCCCACTCTGGATTGCTTAGCGCTTTGCGAGCGCTTTTAACCGCACGATCAACATCTTGAGGTTCGGCGCAAGCAAAGGTAGCCCACGCATCACCCGTGGCTGGGTTAATCGTTGATAAACGTTTTTGAGCCGCACCTTCTACCCATTCACCATCGATAAACAGTGAATAATGCGGTAACTGTGAATCAGACATAACGACTCCGTTTCTTAATTAAACGCCGGCATAACTTCATCAATAAAACGACGTAGGGAGGTTTCTTTCTCTTGGCGCGTCATGCCTGAATCGCTCCAGTAAGAAAACTCGTCGTAGCCTAAATCTTCGTAATGCTTTAAGCGGTCGATGATCTGTTTCGAGGTACCAATCATCAAATCTTTCTGAATGGCATCTCGCTTATAGAACGGATGGTTGTCGATCTCATCTTGAGACAGCGTTTCGATCAAGCCTTGGCTGATAGGACGCTCATTTTTAAACCACGCGCCAAAGTAGCAGTAAAACTCGTGCAACTTACGCGCCGCCATATCCAATTCAGCTTGATCATTAGAGACAAAAGCGTGCTGCAAGATCATGATTTTGGTGCGTTTATCGTATTTAGAGCAGGCTTCGTTGTACTTAGAGATCAGAGTCTCGACCTCTTCCAAGCCTTGCCACAACGGGGTTACCTGAACGTTGCAACCATTACTGATCGCAAACTCATGGCTGTTAATGTCACGTGCGGCGACCCAAATTGGCGGGCCATCTTCGGTTAACGGTTTAGGCGATGAGGTCGTTTTCGGGAAGCTGTAATGTTTACTTTCTTGGGTGTGATCCCCCTTCCATAGGCCTTTAATGGCTGGGATCATCTCACGCAGACACTCACCCGCGCCCCAAGCGTCCATACCACCTTGAACCATACGCTCGTACTCGAAGGAATACGCACCACGAGCGATACCGAGTTCCAAACGCCCTTGGGTGATGATGTCGGTCATCGCCGCTTCACCAGCCAATTTGATGGGGTGCCAATAAGGTGCAACCACGGTGCCTGTCCCCAAGCGAACGTGTTGGGTTTGATGCGCCAAGTCGATCAAGTTTAAAAACGGGTTGGGTGCGATGGTGAAATCCATACCGTGGTGTTCACCGGTCCACACTGTGCACATGCCACCTTCATCGGCGATTTTGCACAAAGAGATAAACTCATCGTACAGATCTTGCTGCTTTTGCTGCTCGTTTACACGCTCCATATGAGCAAACAGAGAGAATTTCATCGCACATCTCCTTTGGCTTCATCACCGAAATACAAACGGAAAGCGCCATTTTGCTTTTCACTTACTAAGCGACTTACCATTGAATGCAGATCTTGGGAAACAAATTGCATGCCAGATAAGGCGGTGAAGGGTACGTATTCGTACTGCTCGTGCTGGGTTTCTTTGGCACTTTCAACCCGGTAAAACGCGACAAAGTTACCGGTGCTGGCTTTTTCATACACCGAGAACACCTGCCCGACTTCGCATTCTGGTTCGATTTTGCTGACAAAAGCACTTAACGTTTCATGAGAGCTTTGGCCTTTGGCCATATCGATCACCGGTAAGGTGTAGCCTTTGTCCGTTTTTTGAACCAATAGCTTATCGTTGCACTCAATCAATGCACCGACTTGCCCCGCTGAGTGCAGAGCAACTTCTTCCGCTTTGTGTTCCATCCCTAAGCTAAAGTAGCCGCCTTTGGCATAACCTAAACCGAGCTTTTCATTGCTGGAAAAGGCTTCAACCTTACCCACCAGCATTAAGTGATCCCCTGCTGGGACTTTCTGAAAAGCCGAACATGAAAACTGCGTAACCGCACCATCGATCATGGGCGTGCCGAAGGCATCTTCACTCCAAGCGATTTCGGCAAAGCGATCTCCTTTGGAACCTGCAAAGGTGTTGGAAGCGTGTTGTTGATCTTCAGCAAGAATGCTAACGCCAAAGTGTTCGCACTGCTCAAACACTTCAAAGCTGGATAACTTATTGGCCGGACAGACAAGCAATAAAGGCGGGTCCATGGATACCGAAGTAAACGAATTGGCCGTAAAGCCGACTTTCTCGCCTGTTTTACTAACGGCGGTAACCACCGTGACACCGGTCATAAACGAACCGAATGCGTTACGTAACTCTCTTGGATCTAACGTACTCACAAGAAACCTCCTTCTTGCTGGCCAAAAGCGCTTAGGCCGAACTCTTTTATTATTGGGTTTATCTCTGTTGCGTGGGTTAAAGGCGCCATGTGTCGGGCCTGTTTAACCACGTAGCTTTTCCCGTTGGGGCAGCGCTCTGCCATAGCCATCGACATTGCAGGTGTCGAATTGGGGTCGCCCTCGCCGGTTAGGAATAACGCGGGCAGGTTAAGTTGACTTAAATCTGAATCACACGGGCCATCGTTAAAGCAGAACACCTCGTAAGCTTGACGATACCCATCCAGTGACGCTTGGCTTAGCCACTCCTGACACCAAAGCGCATGCTGCGCGTCATCCCCCACTAACGGGAAATCAAACCAGCGCTTAACCGGTGCGGTCACGTTGTCGGGAGTGATGCTTTCTTTAATCTGTTGGACTCGGTCGATGACTGCGCGCTTAGCATCATCGGAGCGTCGATACACCGAGTTAAGCGCGACAACGCCCACACACAATTCCGGAAAACGGATGGCAAAATTCAGCGCGATCATCGAGCCCATGGAATGGCCAGCGATCAAGACCGGCGTTTTCACCTCGTCTTGAATCCAATCGGCGATGGTATCGGTGTAGGATGGGATATCTCGGCACTGCGGCATCAATGCGCTTTCACCGTGACCTGGCATATCCACGGCGTAGACCGTGAAATAATCCGATAACGTCTCAATTTGATGCATCCACGCCTCAAGCCGAAGCCCCACCCCGTGAATCAACACAAGAGATGGCCCTTGGCCTGATTTGACGTACGCCAAACCCGATTGAGATTTAGACCGCGGCAGGGTTATCAAGGTCATGCCCTAACTCCTGAAGCTCCTGATAACGATCGCCAATACGGTGGTGTGGTCGCCCACCCGTTGAACCACCGAGCACCACAACGATTTCGTCTGCAGCGGGAGCATCACCGATGTTGAATTGCAAGGTTAAGTAGTGGGAGCGCTTACCGCCGTCGTTTTTGTCCATCATAGGCACGCTGATGGGTGCGTTCGCAGGACCACGTGTGTTGGTAAAGGATAAAAAGGATTTCGCTTGAACCGCTTCACGATAGAAGTTACCAAAGTGCAAGGTGTGGATCAGCGCTGATGCGTGCTCAACCTCACCGTTAAGACCGACCACCGCCGCTTTACCGAACGCTTCGATCTTGTCTGCACCACCTGCCAGCTCACAGATACGGTTGGTCAGCAATTCACCCAGTTGAGGGCCGTATTCACGGACGATCGGCTTAAGATCCTCAACATATTGGCCTGCCCACGGGTTTTTAACGACCGCTGCCACAGCGAACATGCGCAAGGGTGTTTCGGCTTTTTTGAAGCCCTCGATCAGGGTTTCTTCTTCAAAACTTACGATTTTGCGTATCTCTAAACTCATCTTCTTATCCTAATTAGGGTCACATTGAACAATTTGTAATATGGTATACCATATGATATAAACATAAACACACTATCTGATCTAAATCAACCCATCCATGTGATAAGATGCAAAAATTGATTTTGATCTAAAGGAAGCGACAAGCATGCAGAAGGTTGAACGACCGAAAACCCTAAAAGAGAACGCACTGGAATCCCTGCGAGATGCGATTACCAACAACACGCTGAAACCTGGGACACGATTAATCGAACGCAACTTATGCGAAACCATGGGCGTGAGCCGTACGGTGGTGCGAGAGTGCATTCGTCATCTAGAAAGTGAACATTTAGTGGTGGGCATTCCCAACTCTGGATTTGCGGTCGCCTCCATCAGTGATGCCGAAGTCAAAGAGATTTACGAGATCCGCACCCTCCTTGAGTGCGCGGCCGTAAAGGAGTGCAGCAAAGTCATCACACCTGAAGGCATTCAAGAGCTGTACCGGTTGCACGATCAGATAGCAGCGCTTCTGGAAAAAGATGACATCAAAACGGCGTTGAGCCTGACGAAGGATTTTTACGAGTTGATCTTCCACACCGCTGAAAAGCATGTGGCGTGGGTCTTGGTCGAACAGCTTAACTCGCGCATTTCGCGTTTACGTGCATTAACACTGAGCTCAACCGGTCGTAAAACCGCAGGCCCTAAAGACCTTTACGAAATGGTCAAAGCGCTCGAAGAGCACGATGCCGAAAAAGCCTGCGACATCTGTGAACGTCATTTGAAAGAAGCCTACGAAATCGCAACCCACCTCGAAAAAGGAAACGATTCATGAACGATGATCTGTTTGAGCTTGGCCTCTCCCGCCGCAAAGCGACATTGGGTAAAGAGTACGTCGAGAAAAACCTAGAAAAAGCCGATGAGTTTAATCAGCCTTTTCAAGAAGCGATGACCCGTTGGTGTTGGGGCTTTGGTTGGGGGGATGACACCATTGATGCCAAAACCCGCTCCATGATGAACCTCACGATGATTGCGGCCCTTGGCAAGATGGAAGAGTGGGAACTACACCTGAAAGGCGCGATCACCAACGGCGTTTCAGTCGACGAGATTCGCTCTATTCTGCATGCCATTGCGATCTACTGCGGTGTCCCCCAAGGGGTTGAGTGCTTCCGTATCGCCCGTGGCGTCCTGACCGAGCAAGGGCTGCTGGATAAGGTAGAGTAAGATGAAAGGTTATTGGATTGCCCATGTCACACTCACCGACCCACAGGCCTATCAAGATTACCTAGCCCTCGCCCCTGCGGCTTTAGCCAAATACGGGGCAAAGATCCTTTCACGCGGTGAGCACTTTACCCCACTAGAAGGCTTTGATGATGCGCCACCTCATCGAGCCGTGGTTTTTGAATTTGAAAGCTATCAGCAAGCGCTCGATTGCTATCACTCACCCGAGTACCAAGCTGCACGTGAAAAGCGCTTAGCCTCCGCTAACGCACACATTTTGATTCTTCAAGGTCAAGCGTAACACCCAGCGTTTGATCTTTGCCTCACCCTTTCGCTGTGTTTCTTACACGCTTCGCTGCCTACGTTTTGGGTAGCGTTTTTTTGCCCATCCTCTCGTTATTTCACCCATCAAAACTTTCCCCACACTTCAATAAAACACACGATTAAGGCTTGACGCATAAATGGAATACCATATTATGGAAGTCCATTGTATGTTTTTTAGACATGTTTCTAGGCTAAAAAAACTCCTCATATCAGTGCATTACAGACACAAAAGACCTATGAAACGAAAAGGAAAAGTACGATGTTCAACCAGAGAATCAAGCGCTCGGCGTTAGCTGTTGCTCTAAGTGTGTCATCTGTGTTGCCTGCCTTGACCGCACATGCGGCCGAGTCACTTAATTTTGTGAGCTGGGGTGGCTCTACCCAGGACGCTCAAACATCGGAATGGGCCGCGCCCTTCACCGAATCGTCTGGCGTAAAAGTTCTACAGGATGGACCAACCGACTACGGCAAGCTTAAAGCCATGGTCGACAGTGGTAACGTGCAGTGGGACATCGTCGATGTGGAGGCCGATTTTGCCTTTCGCGCTGCTCAAGAGGGGTTACTTGAACCACTCGATTTTTCGGTCATCGATCGCAGCAAGATTGATCCACGTTTCGTGTCGGATTACGGTGTAGGGTCGTTCTACTTCTCATTCATTTTGGCCTACAACCAGAGCAAGCTTGCAAACGGCCCAACCGATTGGGCAGAGCTGTTCGACCTAAAAACCTTCCCCGGTAAGCGTGCCCTCTATAAATGGCCAAGCCCGGGCGTGTTAGAGATGGCACTGATCGCCGATGGTGTCGCCCCTGATGCCTTGTATCCGTTGGACTTAGACCGCGCCTTTGCCAAGTTAGACACCATCAAAGATGAGATCATTTGGTGGGGCGGCGGTGCCCAATCGCAGCAACTGTTAGCCTCGGGTGAAGCAAGCCTTGGTATGTTCTGGAATGGCCGAGTCTACGCCCTGCAAAAGGATGGTTTACCGGTGGGTGTGAGTTGGAAAGATAACTTGGTTATGGCGGATTTTTTGGTCGTTCCAAAAGGTGCACCCAATAAAGAGGCGGCCATGAAGTTTTTAGCCTACTCCACCAGCGCCCAAGGCCAAGCGAATTTTGCGTCTAAAACCGCCTACTCGCCGATTAATACTGATAGCCCAGCCCTTATGGATGCGGCACTGAACGAGTATTTACCGACCCAATACGCCGATCAGCAAGTCTCGCTTAATTTCCAATATTGGGCCGAGCACGGTCAGGAGATAGCCCAACGCTGGAACGACTGGCAACTGAAATAACCCCCCATCACTTCGTACCGCTTGGGCGAGTTTTCGCCCAAGCGCGGTAAAGGCGCCCTCTTTATGAACGTATCGCTTTACAAACGTGATTGGCAGGATGGTTCGTTGCTGATCCCTATTGTGCTTTTTTTAAGCTTATTCTTTTTAGTCCCACTGATCGGTTTATTACTCAAGGCCGTGACCGAACCCAGTTTGGGTTTATCCAACTTCGAGCAACTCTTGGCCACCTCGACCTATGCGCAGGTGTTGATGAACACCTTTGTGGTAGCCAGCCTTGTGACCGTGTTTGCGGTGTTATTGGGCTTCCCGCTGGCGTGGTGCATTACGTTAATGCCCAACGGCTGGGGACGATGGCTATTGAACATCGTGTTGCTTTCGATGTGGACTAGCCTACTAGCCCGCACCTACTCTTGGTTGGTGCTGCTACAAGGCTCTGGTGTTATCAACAAAATACTGATGGGCATCGGCTTGATCGACCAACCACTTGAGATGGTGCATAACTTAACCGGCGTCGTTATCGGCATGACCTACATTATGATCCCGTTTGTCGTGCTCCCTTTGCAAGCGTGCATGAGTGCCATCGACCCGATGATTCCACAGGCGGCGTCCATTTGCGGTGCGCCCAGCCGCGTCGTGTTCTTCAAAGTCTTTTTACCACTGTGCAAACCCGGCATTTTCTCGGGCGGTTTGATGGTCTTTGTCATGTCTCTTGGGTATTACGTGACGCCGGCGCTATTAGGGGGTGTCAGTAATATGATGTTGCCCGAATTTATTGTGCAGCAGGTTCAAAACTTTCTGAACTGGGGCATGGCCAGTGCATCAGCCACCCTACTGATCGTGATCACTTTGGCACTCTTTTATGTGTACTTAAAAGTGCTATCCGAGTCGCCTACCTCATCCAGCAGCGGGAGATAATCATGCTACTCTCACCTCACTCCATGCGCTGGCCTCTTAAGTCTGCGCTCTATTGCATTACCGGCGCGATCGCCGCGTTCTTGATACTGCCCATTTTCTTTATTGTGGCGTTATCCTTTGGATCGTCACAGTGGCTGGTGTTTCCACCCCCTTCTTGGACTACCAAATGGTACGAACAGTTTTTTAATAACCCGCAATGGCTGGAAGCGGCTTTAACCAGTGTGCAGGTAGCAACACTGACCGCCGTGATTGCAAGCCTCATTGCGCTGCCCGCCTCTTTTGCTTTAGTGCGCGGCCGCTTTCCGGGGCGTGATTACCTTTACAGCCTATTTACCCTGCCCATGATTGTCCCTGTGGTGATCATCGCTGTGGCTTGCTACAGCTTGTTTTTATCGCTTGGACTGACGGGCACACGGACGGCTTTTGTGATCAGTCATGTGATTGTGGCTCTGCCGTTTGCGATGATATCTATCATTAACTCGCTCCGATTGTTTGATCAATCCATCGAGGATGCAGCGGTTATCTGCGGGGCAACGCGCTTACAAGCCATCCTTAAAGTCACCTTTCCCTCCATTAAACCCGGGATTTTTGCAGGCGCACTCTTTGCCTTTTTAGTCTCTTGGGATGAGGTGGTCATCAGCATCATGATGGCAAGCCCAGAGCTTCAAACACTACCGGTCAAGATGTGGTCGACCCTGCGTCAGGACCTTACGCCCGTGATTGCGGTGGCCTCCAGCCTATTAATTGGCCTGTCCATTGTGATCATGATCATCGCGCATCTTTTGCGAAAGCGCAGCCAAGCCTCATCTTAGTCAAGGACCTTTTATGAACGCATACACACAACACGCCCCATTGGTTCGCCTAAAGCAACTGAATAAACGCTACGGGCACTTTGCCGCCGTTGACCATATCGACCTTGAGATTCAAAAAGGCGAATTTTTAACTTTTTTAGGCTCAAGTGGCTCTGGTAAAAGCACCACGTTATCCATGATTGCAGGGTTTGAAACCCCAACCTCGGGGGAGATCCTACTAAACGATACCTCCCTTATCAGCGTGCCATCTCATAAACGCGGCATTGGCATGGTGTTTCAACACTACTCGTTATTCCCCCACATGAGCGTTAGGGACAACATCGGCTTTCCGCTCGATATCCGCAAAACGCCCAAACCTGAGCGAGATAAAAAAGTGGACGAGATTTTAAAGCTGGTTCAGCTTGAGTCCTTTGCTGATCGCCGCCCAAGTATGCTATCTGGCGGGCAAAAGCAGCGTGTTGCCATTGCAAGGGCCCTCGTTTACGAACCTGATATCTTATTGATGGATGAGCCCCTTGGCGCACTTGATAAAAAACTGCGTGAAGACCTTCAGGATGAGCTTCGTCATATCCATCGTCGCCTTGGCATTACGATCATTTATGTCACACACGACCAAGATGAAGCGATGCGCCTATCTGAGCGAATTGCCATCTTTAAAGAGGGCAAAATCGTCGGGCTAGGCAGCGGTATCGATCTGTATAACCGCCCCCCCAATGCGTTTGTTGCCTCGTTTTTAGGTAATTCCAACTTTCTGAAAGCGCGCGTGATCAACGCCTCCCAAGTGGAATGCGATGGACATACCCTGAACGTAGACACCGATGCTCAATTAACCCAAGGCCAAGAGGTCTTACTGATGATTCGCCCAGAAGGCATAACGCTTAACCGCGGATCGAATCAGGCCGCACAGAAAGCATCAGGTATAAACCGACTGCTAGGCTCCCTCGAAGAGACTGTGTTTTTAGGCGAGAGCTATACCTCACTGGTACGCACCAAAAGCGGGATGGACGTTATGGCGAAACAATCTTCCCAAGGCTTTACGCCACTTGAGACAGGTAGCCAAGTCGAATTGAGCTGGGCCGTTGAGGATGCACAGGTTTACACCCAATGGAATGAAAGCGATATTTATAAACGCTAAACACGAAAAAGCTCTGCATGTGCAGAGCTTTTTTATGACTTCAAATCACCAAACCTTCGTTAAACTCAGGATTTAGATTCAGACCCAAACTCAGGATACGCGTGCATACCGCACTCGTGCATATCCATCCCTTCAAGCTCCTCTTCTTCAGAAACTCTTAAGCCCATCACCTTATCAATCACGAATAGCACGACTAGGCTTGCTACAAACATCCAAGCAAAGGTGCACACTGTGCCCATGAATTGACCATAGAAGGTGGCGTCCTCATTGGTGATTAAGACTGCAAAAATCCCCCAAATACCGGCCGAGCCATGCACCGAGATTGCTCCAACGGGATCATCGAGCTTGAGCTTATCCAACAAAAGCACCGAGAAGACCACAACGACACCACCAATCGCACCAATGAATGACGCCATACCAGCGCTTGGCGCAAGCGGTTCTGCGGTAATAGCCACTAAACCTGCCAAAGCACCGTTGATGGTCATCGTAAGGTCCGTTTTGCCAAACAAAACACGTGCAATTAAGGCCGCCGCAATCATACCTGTCGCGGCCGCGGCGTTGGTGTTCACGAAGATTTTCGCCACCGCGTTGGCTTCATCGACATTAGCGATTTTAAGCTCGGAGCCACCGTTAAAACCAAACCAGCCCATCCAAAGAATAAACATACCTAAGGTGGCCAACGGCAGGTTCGCCCCAGGGATGGCACGGACTTCACCCTTGCTGCCATAGCGTCCTTTTCGTGGGCCAACCATGATCACGGCCGCTAACGCTGCAGACGCCCCAGCCATATGCACCACAACGGAGCCAGCGAAATCTTGGAAGCCCAGTTGGTCTAGGAAACCACCGCCCCACTTCCAGTAGCCTTCAACCGGATAAATAACCGAGACCATCACAATCGCAAAGACCAAAAATGGCCACAGGCGCATCCGCTCGGCAACCGCCCCAGACACAATCGACATGGTCGCAGCGGCAAACACCGCTTGGAAGATAAAGTCGGCCATAGATGAGTAATAAGGCGCATCACCACCACCCGCCAGCACCGCATCGACACTGTGGTCATCACCCAGCAAAAAATCGATACCGGGGATGTAAGCACTGACCGGATTAGCCGGATACATCACGTTGTAACCGACCACTAAATACACAAAGCACGCGATGCCATAAAGCAGCGCATTTTTGTTGAGGATTTCGACGGTGTTTTTACCCCGCACCAAACCCGCTTCCAACATCGCAAAGCCAGCGGCCATCCACATGACCAACGCGGTACACATCAAAAAATAGAAGGTATCCAGCGCATAGCTGAGCTCCAAAACCCCATTACTCATAAGCTAAGATCTCCAAGCAAAGTTAAACATCAAGGTTAAGATTTAATCCTTAAAAAGAGTTAAACAATTCTCATACCAAGTATTCGTAATTCATTGTTTTAAATAAATTTAAACCTTTTAATTTCAGTGATGAACTGCACTTTCATATCTGAATTTTTCTACATAAAAACAAGCACCAAAACGACTCATTCACGCGTTAAGCGCCCAAAAAAAGCCACGCATAAGCGTGGCTAAAACGGAGGGTCGAACTCGGCTTAAAACGACTGACCCGGTACCCAGTTGGTCCCGGCCAATGGCACACGTGCCATCGCCGCGGACTCAACGGTAAGCGCCACCAAATCCTCGGGTTCTAGGTTGCGAAGATCATTTTTGCCACACGCACGCGCCAGCGTTTGAGCTTCGAGCGTCAGTACGCGCAGGTAGTTCGCAAGACGGTTACCGGCCGCAACCGGATCAAGACGCTTCATAAGTTCTGGGTCTTGAGTGGAGATACCCGCAGGGTCTTTACCCTCTTGATAGTCATCGTAGAAGCCCGCTGCAGTACCGATCTTTTTGTAATCTTCATCCCACTTAGGATCGTTACACCCAAGTGCAACCAAGGCGGCTGTACCAATGGCTACCGCATCCGCACCTAACGCCATGCACTTGGCCACGTCGGCTCCATTTCGGATACCACCCGATACAATCAGCTGCACTTTACGGTGCATGCCCATCTCTTGCAGTGCTTGAACCGCTTGCGGAATGGCCGCCAAGGTTGGGATACCCACATGTTCGATGAACACATCTTGCGTGGCGGCTGTACCGCCTTGCATACCGTCGACGACAATCACATCGGCACCGGCTTTTACCGCCAACTTCACATCGTAGTAAGTACGGGTTGCACCAACTTTGATGTAGATAGGCACTTGCCAATCCGTAATTTCGCGAAGTTCTTGGATTTTGATGGCCAAGTCATCAGGGCCAGTCCAATCTGGGTGGCGACAGGCCGAGCGCTGATCGATCCCTTTTGGAAGATTACGCATTTTAGCGACACGATCGGTGATCTTTTGCCCTAACAACATACCGCCACCGCCGGGTTTTGCACCTTGCCCAAGTACCACTTCAATGGCATCAGCTTTGCGCAAATCATCGGGGTTCATGCCGTAGCGTGAAGGCAGGTATTGATACACCAGTTTTTTCGACTGGCCACGCTCTTCAGGGGTCATACCGCCATCACCGGTGGTGGTCGATGTACCTGCAATGGAGGCACCTCGCCCTAGGGCTTCTTTGGCATTGGCCGACAGTGCACCAAAACTCATACCGGCAATCGTGACAGGGATATCCAGCACAATCGGTTTTTTCGCAAAACGATCGCCCAGTGTGACCGAGGTGTTACAGGTTTCTCGGTAACCCTCAAGCGGGTATCGAGACATGCTCGCCCCTAAGAACAGCAGATCATCAAAATGCGGCAGTTTGCGTTTGGCGCCAAAGCCACGAATATCGTAGATGCCGGTATTGGCCGCGCGGCGAATCTCGGCCATGGTGGCACGGTCAAAGGTCGCTGATTCACGCAAGCTGATGTTGTCGTTATTGGATTCGTTACTCATGATGCGTACCTCTCACTTAATAGGCAGATGCGTTATCGACTTTGAAGGTGTAAAGCTCACGAGCCGAGCCGTATCGGCTAAAGGCTGCAGGGTCTTCATCCACGTCGGCTTGTTGCAGCAGTGCAGTAAGCTCTTCGATGTGCTCTTGGCGCATCTCTTTCTTGATGCAATCCGCCCCCAGTGATTTCACGGTGCCTTTTACATAGATGTGCACCTCGTATAAGGAATCACCAAGTGCTTCGCCTGCATCGCCGCACACCACTAAGGTACCTGATTGCCCCATAAAGCAGCTCATGTGTCCTACATCGCCTTTAACGACGATATCAACGCCTTTCATCGAGATACCGCAGCGTGCGCCGGCATTGCCCTCGATCACCAACAAGCCGCCTTGTGCCGTTGCACCGGCCGCCTGAGACGCATCGCCTTTCACACGGACTACACCGGACATCATGTTTTCGGCCACACCTTGGCCGACATTGCCGTGCACAGTCACGTGTGCAGTTTTGTTCATTCCCGCACAGAAATAACCAGCGTGCCCTTGGATATCGACCATGACATCAGCGTCCAAACCCACAGCGATGTTATGCGTGCCTTTGGGCTGGGTAACCACCCACTCTTTTTCACTTAAAGTTGCGGCTTGTGCGTGCAGCGCTTGGTTTAACTCACGGACAGTTTGGGTTGTTAAATCAAATGTTTTCATAATGCGTATCCAATCCTATGCGCGTTCCCAAATGTAGAAAGTGGCAGGCTCTGGCTCCCAGACCTTAGCGTTCTCGATGTCTGGTAATTCGGCCAAAGCTTGATACTCCGATGCCATCGCAACGTAATCTTCCGTTTCCGCCAACACGGCTGGCTTACAGGCAATGGGGTCGCGCATCACGGCAAAACCGTCTTTCGTACCAATGGTAAAGGTGAAGAACCCATCCAAGTCTTTCAGGGCGCTTTCCAGCGCTTCTTTTAAGGTATCGCCTTGTTGCAAGCGCCACGTTAAGTAACCGGCTGCCACCTCAGAATCGTTCTCCGTTTCAAAGTGAATACCTTCGCGCTGCAAGTTGATGCGAAGACGGTTGTGGTTCGATAACGAGCCGTTGTGCACCAAGCAAAGATCGGAACCGGTCGAGAATGGATGGCTACCTGCCATAGTAACGGCCGACTCTGTGGCCATGCGGGTGTGCCCGATGATGTGACTGCCTTTCATCGCACTCAGATTAAACTTGCTGGCGATGTTCTCCGGTAAGCCGACCTCTTTTAAGATTTCGATGGAAGCGCCGGCACTCAGTACTAGCACCTCTGGGTAGCGGGTTTCGAGCCAGGTTCTGACCGCTTCCTCTTGGGCTTGAATCTTCAACACCGCCACATTGGCGTTGTTCATAAACTGAGCTTCAGCCCCTAAAGCCGTCGCGCATTTATCGGTTAGCTCAGCCCAATTAAACGTCTCATCTGGGTGACGTAATGTGAGTTTTACCCAGCCCTCTGATACCTCATCACCGTAAATGGCAAACCCTGCACTGTCCGGACCGCGGTCCGTCATGGCGATCAGCATCGGTTCAAATAGCTGCCCTAGTTGTTGTTCGTATTTATCGTTTTTTAGGTACAGTCCTACAATTCCACACATAGTAGAAGCCTCTAGCAATTAACGTTTGGTGCTTAGAAAAACTCGGCGTATTTGGCGACTTCCCAATCGGAAACCTGACGCGAGTACTCAGTCCATTCAGCACGTTTGACGGTTAAAAATTCGGATACAATCTCCTTGCCCATCAGCTCAACAAAGGTCTGATCCTTCTCAAGCGCATCTAACGCGTCGCCTAAGTTTTGCGGTAAGATGGAGATGTTTTTGGCGATGATCTCTTCAAGCGAGAGGTCATACAGGTTGATGTTCATCGGCTCACCTGGGTCGAGCTCTCGATCAATCCCATCCAAGCCCGCGGCGATCAAAGCCGCATGTACAAGGTAAGGGTTACAGCCAGAGTCCGGCAGACGGAACTCCAAGCGACCATAAGGTACGCGCACCAGTGCCGAGCGGTTGTTATCGCCATAGCACTCATACGCTGGCGCCCAGGTTGCCCCAGAGCTATTACCACCCACGACTAAGCGTTTGTAAGAGTTAACCGTTGGGGCAGCAAATGCACAGATCGCTTTTGCATGCGCTAAGATGCCAGCCGTAAAGTGGTACGCCATTTTCGATAAGCCCATGCCATTTCGGTCGCTGTCATCGTTAAACAGGTTTTTACCGGCTTGATCGCAAATCGATAAATGAAAGTGCATACCGTTACCGGTTTTATCCGGTGCAGGCTTTGGCATAAAGGAGCAGATGATCCCCATGTCATTGGCGATTTCACCTGCGGCCATACGGACAAAGGTGAAACGGTCGGCCGATTCCAACGCTTCGCCGAAGGTGTAGTTAATCTCAAACTGGCCATTGGCATCCTCATGGTCGATCTGATACACATCGAAATCGACTGCTTGAAGCGCATCCACTAAGCGCTCTAAAAACTCACGAGAGCGCGATAAGCCTTTATAGTCGTAACAAGGCTTAGCTAGGGTGTCAGTGTTGTCCACCGTTTGAAGCTTACCCAGCTCATCTTTCTTAAAGAGATAAAACTCAGGCTCTAAACCGGTGTTCAGCGTCCAACCGCGCTCTTTCAATCGCGACAATTGCTTTTTGAGCACCACACGCGAGCAGTACGGATGAGGCTCATCATTCACATAGCCATCACACGCGACACGTGCGTAACCTGGTTGCCAAGGGACGATGCTGAGCGTTGATAGATCACCACGCGCCATAAAGTCAGGCCCATGAGGTGCCATCGCTAAACCACTGACCGCAAATCCCGCAAACCCTGCGCCCTTCTCTACAACATCAACCAAGTTTTTGATCGGCACTGACTTGGTTTTAGCCACACCATGGATGTCTACAAACTGGGCCAGCACATATTTGATGCCGTTCTCTTCGATAAAGCGCTCGACACTTTCGGGTTTCATACCTTCCTCCTCGTGACCTTGGGCGATTAGGTCGTTGGTAATCAAAACGTTACACATGTCATTTCAGCTTCGGGCCGATACCGAGTACACTGGATATCAGATAAAGAACCGAAATAACGATCCGACCTTTATTTTCTTGTTAAGAATTTTTTATTACTTCAAGGAAAGCAAGACCCTTGCCAACAAATTACAGTTAGGAAATAAACTTTCCCAAAAAGATAATTTATTGATTTACAAGGGGTTAAAAGATCGGCTAGTTTGAATCAGAAGAAGAAAGCGCAAACAGGTTTGAAAACGAATGCCTAAAAACGCACCATCACGACACGCCCAAGCCCTAAATGAGGGCACGATCAGTCATACGCGCAGTGATTCGCCTAAACTAAAGCTGGAGAATCACATCGCCCTGCAAGTCAGAAAAAAGCGGATTGAGCAAGATTTGAAAATTGCCGATGTCGCTCGGATCGCCAACATCAGTCAGGGTATGGTCAGTAAGATTGAGAATGCACAAGTGTCCACCAGCTTGGATACGTTAAGCCGTTTGTGCGACGCGATTGGTTTGCCCATATCGCAGCTGTTTTCAAGCTACGATCAGCCCAACAGTAAAGCCCAACTGACCAAAGCCGGTAAAGGGATGGAGGTCGTACGCCGTGGAACCGAAAAAGGCCACACCTATCAGCTATTAAGCCAAAGTGACAATCAGGTGTTTGAACCCTTTTTGATTACGATGGATGATGCCAGCGAGGTCTTCCCTACCTTTACTCACCCAGGACATGAGTTTATTCATCTACTTGAGGGCAAGATTGTCTACCGCCATGGAAACTCACTCTACGATATGGAGCCTGGGGATTCGCTGTCGTTTGACCCTGCGGTATCGCACGGACCAGAGAAGTTGATCGAGGTGCCGATTAAATTACTGTCCTTTATCATCCACGAGAACGACGGTTAACAGTGACCCAAAACGCACCACGACAAAAAGGGGCTTATTAGCCCCTTCTTAACATCTGAATTTCGCTTAGCGCTTGTTCATAGACACAAGCTGTTCCAGCTTGTTGCTGATACGCTCTTCGCGCTCTTGAACTTTACGCTGCTTTTCTTGCTCTTTTTGCTGCTCTTTACGGCGTTGATGGAACGCTTTGAGCTGCTGCTTGGCGTGTTCGGCTTCTTCAGCCGTGACTTTACCCGCCGCCTCGCCAGCCAGATCGACACGATCGGCACCTTCAACCATGGCGCGGAAGTAGTTAGGCGAGCGAACGTAAGAAGCCAGTGCGCGCTTGATCTTGTTTTTAGCGACTTTTTCATCCGCCAACAGATCATCCTGAATACCGATTTTTAGAGGCTTAACCTCATCCTTATTAAACGTTTGAGGATACGTATCCATCAGCAGTTTGAGTGCTGCTTGGTTGGCAGCTCGGTTTTTCGTTTTTGTTTTGTTTGTACGGGTTGCTTCGTCGTTCACAACTTTTCTCTCGATCGCGCGATCATTGGTGTTAACGTTCAAATTCTTTGTTTCGGCCTTAGCCGATGGTGCTTTAGATTCACTGGGAGTCTGCAGGTGATTCTCCAAGCGTGTGAGCCTTGCCTCACACTCATCGATTAACGCTTGGGTACTTTGCAAAACGGTTTCGGTAACCGCCAAGGTATCATCGTTGATCACTGATGCGGGTGTCCTTAGTAAATCAATGCTCCATTAAAGTGGGCTCAGTGACCCATCTTAATCTTCGCCTTTGCGAATATAATATCGAAATATGTCGTTTTCATGGCCGGTTGCGACCAGCTCATGACCTAAAAAGGTACAAAACTTAGGAATATCTCGTTCTGTTGAAGGATCCGTAGCGATCACAAGCAAAATCTGACCCGATTCTATCTCACGGACACTGTTGTGCAACATCATCACAGGTTCTGGACAATATAAGCCGGTAGCATCCAAAGTTCGGTCGGCGTGTAGATCTGTCATACGTCTCCTCAAAAATCGTGCAGCATTGTCTCAAATTAGACGCAACGATGCTATCAATCCGACCGAAATTATCCGGCATCCTTTTGAATATGATCAAGAATATCGGCACAAATACGACTTAAGTAAGCCTCCTGAGTAAAACCAGAACGCTTTGGCGGTTTAAGATCATGATTGGCTGCTTCAAACCACTCAAGGTGTACAACCTCCCCTAACGTTAAGCCACTGACCTTAATCTGTTTGCCCATCGGGTCTTCCGTGCCTTGATAGATCTTCACAAGCTTTTGAGCACCCACAAAGTGATTGATGCGCAAATTATCGGGCTTACCTAATGGATGAAATGGATAGCCTAAGACAAACGCACACCTTGCCGGACTCTCATCCAACACTAAGGTGGATAAGCGCCCGCCCATCGACTTGCCCACCAAGTACATAGGTGTATCGTCGTTAAGTACTTGAAGATGTTCTTGTAATTCAGGGATTAATGTTGTCGCTTTGGCCGGAGGTCGCTTTTTACCATCGATGCGTCTTTTTGCCATATAAGCAAACTCAAAACGTACCACTTCGATCGATTCACTGGCTAAAAGCGAGGCAACCTGCTCCATAAAGTCGCTGTCCATTGGTGCCCCTGCACCGTGAAGCAGCACAATCCTCGCTTTTACTGGCAAACCGTTTTTGATATACGTCATGTTTTCATTAACTGACACTTTCCTCGCCCCTTAAAACCCGTTGATGCAGATCAAGCAAACCACGCATTATAGACTAGTTCCTTGGTTCTAAAGTCGCAGAACTAAAGGTCAAAATGATGTTTTTAGCTTCTGTGTTAAAATTGAATAAGGATTCCAATAAACAGAATATTCCTTACATATCAGCAAGTTAAAAATAGTCAATTCAACGAAACACGACAATAAAACAGTCTAAGCATGGCTATTTGGGTTCCAATTAATCACTCATAAAACCTGTTTTTGGCTGCGTTGAACGAGCATATTTATTTCCAGATAATGATTTTGGAACTCTATTTGTAAAACTGAGCTTTGATGAGAACCTAACATGAGCACTGTGACTGAACACCCAACTTATAATTACAAAGTTGTGCGCCAGTTTGCCATTATGACGGTGGTATGGGGCATCGTCGGCATGTCCGTGGGGGTGCTGATAGCAGCCCAACTGGTATGGCCCGCACTGAACTTTGACACTCCTTGGCTAACTTACGGACGGATCCGTCCGCTTCACACCAATGCGGTTATCTTCGCATTCGGTGGTTCTGCGTTATTTGCAACGTCTTACTACGTTGTACAGCGCACCTGCCAAACCCGGTTGTTCTCCGATGCGCTGGCATCGTTTACCTTCTGGGGCTGGCAAGCGGTCATTGTGCTCGCAGCCATTACGCTGCCGATGGGCATTACGTCCGCTAAAGAATATGCCGAGCTGGAATGGCCAATCGACCTTCTGATTACAGTGGTGTGGGTCAGCTATGCCATTGTGTTCTTAGGCACTGTCAAGAACCGAAAGACCTCCCATATTTATGTCGGTAACTGGTTCTACATGGCGTTCATTATTACGGTTGCCGTGCTTCACGTGGTTAACAGCATGGAAATGCCTGTGAGCATGTGGAAATCCTACTCTGTTTACCCTGGCGCTGTGGATGCCATGGTTCAGTGGTGGTATGGGCACAACGCTGTAGGCTTCTTCCTGACCGCTGGGTTCCTCGGGATGATGTACTACTTCGTACCAAAACAAGCTGAACGTCCTATCTACTCTTACCGTTTATCCATCGTCCACTTCTGGGCGTTGATCGCCACGTACATGTGGGCCGGTGGTCACCACCTTCATTACTCGGCTCTGCCTGACTGGACTCAGTCCGTTGCGATGGTTATGTCCTTGATCCTTCTGGCGCCTTCTTGGGGCGGTATGATCAACGGTATGATGACCTTATCTGGCGCATGGCATAAATTGCGTACGGATCCTGTATTGCGCTTCTTGGTTGTATCCCTGTCTTTCTACGGTATGTCGACCTTCGAAGGTCCGATGATGTCGATCAAAACCGTTAACGCGCTTTCTCACAACACGGACTGGACCATCGGCCACGTTCACGCCGGCGCTCTTGGTTGGGTTGCGATGATCTCCATCGGTGCGACCTACCATATGATCCCTCGCCTATTTGGTAAGGCTCAGATGTGGAGCGTCAACTTAATCCATACGCACTTCTGGTTAGCGACCGTCGGTACGGTTCTGTACATCTGTGCGATGTGGGTTAACGGTATTCTGCAAGGTCTGATGTGGCGTGCTGTTAACGAAGACGGCACACTGATGTTCAGCTTCGTTGAAGCCCTAGAAGCCTCTCACTACGGTTACCTGGTGCGCTGGATTGGCGGCATGTTCTGGGTAACGGGTATGTTGTTGATGGCCTTTAACACTTGGCAAACCGTTCGCAAGAACAGCAACGCACCGACTGCTGATGCAGCGGCGCAAGCGGCATAAGTGGTAAGGAGCTAAAATCATGATCAAACACGAAACGATCGAAAAGAACATTGGATTAATGATCCTTCTGATCATCTTAGTGATCAGCGGTGGCGGCTTGGCAGAGATTGTCCCTCTGTTTTTCCAAGCCCAAACCACTAAGCCGATTGATGGTTTGCGTACCTACTCTGCACTTGAGCTGGAAGGTCGCGATATCTACATCAAAGAAGGCTGCCACGTTTGCCACACCCAGATGATTCGTCCATTTCGCGCCGAGACCGAACGCTACGGTCACTTCTCTACCGCGAACGAGCACGTTTGGGAGCACCCTTTCCTTTGGGGTTCTAAGCGTACCGGTCCTGACCTTGCGCGTGTTGGTGGACGTTACTCCGACGACTGGCATCGTGCCCACTTGTATAACCCGCGTGACGTCGTACCTGAGTCCAAAATGCCCTCTTACCCTTGGCTGTTTGATAACCAGCTAACGGGCGCGGAAACCGCTAAAAAGATGGCCGCTTTGAAAAAGCTGGGCGTACCGTACACCGCCGAGCAGATGGAAACCGCACAAGAGGAGGTCTCAGGCAAATATGAGATCGACGCTCTGGTGGCGTATCTGCAAGCGTTGGGTAAAACCCATTCTGTCTACAACAATAAGCGGTAAAGACTTGTGAGTTACGATGTTTACGGCCCTTTCATTCCGGTGATCATGCTCATCACATTCGTGGGATTGTTTATCTGGGTGCTACTGCCCGGTAACAAGAAGCGTTTTGATGAGGCCTCTCAACTGCCCTTTGCAGATGACAAAGAGGAGCAAGACACCGAACGAGAGATCGCCAGTGACAGGAGAATCGAAAAATGAGCTTTTTTTGGAGCATGTGGGTAAGCGTCATTACCCTAGCAGTCATTTTAGGATGCGCTTGGCTGCTCATTCAGACGCGTAAAAGCGAAACCTATAAAGAGGAAACCGAAGAGACCTTAGGTCACGAGTTTGACGGCATTGCCGAATACGACAACCCGTTACCGCGCTGGTGGTTTATGCTCTTTATGGGCACTGTGATCTTTGGTTTGGTCTACTTAGTGCTTTACCCAGGCCTTGGTAACTTTAAAGGCTTACTGGGTTGGACCTCGGCTGGCCAGTGGGAAGAAGAGATGGCGCACGCCGAAGAGGTGTACCGCCCGACCTTTGCCCGCTATGCGGCTCTGTCCA
The DNA here is from genome assembly GCF_056160565.1 of Neptunomonas sp. ABH4_499. Classification (NCBI taxonomy): domain Bacteria; kingdom Pseudomonadati; phylum Pseudomonadota; class Gammaproteobacteria; order Oceanospirillales; family Oceanospirillaceae; genus Neptunomonas; species Neptunomonas sp. ABH4_499. Next base: position 79,622 of record NZ_JBSWXK010000005.1, on the reverse strand, counting down.
TTGAGGAACTGCAAGATCCAAACAACGCCGAAGGCTTGCGCATGGGTGCACGTATGTTTGCGAACAACTGCTCTGTGTGCCACGGCGTAGCGGCTACCGGTGCGTATGGCTTCCCTAACCTGACTGACAGCGATTGGCTGTACGGTGGCGACCCAGCCACGATTGTGCAAACCATCACTCACGGTCGCCAAGGTGCGATGCCTGCGTGGGGCGAAGTCCTACAAGAAGAAGGCGTACGTGATGTGGCAAGCTATGTTCGCAGCTTAAGCGGTCTTGAAGCGGATGCCGAAATGGCCGCTCGCGGTAAAACACAGTTCGATATGTTCTGTACCGCCTGCCACGCACCTGATGGTACCGGTATGCAGATGCTAGGCGCGCCTAACCTAACGGACGATACTTGGTTGTACGGCGGCAGTTTTGAAGATATCTCCCACTCGATTCGTGCAGGTCGTGCCGGCGTAATGCCAGCGCACCAAGACCTTCTGAGTGAAGATAAGATCAAACTGATCTCGGCGTATGTTTACAGCTTGTCTAAGCAGTAATTGACAACCATCAAGACAAAAGGCGATAAGATATCTCTTATCGCCTTTTTCAATTAGGAGCGTGCTAACATTAAAAATATCTAATAAATATCGTTTTTAAACGATCCACGTTTCAGCTTGCGAGCACAGGCATGAACCAGATACCCGTAAAAGATGTAACAGACCCAAAGAAACCCAAAGACGACAGCTACGATCTGTACGCTAAGCGCGAACACATCTACGTCAAATTCTATAAGGGTTTATTCAAAAACCTTCGCATCATCTCTGGCGCCTTCATGCTGGTGATGTTCTTCGGTTTCTCCTGGATTCAATGGGATGGCCGCCAGGCTGTACTGTTCGACCTCCCTAATCGTCAATTTCATGTTTTTGGCCTGACCTTTTGGCCACAAGATTTTATGCTGCTGTCGTGGCTGCTGATTATTCTCGCATTTGTTCTCTTTTTCGTGACGGTCTTTGCTGGGCGCTTGTGGTGCGGCTACTCTTGCCCACAGTTTGTGTGGACCTGGTTATTCATCTGGGCGGAGCGCATCACCGAAGGGGATCGCAACCACCGCATGAAGTTGGACAAAGCGCCTTTTTCACTCTCCAAAGCGCAAAAGAAAACCCTAAAACACGTTTTATGGCTCATTATCGCACTGGCATCGGCCGTTGCATTTGTAGGCTACTTCTCCCCTATTCGTGAACTGGTCCCTAACCTGCTTTCTTGGAACTTAGGCCCTTGGGAAACGTGGTGGATCGGCTTTATCGCCGTTGCCACCTATGCCAATGCCGGCTGGCTACGCGAGCAAGTATGCATCTACATGTGCCCTTATGCCCGTTTTCAAAGCGTGATGTTTGATGAAGACACCTTGGTCATCTCTTACGATGAGAAACGCGGTGAGCCACGCGGCAAACGCAAAAAAAGTGCTGATCCAAGCACGCTAGAGCTTGGCGCTTGTATCGATTGTGATAATTGCGTTCACGTATGCCCTGTAGGTATCGACATTCGTGATGGCCTGCAATATGAGTGCATCGCCTGCGGCGCTTGCGTGGATGCCTGCAACGACATCATGGACAGAATGGGTTACGAGCGCGGCTTAGTGCGCTACACCACCGAACATGAGCTTGAAGGCAAGAAAACCCACATTTTCCGCCCGCGCCTGATTGGTTATTTTGCGGTCCTTATAGTGATGTGTGGTGCGTTTGCCTATACATTAGGTACACGCGTACCGGTCGAACTGGAACTGATCCGAGACCGGGGCCAGTTGTACGTTGAGGCCACTAATAATCGGATCGAAAACATTTACACGCTAAAACTGGCCAATAAAGAGCAAGCGGCTCACGAGTATGCCCTTTCGGCGGTTGGCCCCGCGGGCGTTGATATCGAGCTCTTCGCGCCCAAAACGATTAAAGTGGCACCAGGGGAGCTGGCCGAAGTTTTAATTCGCTGCTCCGTTGATAAGGATCAACTCGCCAAAGGCAGTTTTGATTTAAAAATCTCCGCCCAAGCCATTGATGGCAGCGGCATTGAGATTACCAAAGAAAACCGGTTTATCGGGCCGCTGCAAAGCCGATAGTGTTTTAGCAGGTGGCGCATTAGCCGCCTTTGATAAGGTTAGATGTATGACAGACGCACAAGACGCCATAAAACCTTGGTACAAACAGCCTTGGTTATGGTTTTTATTGATCCCACTCATCGCCGTGTTTATCTACGGCTTTGTCTTTTTGTATTTATCGATTGTGACGATGGATGGCGTGGTAAAGGATGATTACTACCGCATCGCCCGAGGCTACGAGGTCAACTCCGAAAAAAACCAGAACGCCATCGAGCACAACCTAACGGCCGAAGTGCGCATGGATGATGTAACAGGTGATGTTCAAGTCGTGATGAACGGTGACTTTGAGCAGTGGCCTGCAACTTTAACGCTGGATGTTGTTCACCCAACCCACCAGCAATATGACCAAGCGATCACATTAAAAGCCCTACCCGGCCAGCCCATTTACAGCGGTTTTTTGACATCTGAGCTAAAGGGTAAGCGCTTTCTGTTCCTCTTCCCTGAAGATCAAGCCTGGCACCTTCGACAAGAGATTCAGCCACCTTACGCTGGCAAAGAAGTACTTATGACCCCAACGGCCGTCCAGTAGTCGCCTTAAGGTATCTATGACTCCAAAAGGCTTAGGGTTAGGTGTTTGAATGAGTAATTCATGTTTTCACTGCGGACAAGCCATCCCCAAAGGCAGTGATTTTACCGCGATAATCCAAGGTCAGCCGCGTGAAATGTGCTGCCTGGGGTGCCAAGCCGTCGCCGAGATGATCGCTGAAAGCGGTTTAGACGGCTTTTACAAACACCGCCAATCCAATCTGAACATCCGCCCAGAAATCAGCGGCAAAGCGCTCCCTTCTGAGCTTACGGACGAACTTGCCCTGTACGACAGTTCATCGGTGCAAACAGGCTTTGTCACCTACCCCGACCCAGAACAGCCCTCTATCAAGGAAGCTATGTTGGTGATCGAAGGGATCACCTGCGCGGCATGTGTCTGGTTATTGGAGCATCATTTAAAAGCGCAAGCCGGTGTTGAATCGGCCAGTGTGAACTTAACCAACCATCGTGCGCGGGTGCGATGGGATGATGATAAAACAACGCTCAGTCAGCTGATGAAAGCCATCTATCAGATCGGCTATCAAGGACACCCTTATCATCCGGACAAAGAGGAGCAGATCCTCGAAACCGAGAAGAAGAAAGCCATCCGTCGTTTAGGCGTTGCAGGCCTTGGCATGATGCAATCCATGATGATGGCGATGGCGCTGTATGCGGGCGCCCTGGAGGGGATCGAGCCGGTATACGAAGCCTTCTTACGCTGGACCAGCTTAATCATTGCAACCCCTGTTGTGCTCTATTCAGCAAGGCCGTTCTTTATTGCCGCTCTTCGCGACCTAAAAACGCGCCACCTGAGCATGGATATTCCGGTGTCCCTTGCGATTGGCGCCGCTTATGTGGCCAGTGTTTGGGCAACAGTGTTTCAAACCGGCGAGGTCTATTATGACTCCGTCACCATGTTTACCTTCTTCTTGTTGATTGGCCGTTATCTGGAGATGCAAGCCCGTCACAGAACAGGCCGCGCCGGTAATGCCTTACTGAACCTCATACCCACCAGTGCGACCCGACTGAACGGCGAGTGCGAAACCCTGATCCCCTCGACTGAGCTGACACCTGGGGATCTTGTGCTGGTTAAACCAGGCCATACCATCCCAGCCGACGGTGTTTTAACCGAAGGCCACTCCTCCATTGATGAATCAGCGCTGACCGGCGAATACTTACCCACCCGCAAACAAACAGGCGATACCGTCGTGGGTGGTACGATTAATGTCGAGAACCCCATTAAAGTGCGAATCACCGAAGTAGGTGCGGATACTCGCCTCTCCGCGATCGTTCGCCTTCTGGACCGTGCACAGCAACAAAAACCCAAAGTTGCTCAGATTGCCGATGCCGTTGCCAGTCGCTTTGTCGCAGCCGTGTTGATCACTGCAGCACTTGTGAGCACCATATGGTGGCAAATTGAGCCAGCCAATGCGTTTTGGATTACCCTATCCGTTTTGGTTGTCACCTGCCCTTGCGCGTTATCACTGGCCACACCCACCGCCTTAACCACCGCCACTGGCACACTGCGCCAACAAGGCTTACTGATCACTCGCGGTCACGTGCTTGAAAGTTTATCGCAAGCAACTCACATCATCTTTGATAAAACAGGCACACTGACTGAGGGCAATTTATCGCTTTCCCATACACAGCCAATCGAAAGTATCACCTCTGAGTTTGCTCTGTCCATCGCAGGGGCACTCGAAGCGCAATCCGAGCACCCCATCGCGAAAGCGTTTAAGCCGTTTGCAAAAGAGTCCGCCACACAGATTGAGACAACCGTCGGAGAAGGCGTTGAGGGCGTTATCCAAGGGAAGCGCTACCGCATCGGTAAGCCTGTGTTCGCATCGCAGCTGTGCGGAGGCACCCTTGAACTTGATAGCGCGCCGGACAGATCAAGTCAGTGGCTGCTCCTTTGTAGCGAAGAAGGCCCTATGGCTTGGTTTGGATTGAGTGATCGGATTCGTAGCGAAGCGGCAAGCACCATCCAAACCCTGCACTCGTTAGGATTAACAGTTGAACTGCTCACAGGTGATCACTCCCCTACCGTTGAATCAGTCGCGCAAACGCTTGGCATTCAACACATCCATCGAAACGTCTCCCCGAAAGAGAAGCTAGATATAGTGCAACAACGCCAATCCGAGGGGGCGAATGTCATCATGGTGGGCGATGGTATTAACGACATACCGGTTTTGGCCGGCGCGCAGACATCGATTGCGATGGGCGGTGCCACCGATTTAGCCAAAACCAATGCCGATGCAGTTTTGATCAGTAGCGATCTAACCCGACTGGTCGAAGGTATTCGGCTTGCCCGAAAAACACGCGCGATCATTCGTCAAAACATTGCGTGGGCACTGGGATATAATGTGTTGGTACTCCCGCTTGCCGCGACCGGGTTCATCGCCCCCTATATGGCTGCAATTGGGATGTCTGCTAGCTCTCTAGTGGTAGTGGGCAACGCATTACGATTATCGAAAACCAAACTTGTACATAATACGCAACCGCGCTCGGTGGCGCCGTTGATTGAGCAAACGCGCTAACAAGCATTCTCACCAAAGAGGCCCCTATGGAGATTTTATTTTTTTTGATTCCATTAGCCATCGTACTGGCAGGCATCGCCGTTTGGGCATTTTTTTGGAGCGTAAATACAGGGCAGTTTGATGATCTGGAATCGCCTGCGCACAGCATTTTGTTTGAAAACGATGAACACCTGATCCCTAAGGATAAAGCCGCCACAAACTCACCTAAAGAGAGTTCGAACGCGCAGGGGCCGGACGCGACTTCATGAGTTTTGACCTTACGGTTGTATCGGCACTTCTGTTAGGTTTTCTTGGCAGCACCCATTGTTTGGGGATGTGTGGCGGTATAGCTGCTTCAATGGCACTCTCAGGTAACCACTTTCGCTTTCTATTGGGCTATAACGCTGGCCGCATTTTCAGTTACACACTCGCCGGTTTACTGGTGGGCTCGTTAGGGTTATTCAGTCAATCAATGACTTCAGCCTTGGTGCTTCGTACACTGGCCGCGCTCATGCTGATTTTGATGGGACTTTATATCGGCCAGTGGTGGAGAGCACTCACCTATCTCGAAAAAGCAGGCCAAGGGCTTTGGTCTCTGATTCAACCAGCTGCGAGCCGCTTGCTGCCGGTAAAAAGCTTGCCACAGGCCATGTTACTGGGCTTTTTTTGGGGCTGGCTGCCTTGCGGTCTTATTTACAGCACTTTGGTCTGGAGCGCTGGCGCTAGCGACCCCGTCAGTAGCGCAACGTTGATGCTGTGCTTTGGCTTAGGTACTTTGCCGGCCATGCTGACCACGGGCCTCATCGCGCACAACATCAAGCAGTTGATGCAAACATCCTGGATGCCACGTGTTTCTGGGCTTTTGGTGATACTGATGGGCTTGGCTTCTTTCCCATGGCAAGGCTGGCTTAGCTTAATCGAAAATTAACACCCTGCCCAGCGAACATTGATCCGTATCAAGGTTTTGGTGTCAGAGCTTCTCTAGAATAGAGCCACTCTACTGCAGTAAGGGGGCTTCCCGTGTCATCACCTTCCGCCATCGCTTGGAATCTAGACCTTATTAACCGATACGACCTAGCGGGTCCTCGTTATACATCGTACCCCACAGCGTTACAGTTTGATCAAGAGTTAACCCCTCAATCCTTGATCACAACCGGTCAAACAACGGCGGACAAAAGCGCACCTCTCTCGCTTTACGTGCATATCCCGTTTTGTGCGCACGTGTGTTACTACTGCGCCTGCAATAAGGTGATTACTCGTAATCGAGATCGCGCTGAGCCCTACCTAGAAACCTTATTCAAAGAGATCGATCAGATGGCAGCCCTATACGGTGAAAACCGTTTGGTTGACCAGCTTCATTGGGGCGGCGGCACCCCCACCTTCATCAGTGATGATCAAATGGAAGCCTTAATGAACAAGCTTCGTCAGGCGTTTCGATTACGCGATGACGACGAGGGTGACTACTCCATCGAAATTGACCCGCGCGAGGTCACCTTCGACACCTTAGCTCGCCTTCGAAAGATCGGCTTTAACCGCATAAGCTTGGGTATCCAAGATGTAGACCCTGTGGTGCAAAAAGCCGTTAATCGCGAACAAAGCATCGAATCGGTACAAGCCATTCTTGATGAAGCGCGCCGACTGGGTTTTCGATCCATCAATATGGATCTGATCTACGGCCTACCCCATCAAGACCTTGAGCGCTTTAATAAAACGCTCTCGACGGTGATTAAGATGAGTCCAGATCGGTTATCGGTGTTTAACTACGCCCATATGCCAGAGCGCTTTCGCCCACAACGTCGGATTGATGCAGAAGCTCTGCCCTCTCCATCGGAAAAACTGCGAATTCTGCAATCCACCATAAACACACTGCTGGCAGCCGGTTATGTGTACATCGGGATGGATCACTTTGCCAAGCCGGATGACGAGCTTGCTAAAGCGCAGCGCGAAGGCCACCTGCATCGTAACTTTCAAGGCTATACGACACACGCACAATGTGATCTGGTAGCGATGGGCGTTTCGGCCATCAGCCAAATTGGCGATGTGTACTACCAAAACGAACACGAAGTAGATGCATGGGCAAACGCGGTCAAAACACGCGGGCACGCCATACGCCGTGGTGTGACCTTACATCAAGACGATCACATCCGTCGTCACGTGATCACCGAATTGATCTGCCACTTTAAGCTGGATATTCAACATGTTGAGCAGCAATTTGGGATGTGTTTTAAAGACTACTTCTTTGATGCCGAAGAAGAGCTAGCGCGTTTTGAAGCCGATAAGCTGATCACACGTAGCCCTGAAAAACTGTTCGTTACCCCGGCAGGGCGCTTGTTAATCAGGCGCATCTGTATGGCATTTGATGCCTACATACCGAAAGCTCAAAAGGTGCAGAGTTTTTCAAGAATTATCTAATATACCATTCAAACAAACGATTATTTGGTACATAATCTGTAGGGTTTTTGATGAATCCATCGAAAACCTTTACCACTATTTACAGGATTGGGTCATGACTGATACCGCCAAAGAAGGGAAACTTCGCAGCATTCACCAAGCTCATTGCAGCAACTGCAGCCTGAGCTCTCTCTGTTTACCCGTGTCACTCAACATGACAGAAATGGATCGACTGGATGACATCATCGATAAAAGTCGTCCGTTGAAAAAAGGAGAGCACCTGTTCCATCAAGGTGAGGGTTTTACATCTGTGTATGCCATTCGGGCAGGCAGCGTGAAAAGCTATACCCTTACCAATGAAGGTGAAGAGCAAATAACTGGCTTTTACTTCCCTGGCGAGCTGGTTGGCTTGAGCGGCTTTGATCACCAAGAGTACCCTATCTCGGTTAAGATTTTAGAAACCACGACCGTGTGCGAGATCCCATTCGATAACTTGGACAACCTGTGTGGGCAGTTGCCTGAGTTACGTCGCCAAGTGATGCGCACCATGAGTAAAGAGATCCGTGAAGATCAGCAAATGATGCTGCTGCTCTCGAAAAAGAACGCCGAGGAGCGCATCGCCACCTTCTTACTGAAGCTGTCCCAACGCTTTAAAGCCCGTGGTTACTCTGAAAGCAATTTCCGTCTGTCTATGTCTCGTAACGAGATCGGTAACTATCTAGGTTTGGCGGTCGAAACGGTAAGCCGAATCTTTACGCGTTTCCAGAAAAACGGACTCCTTGAAGTCGATGGCAAAGAGATTCGCCTACTGGATATGGACGAGCTCATGATTGCCTCTGGCGAGTGCGTAGGTGAAGAAGAGGAACAAGCACAAACACTCACGCTGTAAATCGAGACCCAACATAAAAAAGCCCTGATAACGCATTGTTATCAGGGCTTTTTTATTGATCAACGAAAACACAATCTTCACAAGTTCGCATGTGTGTTAGGCACAATAAAAAACGCCGGGCAGTTCCCTGTGCCCGGCGCCTAATGTTGCACAAAGAGTAGCCATCTCTGTGTAACCCAACGAGTCCATTAAACCTCTATTCAGGTTTAAAAACATTGAGCTGCGTCAACATAAGTACTTACCTGTAATTTCAAGATCCTAACAGAGTAACCAAGGTAGCCAATACACCGGCACCAGCCGCTTTGGCCGCCGACTCAACAAAACGACGCAACACGCCTTTAAAGTAGGCTTGGCGTTCCGCCCTATCCTGAATCTCCTTGGCGCTTTCGTAACCCTCTTTAAACTCAGCCACTTCCGCTGAATCAAACACGACATCAAGTACAGTAAATAAGCCCTCGGCCGAGACCTTGATCATTTCGGAGTTGAGCGAAAAATCAAACACCTGCTGCTGCGCTTTTAGCTGCCCCTGCAACCAATGTTTGGCCAGCATATCTTCGATGATTAAAAGAATACGGTCTTGTTCAAGCTCAAACACCGCGCGATCCAACGAGGCTAACAGGCGCGCTTTCGCCTCCTCTTCGATATCTCCCCCAAATTTGAGCGCCGCGTCATAACGCAGTTTTTTCACTTTAGACACAGGGGTTTTTAACATTTCGCTGACCGCCTGATGACTGTATACCGCTAACGGCGGCGAGCCATCCAAACCGTGCTTATCCAATAAGTGCATGACCAATGCATCCACATCGGACTTGGGCATCGAGCCTAAACCAAAGGTGAGGTAGTGTTTTAAAAACGCTTGTTCAAACGCGCTCATCGTCTTTGTGCTCCTTATTATTCGAGACTTAGCGATCCACACTGAGACGTTACCGAAACCAAATGACAGTCGGATGATGCATACCGTATTTTGCGCACTCGCAAGAACCCGATATACTTAGCGGTTGTGTTTGTAAGTGGCCTATTTGCCACGTAATTTCAGGAGTCAACCATCCATGTCTTATGACGAGTTTTACGTCAAATCTGTAATCCGTACATTACCAGACTGGCCAGAGCCAGGTGTGATGTTTCGTGATATTACGCCTATCTTTAAAGATCCTAAAGCACTTCGGATGGTTGCTAATGCGTTTATCCAACGCTACATGGAAACAGAAATCACTCACATTGCCTGCATCGATGCACGCGGCTTTTTGCTGGCTTCGATCATGGCGTACGAGATGCAGCTTCCTTTGGTATTGGTCCGCAAAAAAGGCAAGCTGCCGGGTGAAACCATTCACGAAGAATACACCTTAGAGTACGGCACATCGGTTGTAGAGATGCAAAAAGACGCCGTCTCTGCTGGCGACAAAGTTCTGGTCTTTGATGATCTGATTGCTACAGGCGGCACCATCTTAGCGGCCTGCACCCTGATCAAAAAACTCGGTGCCGAAGTGATTGAAAGCGCCGCGATGATCGACCTTCCCGACTTGCAGGGCTCGGCGCGCATTCAAGATGCCGGCATTCCTGTATTTACCTTACTGGCCTACGAAGGGCTTTAAGCCATACCAGGCTCGTTAACAGCAGGTCGCATTTGGCCTGCTGTATATCTCATCTTTGACATATCATGACGCAATCATTGCCCATCGATGCGGTGCTTCCAGAGCTTCTTGAAGCCATATCCACCCATCACACGCTGATCCTTAACGCAGAACCTGGTGCTGGTAAAACCACCAAAGTACCTTTGGCTTTATTAGCGCACCCGGCCTTTTCGAAAAAATCGATACTGATGCTCGAACCTAGACGCCTAGCCGCAAAGTCCGCCGCGCTTCGCATGGCTGAACTTCTGGGTGAACCGGTGGGTAAAACAGTGGGCTACCGGATGCGCTTTGAGTCAAAAACCAGCCAAGACACCCGAATTACGGTCGTTACCGAAGGCGTGTTACTTCGAATGCTGCAAAGTGACCCTTCATTAGAGTCGACCGGCATGGTGATTTTCGATGAATTTCATGAGCGCAGTTTAGATGCTGACCTTGGCCTTGCATTGGTTCAGCAAAGTCGTGACTTTTTTCGTGAGGAAGATGACCCACTTCATGTGTTAGTCATGTCGGCGACGCTCGATAATGATCAACTCATCCGCTTTTTACCCAATGCTAAAGCACTCTTCTGCGAAGGGCGTACTTACCCTGTCGAGGTAAGGTACAAGCCCTATTTCTCGTCACGTCGCCCAACGTTTTCGGAACTGACAAAAGCAGTCACCGATACCGTTCAGCAAGCACTGAGTGATGAGGCAGGTTCGATCTTGGTATTTTTACCTGGGCAAGGTGAAATTCGCCGTGTTGAAGAGGCGCTTCAAAAAGCCGCCTTAGGCGATACGGTAGAAGTTACGCCCCTGTATGGCGACCTCCCCTTTGAGGATCAGCAAAAAGCGATACAACCCGCCCTGACTGGGCATCGAAAGGTGGTCTTGGCCACCAACATTGCCGAAACCAGCTTAACCATACAAGGGATACGCGTTGTTATTGATGCAGGCCTTCAACGCCAAGCCTTGTACGACCCGGTAACGGGCATGAATCGCTTAGTGACCATACAGGCCTCGCGCGCAGCGTGTAAACAACGAGCGGGCCGTGCGGGCCGCTTAGAGGCCGGTGTGTGCTACCGTTTATGGGATGAATCCTTCCATCAAAGCCGCGGCGCCTTCACCCCACCTGAGATTACCCAAGCCGACTTAACCCCGCTGGCCATACAGCTGTTTCGTTGGGGGTGCAGCACATTCGATGAGCTTGATTGGCTAGACACCCCAAACCCTGGCCGCTTCCAGCAAGCGTGTGACTTACTCCAACAACTGGGCGCCCTAAAACAGAACCCACAAACCAACCAGTTAGTGCTAACCGAACATGGCGAGAAGCTTGCTGAGCAGCCCTTACACCCAAGATTGGCCCACTTGGTTCTTAGTGCCGTGGCGTTGAACCAAACAAAGCTGGGTTGCCAGCTCGCCGCCCTTTTACAAGAGAAAGACCCAACTCCCGAGCTTGGTCTTCACATTGAATCCCGACTTGATTGGCTCGCGGGCCAGCAAGAGCCTAGAGCCTTACGTGCACGAATTAAGCAATCCATCGATCGGCTAACTCGCTTAGCGCCCAAAAGCCCTGATGCCCCCACGATACATATCACTGACACCATTGGGGCGTTAGTCGCGTTGGCGTGGCCAGATCGCGTCGCCAAGCAGATTAAACCTGGACTCTTTCGCCTAACCAATGGTCGCCAAGCCGAAGTATCATTAAGCGATTCGCTTGCGAAGTGCGAGTGGATCGCCATTGCCGAAAGCCGCCAACGCGAAGGCCAAGCCGTTGATCAAGTAATGATGGCAAGCCCCATTGATGAGTCCGATGTGGTTTCACTCTTTAAAGATCAGATCAAGACCACAACCCACATTCATTGGTGTACACGTACTCACAAACTGATCGCCGAGGAACAAACACGTTTTGGCGCGCACCTTCTTGGAACTCAGAAGGTCCAAAACCTGCCTAAAGAGACCATCACCCAAGCGGTTGTTTCCTACCTTCAAGAAGCGGGTCTATCGGCCTTACGCCCAACAGATAAGGTACAAACTTGGCTTAAACGCGCGCAGTTAATCAGCACACTCCATCAAGATCAGCCTTTAAATGCCTTAAAACAAACAGGCCTTGAATGGCCTGATTTTTCTGAGCAAACTCTGCTTGCGGAACTCGATGACTGGCTCGGTCCCTTTTTGGCGAATGTTAAAACCAAAGCGGACCTTGAACGAGTGGACCTGTTAAGTGCGCTGCAGTCGCGCTTAACTTGGCCGCAGATGCAAGCGATGGATCAACTAACCCCAGAGCGCCTCACAGTCCCAAGCGGGCAATCGATCACCCTCGATTACCAAGACGACACCCCGGTGTTGTCGGTCAAATTACAAGCCTTGTTTGGTCAGGCCAAAACGCCCGTCATTGCAGAACGGGTTATGATCAAATTACACCTGTTATCACCAGCAGGACGGCCTTTGCAGATCACTCAGGACCTTGCACACTTTTGGCAGCACGCGTATCCGGAAGTCAAAAAAGAGATGAAGGGCCGCTACCCAAAACACCCATGGCCAGATGACCCAATGAGTGCAGAGGCCAAGCACCTAACAAAAGCACGCCTAGCAACAAAGTCGTAATGGCTATAAAAATTAGACTTTGGGCGTGAATATGGTTTTTTACGGAGCTTTTTAGCAGAGATCGCGTCAAACAGGTTCTGCCATGCAGTCGAGGTTTGGCAAAACCACAAATAAAATAAGGATCTCACTATGTTGAAACGGAGCTTCTGTGCTGCTCTTCTAGCCATGTCCGCAAGCGCTGCCATAGCCGATATGCAACTGGATACGGAACAATCTAGCCTGTACTTCACTTCAATCAAAAATAACGCGATTGCTGAAAATCACCACTTTACCGCCCTTTCTGGTGCCTATACGGATGCTGGAACCGCCAAGGTCGATATTGACTTAAGCAGCGTTGAAACCGCTATCCCGATCCGCAACGAGCGGATGCGCGACATGCTTTTTAAGGTGACAGAAAACCCAACGGCCGAAATCACCGCCGACATCCCTAATGAGGTGATGGCCGATGTGACCGAAGGTGTATCTAAAGTCGTCCAACTGCCTATAAGTCTAACCTTAAATGGCAAAAACCTAACGTATGATGCATCGCTTCGCATTACCGCTTTGGAGGGGGCCGTTATGGTAAGCACCGAAAGCCCGATTCTGTTAAATGCAGCAGACTTTGGGTTGGATAAAGGGATTGGAGAGTTACAAAGCGTCGCTGCACTTAGCGCTATTGCCACTAATGTACCGGTGACGGCAACGTTTGTGTTTAAAGAATAGTACTGCTTGGTTTGATTTAAGATCAGTTGGCGCAAACCCGCCAACTGATCGATGTTTCCTTACCCTCTCAGACTCTCAACACTTGCCTTCGCATTACCTGCCAGAGCAGCGCGAGCAACCTCTTTGGATACAACGGTTTTCCCTATCGGCGAGATCGCTATACCGGCCAATTTTAAGTGTTGAAGTCCAAATGGAATCCCGATGATGGTAATAAAACAGGCGATGGCAGAGAACACGTGACCGATCGCCAACCATAAGCCTGCAAAGATAAACCAGATGATGTTACCAATGGTGCCTAAGGCGCTGGTACCAATATCATCCTGTTGAGTGAGTTCTTTACGACTGATCGCTTCTTTGCCAAACGGAAAGAAGGAGAATTTACCCATCACAAAACAGGCGCGTCCCCATGGAATCCCCACGATGGTGATGAAGGCAATCAGGCCGTACAACCACCACACTAGGCCCATAATGACGCCACCCAGTAAAAACCAAATCAAATTCCCTATCGTTCTCATAATCTCATCCTTTAAGATCACATGGTTAAACCCCAATAGCGAGAGAGCCATCGGGGTTATTCAAAAACTTATTGTGCTTGGCTGTTTTGCAAAAACTGCTCGGCTTGGCTTTTCGCTTGCGCACGCTCTGATTCGGACAGCTTAGGCGCGATCTCGTTGAGATCCTCTTCCATTTCAGAATTCAACGCCGTCGCAATGTAAAGATAACCATACGCTTTGGCATAATCTTGCTCGACACCTTCGCCATTGGCGTACATCCACCCAAGGTTCTGAGCAGCTATACCCGTTCTTGATAGCGTCGATTTTTCCAGCAAGTCTTTAGCTTTGGCTAAATCTTTGGGTACATCCTCTCCAAAACGATATTTCTGCCCCAGAAATGCCATGGCATCTAAGTTGCCGCGTTCAGCCGACTGAGTCAGCCAGTAGACTGACTGCTCCGGGTCTTTCTGCAGGATTTGACCAGCGTCATAATGAACCGCCAGTACAAATTGTGCCTTCGCATCACCCAATTCTGCGCCACGGGCCAGCAAGCGTATGCCGTACTCAGGGTTAGGCTCAACACCATAACCTTGCAGATACATTTGCGATAAAACACCAAACGCCAACGGGTAATTTTGTTCTGCTGCTTTCGTCAGGTAATCATGGGCTAAGGACACGTTTTGCTCAGAACCTTGGCTGTACAGATACGAAACACCTAAGTAAAACAGGGATTCAGCCTGCCCTTTATCGGCGGCTTTTTGGTACCACTCCTTGGCTTTTTGCGCATCTTGTTCAACATGGAGACCAAAGCGATAGTAGTTACCCAGTCGATTGGCCGCATTAACATCACCTAGCTCAGCCGCTTTTAATAGGTAATCCATCCCCTTTTGCTCATCAAACCATTGCTCAGAGCTATCTAGGTAGATCACACCTAAGTTTTGCATCGCCTGTGGGTTGCCTTTATCCGCGGCAAGTGTCGATACTTCAATCGCTTTGGCTTTATCTTCTGGCAGCCCCATGCCGCTCCATAAACGAACGCCTAGGGTCATATAGGCTTTAGCGTCACCTGACTCAAGCGCCTTAGCCAACCAGTAATTTGCCGCATCGTCATTTTGTGGAATGTCGCCATACCCCAAAGCAAACATGTCCGATAGGATCAGTTGGTCGTCAACATTACCCGCCATGGCGCTTTGATATGTATCGGCCGGTACGTTATCTAAGGCGGACTCTTTGGGTTGGTAGCTCCCGACCGGTATCATTTTCACCCATTGGGATTGAGATTGTGTTTGGGTGGTTGCACAACCACCAAGAGCCAGAGATGCGGTAATCACCGCAGGGGCAATCCATTTAGAAAGCTGCATATTCATCCTTTAATTGCACAGTAATATAGGAAGCCCTTTCAGACTTCGGATTGTGTGGCGCCAAGTGTATCAAGAATAAGAATTAATTCCATTTACTCGGTCAACGCGCTGGCAAAGCGATAGCGAAAACGCCACTCCAAAGGTCGATTCAACATCAACACAAAGGGGTACCACTCATCTCCGGTTTGCGTATAACCTGCGTAGGTACGAACCCCGTTTAAAGTGCCGGTCTTAGCTTGCACCTTCGCGTTTTTAGACTGACTCGGTAACAAGGAACGCCACGGTTTAAAGTGCTCAAGCAGTACCATCATTTGTGCGGCAGAAATACGATTGTCCCGTGATAAACCTGCACCATCCTCTACGTTAAAGTTTTGCCAGTTAAACGCGGCTTTGGCCTGATCCATCACATACGTTTTGGACGCGGCTTTTAACGCATTGGCATCGGCAGGTTCTGTGCCCTTGGCAAAGGTTTCCATGCCCAACATCAAGTACAACTGGTTAGCGATAAAGTTGTTGGAGTACTTCAACATACCGATCAGGACTTGATCCAGAGTCCGGCTGTTTTGATGTTGGTAGATCAGCACGGCATCATCCGGCGTTTTGGCAAGGCGCATTGGCAAAGTGGCTTGCTTGAGTACTTGGTCTTTAAAGATCTCACCAAAATACTGAGCCGACATCTCCTGCCCACCTGGGAGAGAGATCCGCTTTGTTTCCCCTGGGTTTACATACTGTTCACCCAAAGAGATCGCTAACGGCGTTAATGGAGTTTGCTCTTCAGCGGATGAGATGACTCCGGCTTCGGAGCGCGTCAGATTCACGCTGTTAAAGTTAATCGCAAGGGAGGCATTACCCGCATCGTATGGGTTATCGCTATCACCACGGCCTAAATCCACCTCTGGGAAGGCGGTGGTATCCAGCACAACCGCCGCTAAAGCACGTGTGCCTAAAAGCGGCAACAAGTGCGCTTTAATGGCGTCCAACTCTTCGGAGACAAGAAACGGATCACCGTATCCCTTGATGTAGAGCACGTCGTCTTTTAAGTAAAAATCGGTTTTAAAGCGATGTGTCAAACCCCATTTTTGAATCGACAAATAAGCGGTTAGTACTTTTAACGTTGAAGCAGGAAGCAATAACTTATCTTCATGAATCGAAATAAGCGGGTCCTGAGCGTTTGCAGAAATAATGGCTGCATTTTGATTTGAGGCATAAATGCCCTTCAAAATCGGCGCAAGGTGTTGTTCTCGCGTGGATGGGCCATCCGCAAAGCTTGTCCCTGAAAACGCAAAGGCGGTAACAGCCAAACGGCTGGCCCATCGAGAAAATGTGCGTTTCGTGATCTTGTGACGCGTCATTCTGTGTTCCTGTTACTGGCTTAGAAAGCCTGCTTGCAGTGACTGATTCAAAGTGCGGTGCATGGTGCTCGATTGTGATCGGCTTTTCCAGCCTAACGTGTTTTGAAAACGAAAAAGGAGAAACTCACCCTTTCGCCCTGTCAAAATGACGCCAGAAACACTAAGCTTACGCCCGCGCTATAACCAGACAAACGGAAACAGTATGTGGTTCAAAAATCTGATCTTTTATCGATTCACTCAACCAAGCGATTACACCGCCGATGGCCTTGAAACAGCCTTGCTAGAGCACGCCTTTACACCGTGCAAAAGCCAAGAGCTAAGCCGCTATGGATGGGTATCCCCAGATCAGAACATGGATGCTTTAGTCTTTGCCTCTAATGGTGCGTTTTTAGTGTGCGCGCAAAAAGAGGAAAAGATGCTGCCATCCAACGTGATCAAGAAAGCATTGAACGAGCGCGTTGACATCATCGAAAAAGAGCAGGCCCGTAAGGTTTACCGCAAAGAAAAACTGCAGATCAAAGATGAGATCATCATCGATCTCTTACCAAGAGCTTTTAGCAAGTTTCAGCAAACCCGAGCCTTGATCATGCCAAGGGCGGGACTCATCGCGGTAGACAGCGCTAACTTCAAGCGGGCCGAAGAGTTACTGAACCTTTTGCGTAACAGCTTAGAAACCCTGCCGATAGCTCTCCCTGATGTGCACCACTCCCCGGCCGTTATGATGTCTGAATGGCTTCGTCAAAATAACCGCGTGGTCGAACTCACTCCACTTGATGAGTGCGAAATGAAAGATCCAAGCGAGGAAGGCGGCACCATTCGTATTAAAGGCGAAGATCTTCACAGCGACGAAGTCATTGCCCACCTTGATGCGGGTAAAGAGGTCGTCCAGTTAGCGCTTGAATGGGAAGATACCCTACAATTTACATTGCAGTCTGACCTTCGCGTGAAGAAGATCAAACTCAGTGAAGAGCTGAGCCAAACACTGAACGAAGAAAGCAGCGAAGACCCATTGGTTCGCTTGGATTCGGATACGTCTCGTTTGTCCCTTGAGTGTCAGCGACTGTTCCCCTTGTTGATGAACGCGTTTGGCGGAGAAGTGCCCCGCTCGTAATGGCACTTGGAGTATGAATGTACACTGTTAAAGAGATGTTCTTCACCTTACAAGGTGAAGGAGCTCACGCAGGCCGTCCTGCGATTTTCTGCCGATTTACCGGATGCAACCTTTGGACGGGCCGCGAGCAAGACCGCTACAAAGCCGTGTGTCAGTTCTGTGACACCGACTTTATCGGAACTGATGGTCAGAACGGCGGCAAATTCAAAACCGCTGACGAGCTGGCCGCGCGTATCCAATCCTTTTGGCCGGCACCAGAAGGAACACCCTTTGTCGTGTTTACCGGCGGCGAGCCTGCGCTTCAGCTGGATAAAGCGCTGATTGATGCGGTCCATCAACGCGGTATCGAAATTGCCATCGAAACAAACGGCACCAAGCGTCTACCCGAGGCCATTGATTGGATCTGCGTAAGCCCCAAAGCCGACTCCGACATTATCATCACCCAAGGCCATGAGTTGAAATTGGTCTATCCGCAGCTTTCGGCCATGCCTGAGCGCTTTGCAGATATGGAGTTTGAGCATTTTTATCTCCAACCCATGGATGAAGGTGCCGGTAAAAACCATACCAAAGCCGTGATCGATTACTGCATGCGCCACCCCAAGTGGAAGATGAGTTTGCAGACGCACAAAATTGTGGGCATTGACTGAAGTTTCATCCACTGGTCATACGCCTGTCATAGTTCATGTTTAGCCCTTTAGCAAATCGCGCAAACACCCACCCTGTGTGGGCTTGCGCCATATGCCCACATCATCTGTGGATAACTCTGTGAATAGTGTCAGAAAAACGTCTTACATTGCCCGTCATATGTGGCTCTGATACAAACTGATCATTTTTTAACCATTTGTTTTTATCGTTTTAAATCAATAGCTTAAAAAGATAATTTAGCTGTTTTTTGTTAAGCAATGCTAAAACAACGATTTAAAACTCTTTTTCAATGTCAACCACTTGACCGGTTAAAAACTTTTTAAAAGAGGCTTGTTTTTCGTAAAAAATCTGGTTAGGTAATTGACTGATCTTCAGTGAAGGAAACACGCAGGTGAACAACGAACAAGACAAAGCTCGCATTGCACAAAAAGTAACGTTGATCGGTGCTGTTTTAGATACGTTTTTAGGCCTTGCAAAAATCCTAGTTGGACTTTTTGCAAACTCCGCCGCTTTGGTCGCCGATGGCATTCACTCTTTTTCTGACCTAGTCACGGACATTGTCGTTGTTCTTATCTTTCAAGTCTCACACAAGGCACCCGATGAAACCCACCCTTGGGGACATCAACGATTCGAAACCATTGGTACGGTTCTTTTAGGCGGCATCTTAATGGCTGTCGCAGGTGCGATGGCCTTCGAGAGCCTACGACTCCTATTTGAAGAGAATACGTCTCAGATCCCAGGCTGGGCCGCTTTAGTTGTCTCTATTTTATCCATTTGTTCCAAAGAGTGGATTTATCGCTACACACTCAAATGGGGCAAACGTTTAAAATCCGATTTGATGATCGCCAATGCTTGGCACAGTCGAACGGATGCGATCTCCTCCATTGTTGTTCTGGTTGGCCTTATCGGCGCGTTAGCAGGCTACCCATGGCTTGATGCTTTAGCGGCCATTGTTGTCGCCGTGTTTGTCGGTAAGATCGGTTGGGACCTTACCTACGACAACATCAAGCAATTGGTAGACACGGCCCTTCCTGCAGAGCGCGTAGACGCGTTTAAGAAGACCGTCCTTGAGATTCCTGAAATCATCAACGTGCATCATTTTAAAACGCGCTTGATGGGCAGTCAGATTCAATTGGAGATGCACATTCAAGTGGCGCCTTACATGAGCGCCTCTGAGGGGCACTGGGTGGGTGATAAAGCCGTAGAATCTCTTTTAAAAGAGTACGATGACATCGGCCATGTGATTTTCCACATCGACACCTACGACGATGAGGAGGAACACCTGTGCCGAATACTGCCGCTCAGACACGAGATTGAGTCTTTGATTGCCCCGTTGCTATCCGCACACGGGGTTGAACTGAAACATGCCCTGCTGACGCTTCATTATGTGAACGAGCAGATCGAAATTGAGCTGAAATTCTCTCATACAAACACCAGTTTGAACTTGGACCGCTTAAAAACCGACCTTAACGCTCAGCTGGTTGATTTTCCTTGGTTTTCCAAACTCCGTGTATGGAACGAAATCAGTTAATTCCCTAATATTTTTTTAATTTTGAGCTTCAGAAAGCCTCATTTGGGTCGATACCCTACTTAACTTTACACCCACACATTCTGAAGATATGGACTATAGTGAATCTGTATTCCTATCCCTGACGAGTGAGTTACGTATTGAGGCTCTATGAAATACCTTGAGGACCCGTCACAGTCGGCCGAGTATCTGCGTAAAGCCATTCCTTTAATGGTGCAGTACAGTATCCCGCCTAATCCTTTGAACTACGCGCTCTGGTACACCTATGTCTCGGAAAAGCTGCCTGCATTGAACAAGCAGCTGGACCAAACCTTGGTGACGTATGGCACCTGCCCTACCATCATGAGCGAACAACTGTTCCGCCAGCATGTGATCAACGAAGAAGTTGAACACTCTGAAAAGATGCAAGCCGAAATGGTCAAGCTGGCATCTGGAATGGTCGTGCGAACCCAGTCTGCGGCAAAGGAGACAGCCGACTTTAGTGATGTGCTTGAGGAGAGCTTGGTTGCCATCAACGACCCAAGCCAACAAGCCTCTTTGGATGATGTCATTCAAAAACTGGCCACGCATACAACCCACATCAGCCGCCAGACTGAACAGTTCCAAAAGGAACTCCAGGCCTCACAAGCGGAAATTGAAAAGCTTAAAGAGGAGCTTCAAAAATCCCGCCAAGATGCCAGTGTTGATCCACTGACCGGCCTCTTTAACCGTCGAATTTTCGACACCGAGCTTACCCAGCGCATTAAAGTCAACCCAGAAAACGAAACTGTCTTGATGATGGTGGATGTAGACCACTTCAAGAAATTTAACGATGAGTACGGTCATTTGATGGGTGACAAAGTGCTGCAATACGTTGGCAAATTGCTAAAAGATGAGTGCAAAGAGCCCATGCTACCGGTACGCTTTGGTGGTGAGGAGTTTGCAGTGCTAATGACCGGCCAGACGCTTGAACAAAGCATGGGCATTGCTGAATCCATTCGTCAAAAGATTGAAGCGATTCGCATCAAGCAAAAGAAAAGCGGCAAGGTTATCAGCTCGATTACCGCCTCTTTCGGCATTACCAGCTTAATGCCCGACGAGGACAGCCAAGGCTTTATTGATCGAACGGACCAAGCACTCTACATGGCCAAAGACCAAGGACGAAATTGCGTCGTGGCCGTATAGCCCACTCTGGTCTAGACATAAAAAAACCGGGATGCCCCGGTTTTTTTATCACTCAGCGTTACGCTTCAACGCGATACAGTACCTGATCTCGGTAGCCCGTGATCACAGGCCACACGCCTTCAAGCGCTAGGTCTAACTCAGCATCGCCCGTATCAACACGCAGTGGACGGCCATCCAGTGCATTGAGCTTGGATTTGGTTGCCACAATCCAGATGTTTTCTTTCCCCAGATATCGAATCAGCTCGGGTGAGATCTGCTGATTACCGCGGCCAAAAATGTGGCCCTGACCACCAATCAAGGTAATGATCAGCTTGGTCTCTTTACCATCATCCTGTTGGCATAGCTGCAGCAACTGGTTCGCTTTGCAGTCGGAGGCGACTACAGACTCATTCTCAACAAGATCAACGCCTAGCAAGGTGTTATCAAGCCCCAAGTGCTCCATGATCGCTTTAACCGTCGTACCAGACCCCATGATGTAGCGGGCATCCGGCTCCATACGTTCAACGACATCGGCCACGATGTCATCCAGCACCAACTCTTCGGATTCTTTGCCGCCGTTTTTTACGCTTTGGACATAGCGGTGCTCTTCAGGGACCGAGAGCACGCCGTAGTATCGCGCACTGACACGCCCTTCACGGAATTGATCTTCATCGATGTCGCGTACTTCCCGCTCCGTAAAGGAGACCAACTCCCCTTTTACCAGCATCGCAATCACACGACCGGCCGCCGTTGGGTTAACCGCATACACACCTGAGTGGATTTTTACACCCGCCGGAATGCCAAGTACTGGTGTTGTTTCGGGTACAATACGACACACGTTACGCGCCGTACCATCGCCACCGACAAAGGCGATTAAATCCACACCCGCATTCAGTAAAGCCTCTGCTGCGGCTTCCGTGTCGTTTGGCGAGCTGTCTTCATCACTTTGCGCACCAATCACTTCGGGCTCAAAGCCAGCAAGGCGGGCCACGTTTTCACCCATATCACCAGCATAGGTAATCACTTTAACGGGCAGGCCTTTTAGCTCACTCAGTGCCGTTAATGTGCGCTCCTGCGCTTTTGGCTCGGCACCAAGGCGGGTAGCGATTTTAGCGGTGCCTTTACCATCGGAGCCTTTCAAGGCGACAGAGCCGCCTAAACCGGCAACCGGGTTAACGATTAAGCCTAATCGAAAGGCACGTGTTTGATCATTCATCATCCAGATATCCTAGTTCCATGAGATATTGTTGATAGACAAAACCAGACAGCAAGTGGCGCGTTTCCTCTTCCATGTCGTGAAACAGCAAACCATGCACGAACACCCCTGGTTCCTCTTCAGTGATGTTTTTCAGTACCACAGGGATCAACGCAACTTGGTCGGCCCCTGCCATCTGAAAACGAAATGTGACAAGCAACTGCTCGTCCACATACCCCAAAGGTGCGGTCGCCTCGACGCCCATCCCCTCCAGAGATATGTCCTTGGTGTATACGATTTTCGGTAAGTTCAATGCGATGGATCGCGCCTCGTCACAGTGATCGACACTGGCGACACATTGCACCGGAATCCGCGTGTGACTGCGGACGCGATGATATTGAACTTGCTCTGGGTAGCTGAATAACCACCCTGAAATGGGTAACGCGGTTTTCATCAGGCGCGCTTTGAAGGTGCATAAGCGGTTATTACACATCAAACTCAGCACCGCGCTTTGCCCTTCAAGAGAGGCGCCTTGTAGTGTCCTAAGTGAAGGCGATGTCACAATCACCCCCTCTTGAGCCAACACGCCCACCAGCTTCACTTTGTATTTACGCCGTGTCGACTCAAAGACAATTTGAACCGACTCACCAATGGTGGGGTTCAATTCAATAAGGGATCTTTCCGACTGACGAACAGGCAACAACGACTTCATCTAAATACCTTAGGACTCTAGGCCTGTTTGACTTGAAAACGCAGTGCTGACAGGGCTGTTGCCATCGGCTCTGGATCAGAAAGCTGGGATACGTTCACCACAAGGCTCGAAAACTCACGCCGCACAGGATACTCCTTACGCAATAGATCAAACGCTTTCGGTTGTTCTTTGCTATTAAGGCTAAGACGAAAACGACGATCATCGGCCGCAGGGTTATAGGCTTGGTGCACCGCACTTGCCAAAGAACACTGATCGCTAATGATAATTTCACTGAGCGCAGGTTTTGGCAAATATTGATGCAAAGGCGCAAGCTCCGGCAAATCAAACACCTCACCTAAGGCCTCACGTAGCATATAAGAACCGCGCACCTTGCCCTCAAAGCTGTACCCTGCAATATGGGGTGTTGCAAATAAGACTTTATCCGCCAGTGTCTTATTAACCTGTGGCTCATGCTCCCAGACATCCAAACAGACACACAGATCCGGTCGGCTATCCATTACCGCCATCAAGGCAGTCTCTTTAATCACCGGGCCGCGACCTGCGTTGATCAGCAAAGCGCCTGTTTTTAGCAGCAATAAGCGCGATTCATCCAAAAGGTGATAGGTTGGATGATCACCGGTTTTGGTCAATGGCGTGTGACAACAGATGATATCAGCACGCTTAAGAAGATCATCCAAGGGTGTGAATTGATCGTGAGACGCACTTTCAGCTTCCCTTGGGGGATCGTTCACCAGCACTTGGCAACCCAGATCCGTAAGACGACCTACCAAACGTCCTCCCACGTTACCGGCGCCAATCACCCCAACGGTTTTGTCCTTAAGCGATTCGGTTTCTGGAATAACACCTAAGATCACCGCAAGGACGTAATCAACCACCCCTTCGGCGTTACAGCCAGGTGCATTGGAATAGGGAATCCCCGCCGCTTTTAGATAGTCTTGATCAAGGTGATCCGTACCTATAGTTGCGGTGCCAACCCACTTAAGATGCTTAGCCTTTTTGAGCAAGGATGCGTTCACCTGTGTGATGGAGCGCACCAACAATACATCGGTGTCGATCAGCTGTTCCGCGCTTAATTTTCGGCCGTTCACGCGCGTTAAAGAATGCTCACCAAACAGGGCATCTAACCCTGGCATATTCTCGTCGGCGGTTATTTTCAATGACATACTCAATTCTTGCTCTTCGGTCTTTACAAATGCGTGGCTTTAAGGCTCAATGGCGCGCCATTATAAATTGCTCTGTCCCAACGTTGAACGGTAATACCTTGTTAATTCACTGGCGTAAACATCAGGAGTACCTCGTCATCCGGCTGTATCAGGATCTGGTCGGAGATTGGGTGGTGTCTGAGTGTCGAGGCAAGTATCTCAGCCAGCAAAAAGAGAACTACACAAAAACCGTGTTAAAGGATTACCAGCGCGCCCGTGAGCGTGTAAAAAGCATCAATCAGGAGATGCGTCATCAAGGTTTTAAAACGCTGTTTAGCTCTGAGCAGCAGCTGGGCTTACCGTTCGAGTAAGCCACTTGTCTTAATGGACTTGGCCGCTTAACGCGCCGCATTAAGATACCGCTTGTGTAGAATACCTACCCTTTCCACATACGCTTGTGTTTCTGCATAGGGCGGGATACCCCCGTATTTATTCACAGCGCCTGGGCCTGCATTGTAAGCGGCGGTTGCCCGTCGAATATCGCCTTGATACAGACTTAAAAGCTCCGCTAAATACTGCGCACCACCACGGATGTTTTGATCGGCATTATACGCATCCGCCACCCCTAAGTATCGCGCAGTCGCTGGCATCAATTGCATCAACCCTTGTGCTCCCTGATGCGACTTTGCATTCACTTTAAACGCGGACTCTGCATGGATGACTGCTCGAATCAGAGCAGGGTCCACCCCAAATTCAATGGCCGCGTTTGCCACAGCCGTTTGGTAAGCGGTTGTATTGATCGGCGTGTTGTACCAATTTACCTTGGAGCGCGGTGTACACGCATAGCACTCGGACCGGTACGTGAAGGTTTCATACTCAATGCCCTTTTTAGGACGGACATTGGTCAGCATGATCACACCGTCTTCTTTACGGTATTTGTAGATCGCATCGGTTTTCGCCGAGCGTTTTGCAGGTGCAGAGGACTTCCCTTGTCCTACATTGGTGTACTCAATGGTACCGTCAGGCTTTACCACTTTACGGATACCTTCAAGCGCCACCACCGGAAAAGAGACACAGACGCCCATCACGGCTAACACAGCCATAACACTTGGGGTCTTGAACGTCTTTTTAGCGTGTTGAAACATAACAATCCATCGGTCTATTCATACAGCTTTTATCGGCCAACCGGGCACAAATATTAAAGCATGCGACCTATTGAGTTCAATTTAACAATCCTATGCTGAAAAAGGTTTTCATTCCTTCAAGCATCAGTAACAATAACGACTTATTTATTTAGCCGTTTTATGGTAACGATCAGGAGATCTTCTTAAATGTTCCAAGCACTCTCGCCTCTTCCAGCCGATCCGATTCTGAATCTGATTGTGAAGTGCAAAAATGACCCTAATCCGAATAAAGTGGATTTAGGAGTCGGTGTTTATAAAGATGAACAGGGACACACTCCAATTATGAAGGCTATTCGGGAAGCCGAGCAGCGCATGATCGACCAACAAACGACCAAAACCTACATTGGCCCAGCTGGTTCCGAACTCTTCAACCAAGAGATTCGCGCCCTGCTTTTGGGTAAAGACCACCCTGCCATTCGCGATGGGCGCCTGGTGTCGGTTCAAACCCCAGGCGGCACAGGTGCACTGCGTGTTGCAGCTGAATTGGCGTACAAAGCAAACCCTAATGCGACCATTTGGGTAAGCGACCCAACATGGGCGAATCACATTCCAACGTTTACGGCAGCAGGTTTAACCGTTAAAACCTACCCGTACTACGACTTTGCCAGCAAGAGCATCCGTTTTGAAGCCATGCTGGATACGCTCAACCAAGCCAGCGCAGGTGACATCGTTCTGTTGCACGGCTGCTGCCACAACCCAAGTGGTGCGGACCTTACAAACGAACAATGGGATACCATCAGCAGCGTGTTGCTGAGTAAAGGCTTAGTGCCTTTTATTGATATCGCTTACCAAGGGCTAGGAGATGGTCTTGAAGAAGACGGATACGGTCTTCGCTTATTGGCCGATACTCAGCCAGAGATGATCATTGCAAGTTCCTGCTCCAAGAACTTTGGTTTGTACCGTGAACGTACAGGCGCTGCCTTGATGATCACCCGCAACAGCGAAGAAGCGGCCGTAACGCAAAGCAATTTAAACAGCGTGGTGCGTATCAACTATTCTATGCCACCTGCACACGGTGCCGCCATTGTTGAAACCATTTTGTCGGACGCTGCGTTAACCCAAACGTGGAGAACGGAGCTTGACGAAGTGCG
Source organism: Neptunomonas sp. ABH4_499 (assembly GCF_056160565.1). Classification (NCBI taxonomy): domain Bacteria; kingdom Pseudomonadati; phylum Pseudomonadota; class Gammaproteobacteria; order Oceanospirillales; family Oceanospirillaceae; genus Neptunomonas; species Neptunomonas sp. ABH4_499. The sequence goes on along the minus strand of NZ_JBSWXK010000005.1, from coordinate 53,291 downwards.
CCATCGAATTAACGCGATGCGTGGCCAACTGGCGCGATCCATCACCGAGATTAACCCCGAGCTTGATTTCAGCTTCATTGAGCAACAAAAAGGGATGTTCTCGTTCTTAGGTTTAAACCCGGCTCAAGTAGAGCTGTTGCAAACAGAGCACTCTGTGTATGTCGTAGGCTCTAGCCGAATGAGCATCGCAGGCCTTAACCAGCAAAACGTAGCTCACGTTGCTCGTGCCGTTGTGGATGTGCTGTCAAAGGCATAAGTACGAAAGATAAGGCCAGATTTTCGCGTTTTCTGAACTATTGAGTTATAACGTTAACTAAGCAGTAAATATTATTGGAAAACGCAGTTTAGGTGTTCCTGCACAGGAGGTGCAATCATGTCACCAAACTATGTCCTTAAGAAGATCGAAGCCTATGAATCGTGGGCCATTCCTGAGTTTCACTCAACTCAGGATCCGGTCCGATGGCAATGGTTAGACCGTAAGTTAAACCAAGCCTGTTACATTCGTTTAAAGGTTACATTAAAGCGATCTCAACGCGGTTTGGATTAAATAAGCATAAAAAAAGCGGCCATTGGCCGCTTTTCTCGTTAATGTCGTCTGTCGTCCGTCGTCCGTTACGCGGTAAGCTCAAGCAACAACTTGTTCAAACGAGCAACGTACGCTGCAGGGTCATCTAATTGACCGCCCGCCGCAAGGTCTGCTTGGTCAAAGATGATGTTCGCCAACTCACCAAAGCGATCTTCATCGGACTCGTGATCCAAACGATCAATCAGTGGGTGTTCTGGGTTCACTTCAAATACTGGCTTAGTATCCGGAACCGCTTGGCCCGCTGCTTCCATGATTTTACGCATCTGCGCACCCATATCATAGGCGTTCAGAACCAAACACGCTGGTGATTCGGTTAGACGGTGTGTGACACGAACATCAGAGACTTTATCACTCAAACGCTCTTTCAGACGCTCGACTAAGCCTTCGTGCTGCTTAGCGGCTTCTTCTTGGGCCTTTTTCTCTTCTTCGTTTTCAGCTTCGCCAAGATCCAGCTCACCTTTGGTGACATCTTGGAAAGATTTCCCATCGTAATCGAACAGGTGGCTCATCATCCACTCATCGATGCGCTCCGTCAGCAGCAGCACTTCGATGCCTTTCTTACGGAAGATCTCCAAGTGCGGGCTGTTTTTAGCCGTATTGTAGTTATCCGCTACAACGTAGTAAATCTTCTCTTGGCCTTCTTTCATGCGACTGATGTAATCATCCAGAGCAACGCTTGGCGTCGCATCATCGACATGAGTGGAAGCAAAGCGCAGTAGCTTAAGGATCTTCTCACGGTTAGTGTAGTCCTCGGCTGGGCCTTCTTTCAGTACACCACCAAACTGTTCCCAGAAAGTTGCGTATTTTTCTGGATCGTTCTTCGCAAGCTTGGTCAGCATGTCCAGCACACGCTTGGTCAGCGCAGCACGCAGCTTATCAACGTTCGGATCTTTTTGTAGAATCTCACGAGATACGTTCAGCGACAGGTTATTGGTATCCACCACACCTTTGATGAAACGCAGGTAAAGCGGCAAGAACTGATCCGCCTGATCCATGATGAACACACGTTGCACGTACAGTTTCAGACCACGCGGCGCTTCACGATTCCAAAGATCGTAAGGCGCATGCTCAGGTACATACAGCAAGCTGGTGTATTCCAAGTTACCTTCAACACGGTTGTGCGCGTGTGTCAGCGGCGTGTTGAAATCGTGGGAAATGTGCTTGTAAAACTCGTTGTACTCCTCGTCGGACACTTCGCCTTTGCTGCGTGTCCAAAGCGCCGTTGCGCTATTGACGGTCTCATCTTCTGGAGTCACGTCTTTGGTGTCTTCCTCGCCCTCTTCACCCAGTGGTGCTTCTTTTTGCATCACAACTGGCAAAGCGATGTGGTCAGAGTATTTACGCACTAAACTACGCAGACGCATACCATCGGCAAACTCTTCTTCACCCTCTTTCAGGTGCAGAACGATTTGCGTTCCACGAGTGGCTTTATCGATGGTGGCGATGGTGAACTCACCCTCACCTTCTGATGACCAGTGCACACCTTGATCAGCCGCGACACCAGCACGACGCGTGAACACGTCTACTTTTTTCGCAACGATGAACGCTGAGTAAAAACCAACACCAAACTGACCGATCAGCTGATTGTCTTTGGCTTGATCACCCGTTAACTGGTTTAGGAAGTTAGCCGTGCCTGACTTGGCAATGGTACCTAGGTGCTCGATGACATCGTCACGGCTCATACCAATACCGTTGTCTTCGATGGTAACCGTTTTGGAGGCCTCATCGAAGCTTACGCGAATTTTCAGATCACCATCGTTCTCGTAAAGATCCGCGTTTGATAAAGCTTCATAGCGGAGTTTTTCGGAAGCATCCGATGCGTTGGAGATCAGCTCTCGCAAAAAGATCTCTTTGTTCGAATACAAAGAGTGGATCATCAGATTCAATAACTGTTTGACCTCGGTCTGGAAGCCAAGCGTTTCTTTCTGCGTTTCTGTGCTCATAGATACAGTACCCTATTGTTCTAAACAATGATGTCACCTAGAGATAGGGTCGGCCCTTTATTTTTCAAGGCCTAAAAATAAAAAAGCCTACATTTTTGTAGGCTTTATGCTTTTAGCTGTTTTTCACATCGGGTTCGACCGACATCATTAATGTCTTCAAAGTAGAGGATCTAAACTCGCGTCGGTACAACACGAACACAATCAAGGTGGATAACCCCATAAACAGAATCGGGTTGATAAACCACCCGAGTACCGCCTGGCTAAAATAGTAGGTACGAAGGCCATTGTTGAAGTTGTTGGCAGCCAGCGAGGTCATTTTAGCGATGCGCGCGGCGTTGGCCTGACGCACCTGCTCGCTGACCCCATCGGCCGGGCGTGGTACACCACCGATCATAACGGTCACAAATCCGTATTGCCTTAGACTCCACGTAAACTTAAAGAAGGCATATACGAATAGGACGATCATCATCAGGATTTTTAGCTCCCACTCCTGACGGGTGGCCGGTACAGCAAACGGGATATCGGCTATCACATCGATCGCTTTTTCAGTCGAGCCAAGTACCGTCATCAAACCCGCTAAAATCAGCATGGTGGTTGAAGCAAAAAACGAGACACTGCGCTCAAGGTTGGCCACCGCCGAGGTATCGGCTATGCGGTTCTCGCGCTCGTGTAATTTGACCATCCACTCATGACGGTACATGTGCAGCACACTGGATAAACACGGGGTTGTGTAACTGAGCTTTTTCGCAAGGTACAAGTACCCCCGAAAACAAAGAAAGAACCAAAACAACGCTAATAAATTCATAACGTTGTTTTCGACAAAGCTAACCACTAATGACATATCCGGCGGGCATCCACTTAAGTGAAATTAAACAAACCTATTGTAGAGAATGTTTACCCATTCACAATGAAAACTCACTTAACGAACATGATTTATTTCGCTGGCCACCGACGAAGCCACGCGGCGAAGCCCGATCACACTGCTCAGCAGTAACATCATCAAGGTCAGCTGCGGCACATCAAAGAGACTGGCAACCATACCGACGCCGAAATAAGCGATCAGCCCCACCACAAAAGGTATGCTCCATCGATCCCCCTCTTTAATGGCTTTAAAACCAGCCGCTAAAATCAGCAAAAGCAGTGCGCCGTAAAAAAGAACGCCTAAGAGCCCTAAGTCAAAATACACATTCACCCAAATATTTTTAGCGTGCCAATCCAAGTGGTTATCCGATGTGATGTACCAATGATCCAATTGATCCGAGAAGTCTCCGTTTTGGATCAGCGACTCATTATTCTGATCACGAATCGACAGCGCGTTTAAGTCCAAAGCAGGCTGGTTATGATGGGTAAAAAACGCCAAGGTGACCGGTCGAAGCGCACGCGCCAAGGACCGATGCTCGGATTCATTAAAAGCCGTGACAGTAAACTCGCCCTCAACGTTTTGCCAAGCATCCGCTTTAGGCAAGGTCACCGGTTCCGTTTGGCAGCGATGCGAATCATCAATCCACTTTTCACACAACGAAAGATTGAGACGCACATCACCGACCGGAGCACGATATTGAACCCGATAATGATAGGTTCCACCTTGTTCTGGGTGAACGTATTGATTGGTGTAATAAGAGCGGCCACTTTGGATGCTCAAGTACGTGCCGTCTGAGTCTTCAACCCAGCGATGATAGGTACTGGGCACTGAGGACTGTGCATTCCCGATCATAATGGCGCGCGGCAGCATACCCGGCCCCATACCCACCAGATAACTAAAAGCAGATGGCCCCATCAAGTCAGTGACCCGCTCCCATTGGTGGATACGGGTATTGGTATCCCGATCCACTATGGAAAGACGCTCGGTTAAAAAGCTTGGGATCATAAAGGGAGAGGCTAACCAGATCAGCGCGATGCCCCCGGTTAACACCGCTACCCAAGTACGTTTCGCCTGCGTTTCACGCTGTGCGACCCGCCAAAACAGATAACACAACACCACACTTACCGCAGCAACCGCATAAGGCCCACGTGAATAGGTGACAAAAATTGCGTAAAAACTCACGAGCGCACCCAAGGTAGCCAACACACGCCAAAACACGCTCAGTTTCATCAACCATGGCAATAACAGAAACGGGGTTGCGGCAACCAGGTACGCATCGATATGACCACCACCTGTGTGCATCGTAACAAAGCTACCTCGAACCCGGTGAAGCGCATCCTCACCAGAGGCCCAAAGCCCGGTAAACAACCATCGCTCTAAAACAACTGAAACAAGTAAGGCCAGCAAACCAAGGCACATACCCACGGCCACCGACTGTGTAGCTCGTTTGGGTTGATTTAAAAAGTGATAACCCAGCACTGGCAATAATAAGAGCAGCCAGAGCCAAGGTTTAGCTACACGGAACAGGTTATCAGTCGAGAAAAACGACTGCGGGTTTGCACCACCATCGATTCGGTACAAGGCCCAAAGCACACTGACGACATACAGGCCCGTCAGCCCCGACATCAATAAAAAGGCCCGCTTGGGTAAAAAGAGGGTCGGCTTTACCGTGAGCTGCTTCACATAATGAACAACAATACCGAGCATGATCAAAAGATCCAGCTCCGTTAGGATAAATCGGCCAGTAAAAACATACCCGTCTGCCCAAGGAACGCAGGCAGGCAACAAGACAAGCAAAAGGATGGGGGAACGATACAGAGCAAAAACCACCACCAGTGCAACGGCCGCAAAGAGAACCGGATGACTCGGGTAATCGACAACGTAAAACATCGCTGCAAGCGCTATGAGCAGTGCGGCACATGCACTAAAGATAAAAGAGATGGGCTGCCATAGTGGCTCTTGCGGGGCGTGTTGCTCCCATTGCTCTAGGACTGTCTCGGGTAGGACTTCTTCTGCGTAGCTTTGAGTGTTTGTACCGACCTCTTCCGGCCTTGGGATGTAAACGCGCTGATTCGTTGATGGCTCAGTTGATGGCACCAGAGGCTTAGGACGATTAGGTAAAGTTGGGGTTACCGAATCAGGAAAAAGCGAGTTAAACAGCACATCATACGCGATGAAGATCAGCGGGTAGACCGCCGCCATGATCAATACATTGGTGTAATCGGGTCGAATGTTACTCCATAACAGCCCCCCCGTTTCGAGCATAAAAGCCCCAGCGGCTACCCATATCGCGTGCGATGATAACGAGTATGCCTCTTTTGTTTTAGAGAGCTTATAACGACACCAGACAAACAACGCCACTGGCGAGATGATGGCGATTTGCAGCATCACACTTTTCAGTGCGGCCATTTCGGTGGTGAAATAGTGGTAGTAAAACGGCACCCAAGATAACTGCAACAAGGTGTCGACGCGCCCTTGCAGATCTTGCGAGGGGGATAGCGTCCAGTGTTTTATGAACAACACAAACACCAATAAGAGTGGCCACCCAAGCTTAAACAAACGACTCCAACGGATCATCCATCGCTCGATTGCGTGCTTATTGGTAAGAAATGACGAGCGCACCCCAACGGCAAAAGCGAGTGTCTTAACCAGTACCGAGGTTAACGAGCTGCTGCCAGAGTACTCAAAGTACTGAAGCAACTCGACAGCGGCGAAGATCAGCGCCGCCAAAAAGACCCAAGCGCCCTTGCCTCGACGACCGCGGCGTACGCCCCAAGGCGTGGCAGCAAACACAGCACCACCTAACCAAGCCACGCCCGCCTCTAACATAAGGACCAGCGCCTCGCGGATCGAAAAGCTTTGCCACTCTTCCAACCCCAGCCCCACAAAAGGATACCCTTTGATATCAAGGGCCCATTTAAGCTCGCTGAGTCGAATAAAGAAGTCGAACGGCATCAAGCTGTAGACTAACCAAGCGGAAAAAAAGCCCCACCACAAGGTAGACACCTTGACCCGTTGGCGCTCCAGCAAAACACGTAAAGTGCGATCGCATCGATGGCCCATACAGCGCCAAAGCACAATCCCTGCAACGATGCCTAACGACTCGGAAATAAGGTCATTTCGTGAAACGGTTCGAGGAGCAACAAACAGCTGTAAAAACTCAACTAGCCAAGCCAAGCCCATTAATAGCGCAGCTAAAAAAAACCATTTAGCGAGCGGGGTTTGTCGCGATCCACCTTTGGAGATCACCGCCGACCAGAAAAAACCAACGGGGATGTAGATTAAAAGGTTTGCGAGTAAGTCGGCGCGGGAGGATGCACCTAACTGCAGATAACGGATATCCGAGAACAGAGTGATCGCATCAGCCAATGAGTGCCCACGCAATTGAAAAGGGACTAAGCTTCCATAGACCACAAAGGCGGTCGTGAACAATGCCATCCAAAGGTACAGCGACCTTGGACTGTTTAAGCGATCCATGCTTGCAAAACTCCCTCTTTAACGTAGCGCCATTATGCGATAACAAAGAGGAAGAGACAAAAAAAGAGCACCCGAAGGTGCTCTAAAATCCGTCTTTGTCTGACCATGTACTGGTCATGTCATTCTAAATACCGATTGCTCAGTAGTTGTACTTACCAGCGCTGTACAATGCTTGGGCTTTTTCCCATACATCGCCGATTTCGCCGTTGCCGACTGGCTTGCCGTCCAACTCGATTACTGGCGCGATCTCTTTACTTGAACTTGTCAGCCAGATCTCGTCTGCATTGCGCACTTCGTCCATAGTAACGATGCGCTCTTCCACTTTGATGGAGCCATCTTTACGCAGGATATCCAACAACATCAGACGGGTAATACCCGGCAGAATTTGGTGATCCAGTGGTGGGGTAATCACGACACCGTCTTTAACGATGTAAGCATTACAAGCACTGCCTTCGGTCATTTCGCCGTTAGCGTTGTGCAGAATGATTTCGTTGTTACCGGATGCGTAACCTTGCTGGAAGTGCATGACGTTACCCAGCAACGCGGTGGATTTGATGTTGCAACGCTTCCAACGCAGGTCTTCTGTGCTGGATACCTTGTAAGCTTTCGCTTTAGCCTTGTCCGCAACAGGTGCTGCAGGAATTTCGAAAACAAACGCGAATACGGTTGGCTCAACATCGTCTGGGTAAGCGTGGAAACGCTTAGAGTCAGTACCGCGGGAAACGTGCAGGTAAATACCTAGGTTACCGCCACCGTTTTTCTCGATCAGAGATTCGCAAATCTCACGCCATTGGTCGTGTGAAAGACCCAGTTTGATCTCGATCAGGCCCATGCCTTCGTTCATTCGATCAATGTGCGGGCCAAAACCAACCAGCTTGCCATCATACGATGGGATCACTTCATAAATACCATCACCGAACAGAAAGCCGCGATCCATAGGCGAAATCTTCGCGTCCGCCATTGGCATGTAAGATCCGTTCAAATAAACAATACTCATATCTCGCTCCAAACGTGGGAGAGGGTCTATGCTACACCCGCCCTCTCCTTTTACTGTCAGACCAAACGTGGTTTGATCCCTGTTATGCAAAACCGGTTAAACGGCGCAGCTCTTTGATCAAAGCCTCACCGTCGGCCGACGGAAGACTGTCTTCTGTCAGGGTGTTTTCCCGGGTTACACCGTCAACGCTGTTGTGTTCTGACAAGTACGTCAGCACAGTGTTGTTATCAAAATCGGCCAGTAGGTCTTTACCGACCAACCAGCCCATCATGGCCACAAGAGCATGACCACCCCAGTTAGAAACATCGGCAACGATCAGTTCGCCACAACGTGTCACAGCTGGGGTAATGTTTAAACTGCGAAGCGCTGGACGCACATTGCCCATTCCGATCTCGTTACCGCCATCGCCAATCGCAATGGTTGGGCAACCCGCTTCCTGCATCACTTCATCAAAGCTTGCAGAATTGATCGTGATCGACTCGCCACGCATGTTGTAGTAACCGCCATCTTCGGCTTGACCTGGACGCTCGATCGAGATCACAAGCTCCGGCGTCAGATCATCCAAAATACGCTTCGCTACATCGGTACGCTCGGCTTTGGTGAGCTCACCTACCGGCAACTTTTGCACCGTGTAATCATCGGCCAAAGCGCTTGCCAGTGGATCGCCGCAGACGATAACAGGCTTCGCGCCCATCGCCTCAAACGCGCGATACAGCGAGATTGCACCCACCGGGCCGTCGGTCTCAAACGTACCCGCCACCGGAAAACCCGTACCTATCAGTACCGTACCGGTACACTGCTGCATCACCATGGCGGCACGCAAACAGTAGCCTGGCATCAAAACCTCTTGCACAGTTTTCATACCGCGCAAGTTGCGCGCTACCAAGGCATTCTCGATGGCTTGGCTTACGGCAACCGCTTCGCTCAAAGAGCGCTCTGGGGCTGTATTTTGGGTCATATACGTCTCAACAAATCGATTAACAAGAAATCAGTTCTGTGCTTTCACGCTTTTGGCGATGCAGCAGGTGCAACGAGTGAGCATCATCAATGGTGATCTCTTCAAAGTGCACCTTGGCGCCCTGCGTCAGTTGCGCAAGCTTGGCTGTATCTAAGGAGATCACAGAGCCAAGCTTTGGATAGCCACCGATGGTTTGGCGATCATTCAATAGCACAATCGGTTGACCATCAGCCGGTACCTGAATGGCGCCGTGACAGATGCCTTCGGATAAAATGCCATTGATGGAGGATATCACCTCTGGGCCTTCCAATCGGTAACCCATGCGATCACTGCGATCAGTCGTGGTGTACTCGCTGGTAAAAAAGCGCGCTAACGCAACGGGACTGAAGGTCTCTTTTTGATAGCCAAGCATTACACGCAAGGTCACGGACTTCCCGTAGGTTGGTCGCAGCGATTCAGGCAATTGATAAGCGGGGGCATCCTTATGAGCGGCACAAGGCAGAAGATCCCCTTGGGCCAGTTTTCCACCATTAAGACCGCCTATGCCTTCACGCGCTACTGTGGCAGCACTGCCAAAACTTGGGGCAATCGCAAAACCGCCTTTTACGGCTAGATACGCTCGACAACCTGAGGTGGCATACGCCAGTTTAATCTCGTCACCGGGTTTTACCGCGTGGCTTTGCCACTGAGGCTGCTCTTCACCGTTGATGGTTAACACCATCTCTGCGCCAGTAACCGCAATCAGCGTCGACACCTGAGCTTCCAAAGCAAGACCACCAAAGCTGACTTCTAAAGCGGCTTCGGACCCTGAATTACCGCATAAACGGTTAGCCCAATAAAACGCATCACCATCGAGCGGGCCACCCACTGTTAAGCCGATACCGTGCTGTCCAAATCGACCCGCATCCTGAATCAGGGTCATTAAGCCTGGCTGGCGAACCAGCAGGCCTTGTGTCAGTTGATCAGACATCGAGTGTGCCCCCCAATGCGAAGAACTCCTCTTTAGTGATCGCTTTAAACTTAACGCGATCGCCCACTTGTACTGGCATGGTAGGATCGGCTTCTGGATTAAACATCCGCTCTGGGCAACGACCAATCAAGTTCCACCCGCCTGGTGATACCGCTGGGTAGATCGCCGTTTGACGATCCGCAATCGCCACCGCACCACGCGGGACTTTCTGACGCGGGGTAGACAGTCTTGGTGCAGCGATGCGCTCATCCACATCCCCTAAGTAGGCAAAACCTGGGGCAAAACCAATGGCGTAAACGCGGTACTCACCGGCTTGGTGAATCTCGATCACCTCATCCGTGGTGAGGCCTGCGTTTTTCGCCAGCATTTCCAAGTCTTCACCGGCATCCAAACCGTAATACACAGGCAAGGTGATAATACGCCCTTCGGCAGAATCATCACTCGATAAAGACTGAGCGACACGACGGATGGCGTTTCGAACCGCTAAATGATCGCAACGGAACAGATCAAAAATGATCAAAACGGATGCGTACGATGGAACCAGGTCGACCAATTGGTCGCCCATCTCCTCACGAAGCAATCGCGAAAGCTGCTCTACCTGACTGGCTACGCCCGGAGCACCGTGCTCCCCAACGTAGACAATCAGCGCGTTTTCACCGGCGACTTCAACCCTCATTGACTAATCACCTTGCGGATCTCTTCAATGGCTTTGACGCCCTCTTCGTTATCGCCATGCACGCACAAGGTATCGGCTTCAACTTTTAAAGTATGGCCGCTAACCGTTGTGACCGTGCCATCGGTGCAAAGCTGTTTTACTTGCTCTAGCATTTTCTCGCGCGTATGTACGGCACCAGCCTTAGTGCGGGCCAGCAACTTGCCATCGTCGTCGTAGCAACGATCGGCAAACGCTTCGAACAGGACATTAATCCCTAATTTCGCAGCTTCAGCGCGATGAGTCGCGCTTTCAGGGGTTGCTTGTAGCATTAAAGCAACGGGACGATGGTATTCAGAAATCGCCTGCATCACCGCAGCACGCACAGACTCTTTCGCCATCATGTCGTTATAGAGCGCACCGTGTGGTTTAACATAGGTAAGCTCAAGCCCTTGTGAGCGCGCCATACCTTCGAGTGCCGCCATCTGGTATTGCATAAAGGCCACAATTTCCGCGGGCTGGCAGTTCATCGAGCGACGACCAAAACCAACTAAATCTGGATACGCTGGGTGCGCACCGACCGTTACATTGTGCTCTTTTGCCATGGCCAGTGTACGAGACATCACTAACGGATCGCCCGCATGGAAGCCACACGCAATGTTAGCTTGATCAATAAAAGGCATTACGGCCGCATCCATCCCCATGGACCAGGAACCGTAGCTTTCACCCAGATCGCAATTGAGCTTAAGAGACATTGATTACTCCTGATGTGGCAGATGAATAACTTAAAGAATCGCCAGACGGCTGTTCGGAAGATCAGTGATCAACATATGACCTGGGCTGTGCGTGATGCAGAACGGCGGCTTCGCCTGCTCTAGCGCCACTTGCGGTGTGACACCGCACGCCCAAAAAACCGGCACTTCACCCTCTTTGATGGTGACTGCATCACCGTAATCTGGGCGGCTAATATCGTTGATACCGATTTGAGCAGGATCACCAAAATGGATAGGTGCGCCATGAACCGACGGAAAACGGCTACAAATTTGAATCGCGCGGATCGCATCTGCTGGCTTCATTGGACGCATAGAGACAACGGTCGTACCGCTGTAACGACCTGCCGGAGCACACTCGATATTAGTGCGATACATTGGGACGTTCACACCTTCCGAGATGTTACGCACATCAAGGCCATCGGCAATCAAGGCCTCCTCAAACGAGAAGGAGCAACCCAACGCAAAGATGACCATATCATCACGCCAATGATCACGTATATCGGTCACTTCATCGACAAACTCACCGTTATTGAATAAACGGTATTTCGGCACATCTGTACGGATATCAATATCACGCCCCAGCATGTCCAAGCCGATGTCGCCAGGCTTGGCTGACATGCCAACCAGTGGGCAAGGCTTAGGGTTTAACTGACAAAACTGTAAGAAGTCATTTGCCCAGTCCGCTGGCAACATGGCTAAATTGCACTGCACAAAACCTTGCGCCATGCCAGAAGTATTGCCCGTAATCTCCCCTGTGCGAATCGCTTGGCGTAACTCGTATGGGGTCATTTGTTGAATTGTACTCACCGCGCAAACTCCTTATTTCAGTCGGTCGTTGCGCTCATCAACAACCTTGCCCGCTTTTTTGTACACGCGAGGCACTCGGTCGGATATGCAACACACCACTTCGTAATTAATGGTTTTTAAATCGTTAGCCGCCATATCAATGGTGAAACGGTCATTCAAAAGATGTACCACATCACCGACGTTAACGGTTTCGTCTACTCGTACCATGGATTGATCCATGCATACACGGCCAACGATGGAAAATGCTTTTCCGTTAATCTCTACAGGGCGATTTTGGTGGTAACGCAGCCAGCCATCGGCATAGCCAATGGACATAGTGCCCACCAGCATATCTTCCTCAGCGGTAAAGGTGGCGCCATAGCCGACCGACTCGCCTGCTTTAATGCGCTTAATTTGTGTAATTTTGCTGTGCAGGGACATTGCTTGCTGTAAGGCAAACGGCAGCTCAAACTCATCACTTGGTGCAAGGCCGTACATTGCAATGCCTAAACGCCCCGCATTCGTGCCTGGCTGCTGGCTGTGACGCAGCAAAGCCGCACTGTTTGATTCATGCACATAGCGGAAGCTGCTTAAATCAACACCTTCCAGAATTTTTGTCGCGTTTTCGACCTGCTGGTTGTAATACGTGGTATCGCCATCGGCTGTGGCAAAGTGAGTAAATACGCCGACGCGATTAAGGCCTTTGGCCTGATCCACCATTTGGCAGGCTTTTGCAAACTGCAGAGGGTCACTCATACCGATTCGGTGCATACCCGAATCAATTTTAAGGTGACAGTTCACCGGCTTGCCGGTGTAGCATGCGGCCTGTTCGATCCACTCAAGATCAAACGCCGTTACATCAATGTTATGTTCGGCCGCAACGGGAAGATCCGTTACACGAACGGGTCCCATGACTAAGATAGTGACGTCTTTAATGGAGCGACGTAGTTTGATCGCCTCGTCTAGCAAAGCAACCGAAATACAAGTAGCACCGGCATCTAGTGCGGTCTGAGCAACCTGTACATCACCGTGACCATAGGCATTTGCTTTAACAACGGCAAATAGATCGTTGTAGCCCGAATGACGCTTTATGGCGCTGACATTCGCAGCAATTCGATCGAGGTCAATTTCAACCCAAGTATCACGGTAATACATCTGTGCTCCCAAACCCAATAAGTGGAATTTAACTAAAAACCACACCTATTTGGTAGATTACACCAATTTGATAGCTTTAAACCAAGCTATTTATTCTGTTTTAGACAGCATAAACAGCATAATTTAATTCTTAACAGAAGATTTACTGGTGTTCCTTTAAGAAACACCCTGATCACTATTTATACAAATGTATCCCAATACGGGCTTCATTTACCACTGAAACGCATCGAAAAGAGTCTAAGAAAAAGCACCAAGTGATGCTACTTGATGCCTTAAGGCTTATAAAATCCAATACGCCAAGATGATCAAGCTTAACGCGCAAGGCTTGCGCCGTAATGGGACTGTACAGCTTCGACCGAGACATCAACCGGCTGGTCGTGGCTACTGATAATGCGATCTGCCAAGAATTCGTTGATCGGCTGCAAGGTCGAGAAGTGATTTGCGCCCTTTATAGGTAGAAAATGCACGTTCGTATTTGAGTTGTGGTTATCCAACACCTGAAGCATATCGTAATTCCCCTCCTCACCTTCAATCACGTACGTTGGCGACTGAATGGAATCGAGGAAATAGTAAGGTGAGCGCAAGATATTTTCCTGCTCAATGTTAGGATCATGCAGTGCATTAGCCGTACCATAATTCAGATTCCCAGCCACAGGGCCAAATGAGAAGATCGCTTTAAACTCATCCGTGCTTTCTGCAACCAGCAAAGCCAGAGTGCCTCCAGTACTGTGGCCGCCCAGATAGATCTGACTTGCATCCACATACGGCTGCTTTTGCAGGTAATGTAATGCGCTGATTACATCATCCACCTCGCCATAAAAACCTTCTTGCTGGCCCGGATTCCCCATCGTGCCGCGCAAGGAAGGATACATCATGATAATACCCGCCTCTCGATAAGCCTTGGCGGATTGATCATTACTTTTAGATTTTGGCGTCCACGCTGATTCACCAATGCCCCCAACCGGAAAACCACCGGTAAGCCAGATGATTGCGGGGTATTTTTTGTTAGGATCAACGGGCTTACTGAGCATGGCCGACAAAGCCCCGACCTGAGATTCGTACTGGACGATTGAAAAGAGGCTGCTTGGCGGCGTAGGAAAACGAAAACCATCGTCTTCTACTTGCTGGACGATTTTGGTCTCAAATTTTGAGCGCGCTTCCGGTAACGACTCCGCGAAGGCCGCATTCGCAGTGAAGAGAAACAGCGCAGGCATGGCCACTTTCTGAAAAACACTTAACATCTTGAATTCCTTTTCTTAATTTCGACGGTTGTATGAAATGGTAAAACGCTTATCACCCCAAACCATGAAAATTGACTGAACACACTCCCGCGTACAAAATACGCCTATCGTAATACAACATACCCTTAACAATCAGTTTCTTACAAGGCCATACGTGAAACTCAGTCATCGGCTAGCGTACATAAAAAACATGATTACGAAAGAGTACCCTCATATATGGGACTGCTGTTGTGATCATGGACTGCTGGGTGCATCCCTGTCTGAGGCGCACCCAGAGTCCACGATACATTTTGTTGATATCGTACCGGCGTTAGTGAGCGAGCTTGATAGCAAACTAAAACGGTTTCTTTCGACAACCAACTGGCAAACGCACTGCTTAGATGCATCCAACCTTCCGTTAAAAGCCTATGGCGAGCGTCATTTAGTCATCATTGCCGGCGTTGGCGGTGATTTAACATCCGAGATTATCGAAACCCTTTACACAGCCTATCCAGAATTAAACATCGACTTTCTGATTTGCCCCGTGCACCACATGTTTATGCTTAGGAAAAAGGCCATCCATCTTGGATTAGGTCTTATCGATGAAGCGTTAGTTAAAGAAAACCATCGGTTTTATGAGGCTCTGTTACTGACCACGGATAAAACTGATCAAAACACCATTTCAGCTGTAGGCACTAAAATCTGGGAGCATGAGTACTCTAGGGAGTATCAGCAAAAACTACTCAATCACTATCAACGCATCCAACAAGGACAAAGCGCTAGCATTCAACACATCATTGACGCTTATAAAAACATCTACTGACAAACGCCCATCAACAATCTTATAATGATAATAATTATCACTTAGATTAACGGTAAGTTAGGTTCTAGATGACCGCTGTTGAGCATCGCCCCATCACCATTGAAGCTCTTTATCAGGGCGAACATTCTTGGCTTAAGACCTTGCTGTCACGTCGGCTACATTGCTCCGAAACGGCAGCCGACTTAGCTCAAGACGCTTTTGTACGACTCTTAAGTACTCCGGTTGAGTTTACTCAGCTTGGTAAAGCAAAAGCCTACCTTAAACAGGTAGCACATGGTTTATGCGTGGATCATTGGCGCCGAGCCGCCGTTCAACAAGCGTGGGAAGAAACATTAGCCCTCACTCCAGAGGCGCTGCACCCATCCCCCGAAGACACCCATTTATTCATCGAAGAGCTCGTTGCGGTTAAAGCCATGTTGGACGACCTACCCGCCCCTGTGCGCACGACTTTGCTCCTTTCGCATCTTCATGGTCTTACTTATAAAGCGATTGCTGAGCAATTGGATATCTCAGAGCGGACAATTAAAAAATACATGGCCTGTGCGATGGCCAGATGTGCGCTTCACATGGATGCATTTTAAAAGATGGATCAGTCACGCGATGCCATCGATAATAAACGTCAAAGCCAAATTGAATTTGAACGCCTCGACACAGCCGCCCGTTGGTACGCTGAAACGAAAGACGGTGGTTTATCTGCATCAATGCAACTGGACTTTTCCATCTGGCTGGAAGACCCATTAAACCAAGCCGCTTGGGAGAAGATATTACAGGTTGAGCAACGCTTTCAGCGACTGAATCATCAGAATCCGCAAAACACAGCACAGGTACTAGAGCGCTCTTACCAACTGGAAGCCACAACCGACAGGCGCACCCTGCTTAAAAGCGCACTCCTACTGATCGGTGGTGCTGGTATGGCTTGCGCTTCTTGGAAAACACGGTGGCCTTTGGCACTGTACGCGGATGTTCAAAACGGCCACGCTGCCGTAAAGCCGATTCAACTGTCATCCAACCTGAACGCTATGTTGGGAACCCAGGCCGCTATCAAGATGGGCGATAACTCTCTTGGGCATTCACTGACCTTGCTTCAGGGACAAATTTCTCTGCAGCAAGGTGGGTCGTCAATCCCACAAGTTACGGAGCTTCATTTAAAGGATCTCCGCTTACGATTAATCGGAAATGCACACGTCAGTGCCGAACACAGCATCGGCAGTGAAGACCAAGATATACGTATCACCCTTCTGAGTGGGACGGCTGAACTGACCCACTTAGCCGACCAGCCACTTAAGCCTCACGAAACTCTGACCTTGGATAAGCGCGGCAAGATATTAAAACGCCAAGCAGCATCGCCAACCGATACTGCTTGGCTTGATAACCGACTGCAAAGCACCAATATGCCGCTGCATCGCTGGGCCAATATCCTGAGCTTTTATCGAAAGGGTCATGTGCATTGCCACCCGGATATTCAGTCACTGCGTATCACAGGTGCCTTTCCAACGGATAATACCGACCTGGCTTTAACCATGCTCGAAAGAAGCTTACCCATCAAAGTAAATGCCCTTACACCTTGGTGGGTATCAATACAGCCTGTTTAAAATCACCTTGGGGTTCCCCTTTTAGGGATGAGTTCGATTAATAGAGAGAACACGTTAGATGACA
The DNA here is from genome assembly GCF_056160565.1 of Neptunomonas sp. ABH4_499. Lineage (NCBI taxonomy): Bacteria > Pseudomonadati > Pseudomonadota > Gammaproteobacteria > Oceanospirillales > Oceanospirillaceae > Neptunomonas > Neptunomonas sp. ABH4_499. Next base: position 36,433 of record NZ_JBSWXK010000005.1, on the reverse strand, counting down.
TGCATTATAACCATCGTTAAGGATCTCTATTTATGCGAATGATCAAATGGACAGCGGCAGGCTTATTGCTGTGCAGCCAAGTATATGCTGCGCAAACCACACACTTTAGCTTTAACCTACCCGCCCAATCGCTGGAAAACCAAATCAGTGCAATCACCCAAACCACAGGGATCTTACTCTCTGTAGATGCCGCCCTTTTGAAGGGACGCTCAGCACCGTCCATCAAGGGTGATCTTTCATCCATTGATGCGCTTAATAAAGCCCTATCTGGTAGTGGATTAAGCGCGATCCAGAACAATGATCTTAGTTACACCATTATTCGAAATCAGCCGCTACCCGGTTTTCAGGACAGCAGCACGGTGTCCATGGACAGCATTTTGGTCACCGGTGAAAAACTAGAGCGTTCGCTAAAAGATACCCACTCGGCTGTGTCGGTAATCGGTCAAAACACGCTAAACAGCGTGCTCTATCCCGATGCTAGCAAAGCTTTAGAAAGCGTCCCAAATGTGATTGAACACCCTTTTGGCACGCCTAATATTCGTGGTGTAGAAGGTGCTGGGGCCGCACAAGGTGTGTTCAGTTTTATCTCTGGTGGCCGCCCACGCGTTAGTACTACTATAGATGGCCTTGCCGAAACCTGGACGGGCGTGCGCTACATCAACACAGGCCTTTGGGATGCGAAACAAATAGAGGTGCTCCGAGGCCCACAATCCACCAGCCAAGGACGCAACGCCATGGGCGGCGCCGTTGTAGTCTCAACGAACGACCCAACGTTTGATTGGGATAACCGCATTCGCGTTGGTTGGGAAAACGAGCAGGAAAAGTACCAGACCGCCGCCGTACTGTCTGGCCCTATTCTTGAAGATGAGCTGGCGTTTCGTATCGCTGCAGAGCGACTCAGCGGTCACAGTTTTATTGATTACCAACTAGACGAGGGGGCTTGGTCGGATGACCCGGACAAATCCACACAACAATCGGTAAGAGCCAAATTGTTATGGGAGCCCGCCAACCTGCCTGAGCTCAGTGCAAAATTGTCGGTTTCCCAGCGAGAAGCCGATGGTGAGTACCTTAACTACGTCGATTACGATGGCGCAAAAGATTTCCGGTTCACCGGGGATGACAACAACACCCGCTTGCAAGACTCTTCCGAGACCGCAGTTAACCTGAACGTCAGCTATCAACTCTCCGAGGCTTTAAACGCGCACGTCTTACTGGGTCATCAGCGCTACCGATCCAAATTTGTGCAATCCCCTACTCCGTTTTATATGGATCTCGAGGAAGACAGTACAACCTTAGAGGCAAGGCTTAACTACCGCCCGATGGACTCAAACTTTTCAGGGATGCTCGGGGTTTATGGTTATGAAAAAGAGGAGGATATCCTCATTTATGACGGCGGGTTTAACGGCACTGATGAGATCAGCACCATGGCCGTGTTTGGTGAAGCACAGTATCGCATCACGCCTAATCTTGAGTTAATCGCAGGTGGGCGTCTAGAACGCGAGCATCAAAAACGCGACATCGTTGCTTGGCCCGATACAGCGTGGGAAGGCCTTGTTGAGTTGGATCATGCAAAAACCTTGTTTCTTCCAAAGATAGGCGCTGCGTACTACCACTCTGACAACGCCAACACGAGTTTTACCATCCGCAAAGGCTACAACGCCGGCGGCGGTGCTTTGGATTGGATCACCAGTGAGTTTTACACCTACGATGAAGAGCGCGTAACGACCTACGAGTTAAACCATCGCGCGACGCTCCTGAACGAGCGTTTGATGTTATCGGGCAGCCTATTTTATAACGATTACGATGGCTACTTGGCCTACGTGATGCCACGCTTCACCAATTTAACATCCGCTTACAGTTACGGCGTAGAGCTTGAAGCCATTTACCAAGCCACTGAGCAACTGCGCGTTAATGCCGCATTAGGACTGTTAAAAACCAAAATCAGTGATGCAGAAGCCGGCTTTACGGAACTTGAGGGTAACGAGTTTGGTTATGCCCCTGATGTAACAGCCCACCTTGGCGCAGAGTATCAAATCAGTGATCAATGGAGTGTGTCTGGGGATATCCACCATGTAAGCGATTATTACTCCGATGCCAACAACTCCGAAGAGACCAAGCTCGATGGCTACACCACACTGAGCGCCAACTCTCAGTATTGGATTACACCGGACTTAAAACTCGGTGCATACGTTAAAAACCTAACGAATGAGCAAGTCATCTACCGGATTACCTCTCAAGGACAAGCCAACGTCGGTGCACCTAGAACCGTAGGGGTTTCTTTGGATTACTTCTTTTAATCGCTCTCACGATAAGCGGGTAAACCTTTACCCGCTTTATTGATGAAGTTTAAACAACCATGGATGCGCTCATGCTCAGACTGAACACTGCACGCGTACTTGCTCGTGCTTTTCTACCAAACTTACTGCTCACCTTGCCGTTAAGCGTCTTCGCAACTGATCACACGTATACCGCTCATTTAAACCGCGTGGATGACCGCCACTTCACCCATTCTGTAACACTAAAAAAAGATGATTACTTGTTTGGTAAGTTAAGCTCATCGATACACGATTACACCCTCTCGCTTAAAGTGGGCTCTGGAAATGTGGTTAAGATCTTTTTAACACCGCAAACTTCCCGCGATGAGTTTCGGTTTGTAAGCCAAACAGATGCTACCTATACATTAAACTACGAATCCGATACACCGTACCCTAACGATCAAGCACCGAGTATCGAGTGGACAATCCTAGACGCGTATCAAACACCACCAACACCGGCCATACCTAAGGAAGGTGTTAGCTCTGTAGTAATCAAAGAGGCCATTAACACTCTTCAAGATGGCGTTAACAGTGACGAGGTGTGGGCACAGTTAATCCAACAAAGCACGCCGCTGGTGGAGCCCTTGGAAGGTGATAAATCACTCATAACGTTTCTTTATCGAGGTGCTCGCTTTGGGGTTAAAATTCTAGGTGCGCCCTCTTCTGATCATGACCCCATGTATCGATTAGCGGATACGGATATTTGGTATCGAAGCTACAGTGTGCCCAACTCAACCAAGCTCTCGTATCAATTGGTACCTGACTATCCACTTTTACCGAAAGATCACCCAGAACACCGCATCAGCTTGTTAGCCACCGCGCAAGCCGACCCGCACAACCCGAATCGCTTTAACTACACGACCCCTTCGGATCGCTACACGGACAGCTCCTATATTGATCTCCCCCATGATGGCTTGGACCGACCGTCATTGTCAGAAGCATCACCCCAAGGGGAACTTAAAAGTTTCGATTTTCGAAGCACGCTATTGGAGAATCAGCGCCGCATTTGGATTTACATCCCTAAAGGAGTGAACCTCCAGAAGGACCCACAAGCGCTGAACCTTGCTCTCTTTTTTGATGGATTGGAGTACCAATACAAAATCCCAACACCCGCCATTTTGGATAAGCTGATTGTTGAACAGCGCATTGCCCCGACCATCGCCGTATTCATTGATAACGCATCCCGGCAAAGTCGTGGTGTTGAACTCCCCCCTAACCCAACTTTTGCCAAGATGATGGCAACCGAGCTGAAACCGTGGATTGAGGCGCAACTTAATCTGACCTTTGATGCGAAACACACTCTGCTTTCAGGTTCGAGCTACGGCGGCTTAGCTTCGATGTATGTGGCGCACCAATACCCTGATCAATTTGGCAAGGTGCTCAGCCAATCGGGGTCTTTCTGGTGGGCGAAAAATCGGGAGCAATCACAATGGCTAACGGAAGAGATCAAACAGAACCCAAAACCCAACATCGCCATCTATCTGAACGCCGGCACATTTGAAACCGGACGCGGCGATGTTGGCATCATTGATAGCAATCAACGCCTTTACCAAGTACTTAAAGCCGCCCATTACCCTGTTCAATTCAAAGAGTACGCCTCTGGACATGATTACTTTCAATGGCGCAGCAAGATTGTAGAGGGGTTAGAGCAGCTCTTGTCGCCAAGCACAAACCTTTGACATCTAATGAAACTGTGATAACCTAAAAATGTATATACATTGTATATCTTTTAGATATGCGCAAGTTGTTAGCTCGCTTGCCAGTGGATGTGAGGATTAATCGATATGCCTGGTAAGAAAAAAGTCAAAAAGAATAGCCAACTGGTGATTCGAATTAATGACGAGGAGCGGGATCAATTTGTCTCGCTGTGCGATGAGTTAGACACCAGCGCAGCCAGAGAGATACGACAATTTATACGTCGTTTCATTAAACAGCATGGCGGCGGGCCAGAGGATACATAACCTTGGCCAATGCCAGCAGAATGTCACAATAAGGAGAGCAACATGGCTAAAGTAAAAGCTAAGTCAGTCAAGAAAGAGATCAAAGCGCGTAAAGCTAAAATCGCTAAGCATGAAAGCAAACTGAAGAAGCTGAAAAAACTTCTGAAGAAGTCTTAATTAAGACGAAGAAGCCCCGCTGTTGCGGGGCTTTTGTTATGAGTTTTATGAGTTCAAGTTACAGCTCAATGTCTGGCAGTTCAGACTTGGGCACAACAGGCACACCACTTTCAGGTTCGGGTGCTTCTGTTGTGTAACCGACGGGCTTACGTAAACCAAGCGCTTCGCTGGTAGCGTTGAGTTCTTTCATGGTTGCTTCAACGTTGCCGTTCAGCTTGGTGCCGTAAGATGGGATGATCGCTTTTAATTGCGCGTTCCACTCCCCGCTTACTTTATCCGCAAAGGTTTTTTCCAACAGGTTCAGCATGATCGGCGCAGCTGTCGATGCACCAGGTGATGCGCCCAACAAGGCCGTCAGAGTTTTGTCTTCGGACACCACAACTTCGGTACCAAACTGCAAACGACCACCAGTTTTAGGGTCTTTCTTGATGATCTGTACACGTTGACCGGCGGTTAGCAGCTCCCAATCTTCCGCTTTCGCGTTTGGATAGTACTTACGTAGTTCTGCTAGGCGGTCTTCATCGCTGAGCAGCACTTGGCTGATCAAGTAAGTCACCAAGTTGAAGTTATCCAACCCAACTTCCATCATCGGAACCACGTTTGAAGTGGTTGTCGCACCCAGCAAATCCCACAACGAACCTTGTTTTAAAAACTTGGTCGAGAAGGTCGCAAACGGGCCAAATAGGACAATCTCTTTACCATCGATACGACGCGCATCCAAATGCGGAACCGACATAGGCGGCGCCCCTACTTCGGCTTGGCCGTAGGCTTTTACCTTGTGGTTCGCCACAATCTCTGGGTTATCGGTATACAGGAACTGGCCACCCACAGGGAAGCCACCGTATTGCTCCGCTTCCGGGATGCCGGATGCTTGCAACAAGGTCAGTGACGCACCACCTGCACCAATAAAGACAAATTTAGCATCGACGGTGTATAGAGCTTCATTGTTCACTAAATCCGCAATCAGTACGTGCCAGCTGCCATCGTCATTTTGCGTCAATGCACGCACTTCCGAGCGGGTGCTCAGCGTAAAGTTATCCTGTTGTGTTAACCCTTCGGTCAGCTGACGGGTAATCTCACCGTAGTTAACATCAGTACCAATGATAGAGCGCGTTGCCGCAACTTTTTGATTGGGGTCACGCCCTTCGATCAACAAAGGTGCCCACGCTTTGATCTGGTCGTGATCTTCACTGTAATCCATACTGTGGAACAGCGAGTTTTTCTGTAACTCGGCGTAACGCGCACGCAGGAAGTTAACGTTGGTATCACCCCACACAAAACTCATGTGATCTACACTTCGGATAAACGAAGCGGGGTCATGCATCTTTTGCTCGTTGACTTGATACGCCCAAAACTGACGGCTGATCTGGAACGCTTCGTTCACCTTTAACGCTTTGTCGATATTGATCGAACCGTCTTCCAGTTGCGGCGTGTAATTCAACTCCATCAGTGCAGAGTGACCGGTACCTGCGTTGTTCCAACCGTTAGAACTTTCTTTACCTACGCCATCAAGACGCTCGACCATGGTAATCGACCAATCTGGTTCCAGCTCTTGCAGATAGGTGCCAAGTGTAGCGCTCATGATACCGCCACCAATCAGCAGTACATCCACCTCTTTGCTGGCTGCAATGTCTTTACCGTCTGGTTTTAAAGCGGATGAGATTACCGCCCACAACCCGATAACCGCGATAGCCCCAAGCGCAATGATTTTCTTTGAAACTCTCATTAAAACTCCGTGTTGCCGTTATGCCATGAACTTTACGTCACTTAGAACGACAGAAAATAAGTGACCTAAATCAACGATTCGTTGAGGCGCGTATGATAAAGCAGGCGTGAGTTAGAGAGCCGTATTCAAAACTTACAAAAGAAAAAACCTCGCTAGACGAGGCTTAAATGTTACTTAAATAAGAGAGCTTAATTTCGCTGGATATATTGATCCATATTTTCTGGGGGATTACCGAACGGAATCCAAGCTTTTTGATCAACCTCTTCGCCTTTGGCCAGTTTGATCGCAGCATCGACTGCGCCCTTACCTTGTGCTTTGGCATTTTGAAACACGGTTACGTCTAAATCACCCGCTTGCATAGCAGATAACGCATCGGCTGTGGCATCAATGCCGGCAACAACAACCGCATCCATATCACGACCGGACGATTTAAGGGCTTGAATCGCACCAATGGCCGTCCCGGAAAAGTCGTATTCTTGATGGGCGGTCATCGTTACCAATGCCAAAAGCTCTGCGAAATGAGCTTCCGATCCTATTTTCGGGGGGGATTACCCAGACTTTGTAGTGATCGATGACATGCTGAGTTTAGAAGACCCGCAGGTCGCTGAAGAAGCCACGTTAGACTTGCTAAATCGACACCCCGATTTAATCGGAATCTATGTTGCAGGTGGCGGTATCGAAGGGGTAATCAACGCGTTAAAAGAAAGTGATAAAAGCCGAGACATCATCACCGTATGCAACGAGCTAACAGATCAAACCCGTACAGCCTTAATGGAAGGAGTAATCGACCTAGTGATATCACACCCAAGGGAATTATTAGCGCAACGGTTAGTGGATCTGATGATCGATGCCCTGGAACAGGGTGATCGGTTTCATAAAGGGGCAACCCGCCTACCCTTCGAACTGTTTTTATCGGAGAATATTTAAGGGCTATGTTTGTAGTGGCAGAATGGTGATAGCTCATAGACATCACTGAGCAACACAGAGACAATTTTGCAAGGAGGCAGAATTTGACACAAATCGATAAACAACACCACCCCGAAAGATCCATTGGCGATGGAAGAATTTTCAGGAGCGCTCTATCCTACTACGCTACCTTAAATGAGCAAACGACTCATATGGCAAAGGGATACGTCGTTTGTGAACCCGCTGTTAAGATTTTCGATCCCCCGATCAAAGAGCTTCACGCCCTTCTTAACAGTAAAAATTCCATTACCAAAAAAGCGCCACTCGTATTCTTCTTATGTGTAGGGCTAACCATACTGGCCGCTAGCTCAGAGTATGAATCAATCATCGCAATATCCGTGGCTATTGTCGGTTGCATTCTCTCTTTTATCGCCCACATGTGGGACATAGGTAAGAAAGACACAAAAATCGAGTATCAACTGAGTGACGAGGCCCAGCAGTGCTACGATAATTTTTTAGCGGCGGCAGATGAGCTAAAAAAAACAAAGGAAATCTGGCAGGTATATGCGTGTATTGAGATTGAAGATAAGCAATCTTTTTTAGGCGCTGAAAATATCCTTTTCCGAAACAGTATCTTTACGGGTTTCCTTACACCCCCTTGGATTTCAGTTGATCAGAAAGTCTTCTTTATGAAGTTAGGGTCTACCAAGCTCTATTTCCTACCAGATCAAATTTTGATCTATGATCGTTCTGGTATTGGTACAATAAGCTATCTAACATTACAAGCCCACCTTGGCCATAGAATGTTCATTGAAGATTCTCCTATCCCCAAAGATGCAACCATAATTGATAATACTCCTGAAGCTCTTAATCCCAGAACATTTAAAGACTTCAGCTATCCCATCTGTGCTTACCCTGAATTATCACTAACGAGTAAAACCGGCCTGAATATAGTCCTTCAGTTTTCCAAGTTAGGACCTGCAGAAGAGTTCAAGAAACAGTTAGTTCTTCTAACCCATCTCTGTCTTGAGGGGAAGATGTTTCCAAAATCAGTGTATAATTGGAAGCTAAGGTAAACACCTATACGAGCGGAACCTTCTGTTGGGCCTTATTAGTTTGATCAAGACCTCGTTATCATTCATTTATGCCGTGCGTTAGGGAGCCTAAAAGCTTTCTAACAGATGTTTTGTGGTATGACATACAATCTCTCTTGCGTAACATGCCAAGCTCCCGCCTCCAACTTGCTAAACAGGCAACTATAATTTAATTTTAACTCGCAAAATGCTAATCCAATATTAAAGATGTGGTAAGCTTCGGCGTTACTTGAGAACCCAATTTTTAGAGGCACAGCCATGATCCGTTGCCATCTCGCCCGCATGATGGGTGAACACAAGATGCGTATTGCTGACGTTGCCAGAGAAACAGGTTTAAGCCGCGCGACAGTCACATTGCTCTACAAAGAAACGGCTCAAAAAGTGGATCTCGAAGCCGTTGAAAAACTGTGCCTGCTCTTTGATTGCAAGGTGGGCGACCTGCTTGAGCTGACGCAAGCTTAATCAGCACAGCTGCACGAAGAACCGCTAGCCAGCCAAATGCCACCCTTTTAACGATTTGAACACATAAAACAGGAACAACCATGACAAGCTCACAACAACGTGCCGCCCTGCAACGCCAGATTTGGGCCATTGCCAACGATGTGCGCGGCGCCGTAGACGGCTGGGATTTTAAACAATATGTACTTGGCACCCTGTTTTACCGCTTTATCAGCGAAAATTTTGCCGCTTATATTGAAGGCGGTGATGATAGCGTCAATTACGCCGAACTGCCTGATAGCGTAATCACGCCGGAAATTGAAGAGGACGCGATCAAGACCAAAGGCTACTTTATATATCCCAGCCAGTTATTCTGCAACGTCGTTAAAACCGCCAATAAGAATGAAAGTCTAAATACCGACCTTGCCAAAATATTTGCCGAAATTGAAGCTTCCGCTAATGGCTTCCAATCGGAGCATGACATCAAAGGTCTGTTTGCCGATTTTGACACCACCAGCAACCGATTAGGCAATACCGTTAAAGACAAAAACATGCGCCTCGCTCATGTGCTTAAACGTGTGAGTGAATTGGATTTCGGCCAGTTTGATGCAGCCCATATCGACCTATTTGGCGATGCCTATGAATTTTTAATCTCGAACTATGCGGCCAATGCCGGAAAATCGGGCGGTGAATTTTTTACCCCACAGCATGTATCCAAGCTTATTGCCCAACTGGCCATGCATAAGCAAACCAGTGTTAATAAAATTTATGACCCTGCAGCAGGGTCTGGATCACTGTTGTTGCAAGCAAAGAAACATTTTGACGCGCACATCATTGAAGACGGTTTTTTTGGGCAAGAGATTAACCACACCACTTACAACCTTGCCCGCATGAATATGTTTTTGCACAACATAAACTACGACAAATTCAATATTCAGCTAGGCAATACGTTAACCGACCCGCACTTTGGTGATGATAAGCCCTTTGATGCCATTGTTTCCAACCCACCGTATTCGGTAAAGTGGATTGGCAGCGACGACCCGACCTTAATTAATGATGACCGCTTTGCACCGGCCGGCGTACTTGCACCCAAATCCAAAGCGGATTTTGCGTTTGTACTCCATGCCCTTAGCTACCTTTCAAGCAAAGGCCGTGCGGCTATTGTGTGCTTCCCCGGTATTTTTTATCGCGGCGGCGCCGAGCAGAAAATCCGCACCTATTTAATAGATAACAACTATGTCGAAACCGTCATTTCGCTGGCACCCAACCTATTTTTTGGTACGACTATCGCGGTTAATATTTTGGTGCTGGCAAAAAACAAAACCAATACAGACACCCAATTTATTGATGCCAGTGGTTTGTTTAAAAAGGAAACCAACAACAATATTTTGAATGACGACCATGTTAAAGAAATCATGGATGTATTCGATAGCAAAGCAAATATTGATCACTTCGCCAAATCGGTACCTTATGAGCAGGTGGTCGCTAATGATTACAACCTATCGGTTAGTAGCTATGTCGAAGCCAAAGACACTCGCGAAGTGATTAATATTGCAGAGCTCAATGCAGAATTAAAAACTACCGTCATCAAGATTGATCAACTGCGCAAAGAGATTGACGCCATTGTGGCGCAAATAGAGGGTGACAGCGGCGAAGATGAGATACAAGCATGAGCAAGAAGCCCACCTCACTCACCGAGGCGCCAGAAGGCTACGCCGATTGGCTGGCAGAGCTAAAAACCCGCATTCACAGCGCCCAGCAACGCGCCACGCTTGCAGTAAACCGCGAATTAATACAGCTCTATTGGCAGATTGGCCGCGACATTTTAGCGCGCCAAGCCGCGCAAGGCTGGGGGGCTAAAGTGATTGAGCGCCTCGCGCAGGATTTACGCACCGCCTTCCCCGATATGAAAGGCTTTTCGCGCGCTAACCTCATGTACATGCGCGCTTTTGCCGAAGCTTGGCCAGAGGCTGAAATTGTCCAACAAGCTGTTGGACAATTGCCGTGGGGGCATAACCTTGTGCTGTTATCTAAGCTAAAAGCAACCAACGAGCGCCTGTGGTACGCTACCAAAACACTTGAAAATAACTGGTCACGCAATGTACTGGTGATGCAAATCGAATCCAACCTGCTAGCGCGCCAAGGTAACGCTGTGACGAACTTCGAAACCAGCCTGCCGAAACCGCAGTCGGACCTTGCCATAGAGTCCATAAAAGACCCTTACTGCTTTGATTTTTTAGGCCTGACCGAACAAGCCCAAGAGCGGGAAATCGAAAGCGCACTTGTACAGCATGTCACGCAGTTTCTATTAGAGCTTGGCGCTGGTTTTGCGTTTGTGGGGCGCCAAGTGTTGTTACAGGTGGGTGAAGAAGAGTTTTTTATTGACCTCTTGTTTTACCACTTGAAGCTGCGTTGTTACGTGGTTATTGAGCTTAAAACCGGAAAATTCAAACCAGAGCACTTAGGCCAACTTGGTTTTTATATAACGAGCGTCGATAGGCAAGTCAAGACAGAGCACGACGGCACCACCATCGGCTTATTGCTGTGCAAAAGCAAAGACAAAGTTGTCGCCGAATACGCCCTTGGCGATAAAACCCAACCCATGGGTATTGCCGAGTACAGTTTGCAAAATGCCCTACCAGAAGAGCTGAAAACAAATTTGCCGAGCATTGAAATGTTGGAGCGGGAATTACAAGGGGGTGAGTATGAGTAACGTGAGTTTCTTAGAGCGGTTGCTAGATGGAGTTGAGGTGGAGTGGTTGCCACTAGGAGAAATTGGTAAATTTATTCGTGGCAACGGTTTACAAAAAAAAGACTTTGTTGAAACTGGCTTTCCTGCCATTCACTATGGCCAGATTTACACTCGATTTGGCTTATCAGCTCACGAAACATTTACTTACGTGTCAATTGAGTTCAAATAAAAATAACAAAGGGTTAACCATGAAAAGACCAACTCTGGGCGATGTAGCCCTGCAAGCAGGCGTAGGCATAGCGACGGTGGATCGTGTGCTGAATAAACGCGCCCGGGTGAGTGCAAAAACAGCACAACGGGTGCTGGATGCGGCTGAGGCGATTGGTTTTAGAGCTTCACACATCATTCGACAACACGTAGAGGACACCGGCAAACATCACACATTGGGGTTTATACTCCAAAAGCGTAACGCCCCTTTTTATCGACACTTATCGCGGGTATTAACGGAATCCACCAAAGCGAATACCCGCACATCGGGTACTCCTATTGTGGAGTTTATCGACGAGCTCACCCCCAAAGCCGTATCGTCATGTTTAGAGCGCATGGCTCATAAAGCCGACGCCATTGGTTTAGTCGCCGCCGATCACCCTTTAGTGCGTGAGACGATCAACACCGTTGTTGCTAATGGCACTCCGGTATTTACCGTGTTAACGGATTTGCCAGCATCGGAGAGAACAGGTTTTATTGGGATCGATAACCGGATGGCCGGTCGCACCGCCGCTTGGACCATCGCAAGACTCAATAACCGTCCAGGAAAAGTCGTATTCTTGATGGGCGGTCATCGTTACCAATGCCAAAAGCTCTGCGAAATGAGCTTCCGATCCTATTTTCGGGGGGATTACCCAGACTTTGTAGTGATCGATGACATGCTGAGTTTAGAAGACCCGCAGGTCGCAGAAGAAGCCACGTTAGACTTGCTAAATCGACCCCCCGATTTAATCGGAATCTATGTTGCAGGTGGCGGTATCGAAGGGGTAATCAACGCGTTAAAAGAAAGTGATAAAAGCCGATACATCATCACCGTATGCAACGAGCTAACAGATCAAACCCGTACAGCCTTAATGGAAGGAGTAATCGACCTAGTGATATCACACCCAAGGGAATTATTAGCGCAACGGTTAGTGGATCTGATGATCGATGCCCTGGAACAGGGTGATCGGTTTCATAAAGGGGCAACCCGCCTACCCTTTGAACTGTTTTTATCGGAGAATATTTAGGGGCCGTTTAGAACAAAAAAGTAACTCAACCAAGGGTTTCATGTCGAAGTTGGCACGAATAGTTAATGTTACACTTTAAAAATTTTTGTTGAGACCTAAGACTTAAAGCGCATAAAACACAGTTATTTTCGAACACGTGTTCAATGGAAAATTATTATACCTATTTACATAGATGACCAAAAAGACTATGATTAAAACTATTTAATTTCATATGCTAAAGGATTGCTATGAAGCTCTCAAAACTGCTAGGTATACTTACAATCTTTGTAAGCTCACTCGCTTTTTCTGCACCCCATACTCTTAAAATTAATAATTTTAGTTTACCCTTAGCTGAAACGTGGAAGACGATAGAGCTATTAGGCTCTGGAATTGTGCTCAGAAATAATACAGGGTATGTGGCTCTTAAACCCATCACTGATGACGAAAAGCTAACCCTACCTGATGGCAGTGAAAAACCATTCAACCAAATTGTTATCAAATTCCTAACTAACAAGAGCGCATCAAAAGCGGAACGTGAGTTATTTGAAGGGATGTTTAATTACAAACAAATCTTCAAAAACGAAAAACATCAACTTTATCTCGATAAGAACAACACGTTACCAGACTTTGTTAACGCTTATTTAATCTTTGAAGATAGCAATTTAATTGAGATAACTGGAAATATCTCCGAAGAAAAACTACTTAAACTGATCGACTAAGCCAAGGAAAAAACAAATGGAACTTGATATTGAAGATAGAGATGAACTCCAAGAAATTTTAATCTTGATGTACCCTGAAACTTCGGAATTTAAAAATAGAAAACCGTCTCCTTATACAATGGAGATTTTTCTACAAGCATTACAACAATCGACTTTCTGTAACAAGCTTATGACTGACCTCACTGTTGGGTTAGTAACAGGTCCAGCCGGTAGACTTTATCGAGGCCCAATGAAACCTGTAGTTAAACGCATTCTAAAAGAGTACGTAAATATTATAAAGACAAATCACTTAACTTTATGCTTTGTGAAAAAATTCTACGACTTAAATCAAAATGGGCCTTACAAAGCAGTTTACAGCTGTAATTAAAAATGAGGAACATTGCTAGTTGAAATATGATACTGGCTTTCCAGTATACAAAAATGACCTCAATAAAACCAAAGCCAAGCCAGAAAATAAACTGACTCTTGACTCTACTTTTGAAGTGACAACCTCACAAAAAAACCCCGCTAAGCGGGGTTTTCCTCAAACGCCTTACGGCCCTTACACATTCCAGCCGCTGAATACGCGGTCTAACCAGCTGGTCCAGCGCTTCGCAAGTACTTGGAAGAAGCCTTTACTCGATTGAGCATGGCCGTTGTTGAGCTTAATCTTGGTGGTGCTCACAACCTGAGTGCTCGCGCCTTGGTCGTCCACCACGGTTAACGTCACTGAATAAGTGCCGTTTTGGGTATAACGGTGCGTGACTTTCTGCCCGTTGGCCGTTGTGCCATCGCCAAAGTCCCATTGATAGTCAGTAATCTGGCCGTCGATGTCCTCGGCAATGGCCTCGAACGTAGCTTTACCGTTGGGGCGGATTTTTGAGTCGATCTCGGCGGTAGGTGCTTGGTTAGCAGGGGCCGTATTAAACTCGATGATCACAGGGTCGTGATCGGATGAGCGATACGGATCGGCTGAATAGTAATCGATGATCTGATCATCGGTTTTGTACTCTTCGTTGTAATCCAGCGCACGAGGCTCGTCCGTGTTGATGTGCCACACCAACATTTGGACGGCCGACTCGCTTAAAGCTGCATTGGCTAACGCATGATCCAACTGGCCCGACTCGCCATCGTACACATAGGTGTAAGATTCGCTCTCTGGCAGGTGTAAGGTCTTCGCAAGGTCGGTATAACCGTAGCTTTCTAAGGTTTGGATCGGGTCTTCTTTCGCGTAGCTGTTAAGATCGCCCATGACAAGAGTTGGAACCTCTTCACCGTATTGGGTATTCAGCCACTGACCGATCGCTTCTGCAGCTTGGTTGCGAGTTAGGTTGCAGTTGCCTTGGCCATCGCCGGTGTCGGGGTCATTCAGCGATTCGCAATCCGAGCCTTTGGATTTAAGGTGGTTCACCGCCACCACAAACTCGCCACCGTTGGCACTGTCAGCAAAACGTTGCGTCAGCATGGGGCGGTTTTTACCGGTGTTAAAGAGTGGGTTACCGCTGTCATCCACTGGGGAGTTAGACTCATCCAAGATTTTGGCACTGCCAACCGGTGTTACCTGGTCTGGTTTGTAGATCAGGCCAACGGCGATCTCGTCATCCCCCAACATCGACGCGTTCGGTACGATAAAATCATACGTGCCCTCGCCCATTACAGCATTAAGCGCGCTCACCAAGGAAGCAATGGCAGAAGTGTCGGCGTAGCCGTCGTTCTCGATCTCCATCAGACCGACCACGTCGGCGTCCATACGACTGATGGCCGCTACGATTTTCGCTTGTTGCTTTTCAAACTCGGCTAAGGAATCTGCACCGCGCGAAGTCGGGAAACCCGCGCCTTGTCCGTCACCATTAAAGTAGTTTAGGACGTTAAACGAGGCGACCGACACATCCCCTTGGTAAAAACGAGCTGGGTAGGCTTCGCGCTCGTTGGTGGGCTCAAAGTTAATGGTCGATGGCAGCAGTTTCCAATCGCTGTAGGTGTAATCCAATACCGCGACTAAGTTCGTGATGGTATCGCCGACACGCACAGTGTTGTTTGCACTCAACATCGGTGTTGGGTACACCACGGTGGCCGGATTCTGCGTGTTGGAAGCATCATCCAAATAGATACGACCCAGCGCATTGGCTGCCGATACGGCATTGGCACTTGTACCTGGCTCCGCCACTTGGGTTGGGATAAACGCACGCTCTTTACCTAAAGTGAGCATGCCGTAACGCGCAAGATTGTAGGTCTCGTTTACCACCAAGTCGTGGTTAAACTGGACTTGCATCCCTTCCCACTGCTCCCAATCGGCAAGGTCAGCCACCGGTAGATCCACCAGCGCAGGCGTCGGTAACGTTTGGCCTTCAGCGCAGGTGCTAAGTGCGGTTAGTTGATTAACCTGAGTTTTGTTGTAGTACTCAGATACAGTGCCTTGTAAGCGGATTCGATCACCCACCGCGACACTGGTATTGACGCTGTCACTCGCATTACCGGTATAAACGAACAGACCTTCGGAGGTTCGATCATCATCGTCGGCCTCATGATCAGCCATCTGGATAAAGAAGCCGTCTAAGTCTGGGGTAATTTGGGTCACAATCGCTTCGATCGATACAACAGAGCCTGCCATTGCACTCTCGGCTTCTGCCCCCTGAATGGTGTGGATCGCCGTTGCCGCAGTGCCACACGCTAAAAGATCACCACCCGTGCTGCCATCGTCCCCAGCGTTATCACCGACAGAGCCATCACCGTACACGCCTAAGTTATCGTCGGTGTCTTGAGGGTGTTCTTCCCACTGCTGGGACGGGTAAAACGGCTCATACGCGTTGCTGTCACCTTGCTGCGTACCCACTACGCGTCGCAAGGTGTTGTTTTGGGTCGAGGCAACACCGTCGTTCCACTCAGAACCTGGGTCGACGCCAATCTGACCGATACGGTCGATGATTTGATCGCCTTTGCGAAGTACAACCGCATCATCACCGTTAAACCAGCCTTGGCTGTTGGTGAGGTTTACATAAGGCTGGTTTGCAAAAACCGCACTACCGTGGGCGATGACAAAGGTCTGGCTGGCAGCGATGATGTATCCGGTAAGATCGATGACCACACCCTCTGAAGACGATCCATTAAAGTAAAACGCAAGCTCGTAACCGTCTAACGATAACTCCGAGCCGGATGGATTATACAGTTCAATCGCTTTGTTGTTACTGCTGCCCTCGATGTATTCCGAGATAAAGGGGTCAGCATAAGCACTGCTGGCCGTTGCCGAAATAGCCAGCGCGGCGGCGATGCAGTGGGTCAAGCGAGAACGATGAAACCGTGTAGCCTTCATGGGTGTTTCCTTACATAGGGAGGTTGGGTGTTGTTCTGTTCTAAACACCCAAAACTACGCGAGGATTCAGACAATTCGGTTAACAAACTGTTTCGCCAAGGTGACGGTTTCTTTAAAGCGCCCTTTTGTTTTTGATTACGCCGGTTAAGAGCTGCAGCTTAAACAGATACCGCCGGCCCACTCAGGCGGTTGTTCGGCATAGCGATGGTATTTGTCTTGCGCTTCATATGGGTGGCGAAGAACGGCAAGTAACTCATTGATCAAGTGATAGTTGCCTTGATGCGCTTCGCGGATCGCCTCCTCCGCCATGTAGTTGCGCAGCAGATACACAGGGTTGACCGAGTGCATCTGTTGCTGGCGAATCGGTGCGCTGGCCGCTTCTTTCGCGGTGCGGTTGCTGTATTTGGCTAACCAATCGGACGCCGCGGTCGGATCACAGAAGAAGCTTAAGCACTGCCCAATCGTCGCGTCATCGTCTGGATTAAGGTCCGATAAGGCCCGCAAAAAGCGATTATGATCTACTTTATGAGTCGCCATTAACTTATTGAATTCTTGGATTAATTCACTATCCTCCGGCTGTTCCGTCATCCAGCCGAAGCGATGGCGCATCAAGGTATCCAGCTCCTGTGTAAACAAGGCTGCTGATTCGTTCAGCGCACTGATCAATCCATCTCGATCCGCCAGTTGTACTAGCGCTTGCGCAAGGCAAGACAGATTCCACACCACAATGTTGGGCTGATTTTTGAAGGCATAGCGACCTTCATGGTCGGTATGACTGCTTACAAAATTTGGGTCGTATTGGTCCATAAAGGTGTATGGGCCATAGTCGAACGTCTCGCCTAAAATCGACATGTTATCGGTGTTCAACACACCGTGAACAAACCCATACGCTTGCCACTTTGCCACCAGCGCAAGGGATCGATCCCGCACGGCAATAAAAAACGCAAGGTAGGGGTCACTGGCCTCTTTACACTCTGGGTAAAATCGATCAATGCAGTAATCCGCTAACTGCTTTAGCTCGGTTTCCATTTTGCGGTAGTAAAAGTGCTCAAAGTGACCAAAGCGGATATGGCACTGAGTTACTCGAAGCACGGTCGCACATGGCTCCATCCCTTCGCGCATGGTGTATTGATCGCTACCAATCAGCGCCAAGGCTTGGGTGCTTGGGATATTAAGGCCAGTCATGGCAGCACTGATCAGGTATTCGCGAATGCTGGATCGCAATACGGCTTTGCCATCGCCCATGCGGGAAAATGCGGTTTTACCTGCGCCTTTTAGATGCAGATCCCAGCGCTCGCCTTGGGGGTTGATTACCTCGCCTAAAAGCACACCACGGCCATCGCCCAAATCGGGGTTGTAGTAACCAAACTGGTGACCTGCGTATTTCATCGCCAACGGCTCAGCACCCGGCAGTAGCACTCCTGCGCCAAAAAATCCGGCCAATGCCTCTGGGTCGGCAGCGCATGGGTCTAACCCTATCAAGGGCGCAACATCGGGGTTGAAGCTGATCAGGTGGGCGCCTTTTAACGGCGTGGGATCGACACGGTGATAAAAAAGGTCGGGGAAGCGGGCATAACTGTTATCAAACGTTAGCTGATCTAATGGTTTAAGCACGGTACAACCCCAATATCCAACATGACAAAGGCATATCCTAGCAAACTGATCAGGTATTTTCAGTAGCCGTACACTTTGTTGCGTTTAAGCACCGCACCTGCATTGAAGTTCGGCCGCATCGCCCTTATCTTTGGGGGATGCCTTTTGAATGTGGATTCGCATGTACATCGAGTTATCGGACCTTCTGTTAGTATCACTGGTGTTAGCTGGCTGCGCCTTTTGGTGGTCGTCACTGAAACACCGTGATTTTGCGTTAAAAACCGCGCGCCAGTCGTGCGATAAAATGGGACTGCAACTGCTGGATCAGAGCGTTGGCTTACAAAAGCTGCGCTTCAAACGCGACGATGATGGCCAGATGCGTCTGTTCCGGCGTTATGGGTTTGAGTTCTCCTCCACGGGGGATGAGCGCTACCATGGCGAGATCGAGATGCTGGGCCGTCGTATAACACGCGTCTTTCACGAGCCACATCGCGTCTCTTAACACGATGGGCTGACATCCCTCTGTCACCGAGCGGTCATCGATCAGTAACATTCCCGCCGTAGTGTTTGGGTGCGTTTAAAACACCTATAAACACACCACGGAGCACGGAATGAAAACTTTAGCGACCACGCTTTCTTTGGCCATCGCGGTTGCCATGGCAAATGCTGCGAGCGCTGATATTCTCCCGACTTACCAATCATCCAGCGATTGGTTCACGGATGCAGAGTCAGAAATAACAACAAAAACAGCTTTATCTTCAAACACTTCCGCTAAGAATGTCATCTTATTTGTTGGCGATGGCATGGGCATCTCTACACTGACGGCGGCTCGTATTCTAGAAGGTCAATTAGCAGGCAATACCGGCGAAGAAAACCAACTCTCGTTTGAAACCTTCCCCTACTCAGCACTGGCTAAAACCTACAACACCAACCAACAAACACCGGATTCGGCGGGCACCATGACCGCGATGATGAGCGGTGTTAAAACCAAAGCCGGTGTAATTGGCCTATCACCAGAGGTCGCCCGTGCAACATGCGATTTTAGCGACGATCAAAAGCTAGTCTCACTGCTGGATGCCGCCGAAATGGTTGGCAAAGCCACCGGCATCGTGACCACGGCGCGCCTAACACACGCGACACCTGCCGCAACGTATGCCAAATCACCTGAGCGTAACTGGGAAGATAATTCCGATATGCCACAAGAGGCGATTGATGCAGGTTGCGCGGACATCGCAAGCCAACTGATCGACTACCCATACGGTGATGGTGTTGACGTTGCGATGGGTGGTGGTCGTCGTCACTTCTTGCCAAACGATGCAGCGGCCAACTCCGTTGAGCCATCCAGCAGCGTTGAAGGCGATCGTACCGATGGCCGCAATCTGGTCGAAGAGTGGAAAACCGCCAACCCAGACGGTTACTACGCCGATACTCAAACCGAGTTTGATGCGATCCCTAACACTGCGGAAAAAGTGTTCGCGCTGTTTAATGAATCCCACATGCGTTACGAAGCCGACCGCGCAAACGATGTCGGTGGCGAGCCATCGCTATCGGAGATGACATCGAAAGCGATCAACGTGCTTAGCAACAACAACGATGGTTACTTTTTGATGGTGGAATCCGGTCGTATCGACCACGGCCACCACGCAGGCAGCGCCTACAACGCACTGACGGATGCGGTTGAATTATCCAAAGCCGTTCAGGCCGCCATCGATCTGACCAACGATGAAGAAACCTTGATCATCGTCACCGCCGACCACAGCCACGTTTTCACCATTGCAGGCTACCCAACCCGCGGTAACCCTATTCTTGGCAAAGTCATTACCAATGACGGCAGCGGTGCGCCACTGACGACCGAGTCCCTGGCATCCGATGGCCTTCCTTACACCACAGTCGGTTACGCTAATGGCATGGGCTATGCCCTGCTCTCTGGCGAGACCGATGCCGATGCACGTTACGACACCACCAGCTACCCGATTGCTGCAGGTGTTCGCACCGACTTGAGCTCTTTTAACACAGAAGATTCTGGTTTCCACCAAGAAGCGCTGGTGCCTATGTCTTCCGAAACCCACGCGGGTGAAGATGTAGCGGTACACGCCAGTGGCCCTTCGGCTCAGTTGCTGCAAGGTGTTGTGGAACAAAACGTACTGTTCCATGTGATGAAAGATGCTCTGTCGATCGACGACGAAATCTAAGGCCAGATATAAAAAGGATATTCCCATGAAGATGTTTAAACTGACACTGCTGGCCACAGCGATCGCAGCGCTGGCCGGTTGCAATTCAAGCGACAAGGACGATGATAAAGTCAGCATCGTGCCAAAAGACACCGCCTCTAAAGAGTGGTACACCGCCGCTCAAGCGGAAGTCGCCGAAGCCAAGTCCGTCGCAGATGCGGTCAATAACGCCAAAGGCTCTGCTAAAAACATCATCCTGTTTGTGGGTGATGGTATGGGCATCTCGACCGTGACGGCTTCTCGTATTTTGCAAGGTCAGATGAACAACGAAGACGGCGAAGATCATATGCTAAGCTATGATCAATTCCCGTTCTCGGGTTTGGCAAAGACCTACAACACCAACCAGCAAACACCGGATTCGGCGGGTACGATGACCGCTATGATGACGGGTGTTAAAACCAAAGCGGGCATCATCAGCGTCAGCGAAGCGGCGAACCGTTCGGATTGCGTATCATCGCAAGATCAAGGCTTAGTCACTGCGCTGGAATTGGCCGAGATGGCTGGTAAATCCACCGGTATCGTCTCGACGGCTCGAATTACGCACGCAACACCTGCGGCGACGTACGCTAAGTCTCCAGAGCGTAACTGGGAAGACAACTCCGATATGACTCAAGAAGCGATTGATGCCGGTTGCGAGGACATCGCCTCTCAGTTGATCGGTCTTGAATCCAGCTTGGAAACACGCTTCAACAACGGTGTGAACTCCCCTGTCATTGATGGTATCGACGTGGTGATGGGTGGCGGTCGTCGTCACTTCCTGCCTAAAGATGCGGCATTCAATACACCGGATGCCGACAGCAGCGTTGAAGGGGATCGGACTGACAGCCGTAACCTGATCACCGAATGGCAAACCCAGTACACCAACGGTACTTATGTGTACGACCAAGCCGGGTTTGATGCGATCCCGTCATCGGCCACTAAGGTGCTAGGTTTGTTTAGCGAATCCCACATGCGTTACGAAGCCGACCGCGCTAACGATGTGTCTGGCGAGCCATCTCTGTCTGAGATGACCGCTAAGGCGATCGATGTGTTGGATAACAACGATGACGGTTACTTCCTGATGGTAGAGTCTGGCCGTATCGACCACGGTCACCACGCCGGCAGCGCGTATAACGCACTGACCGATGCGGTTGAGTTTGCAAATGCGGTTCAAGCCGCCGTTGACAGCACTGATGCTGACGACACCCTGATCATCGTCACCGCCGACCATAGCCACGTGTTTACCATTGCTGGCTACCCTACGCGCGGCAATCCGATTCTGGGTAAGGTCATCACCAATGACAGCAACGGCGCACCTTTAACCGAGGTGGCGTTGGCGGCCGACGATATGCCGTACACCACCTTGACCTACACCAACGGTCCTGGCTTCCATGACTTGGGTGATGACGTCACCGATGCCGATGCGATCTACAACGAGACACCGGTGTCTGGTCGTGCGGATCTGACCAACGTAGACACGACCTCTTCAGGTTTCCACCAAGAGGCGCTGGTGCCTATGTCGTCCGAAACACACGCTGGTGAAGACGTAGGCGTGTTCGCTCGAGGCCCGGGTGCACAACTGGTCACCGGTACACACGAGCAAAACTACCTTTTCCATGTGATGAACCACGCTGGCAACTTGTTAGAGAGCGCTGAAGGCAATCTGTAACATCCATGCGTTATAAAGGCAGCTCTGGCTGCCTTTTTTGTTTTGCCAAGATCAAGGATACGAACACCACCATGAAGACTCCGTTACTGTTATCGACCCTTACTGTACTGCTCTCGACCTCTGTAATGGCGCAAGAGCAATGCCCAGCCCAAACCGCACTGGATGCGCACTATCAAACCCAGCGCACACTTGTAGCCACGGGCGAAACGGAACAAACCGAAGTGAAATTACTGCGCCAAGAAGGCTTAGTCATGCACCGCTACCCAAACGGTTTGGGCGATATTTGGCACAAAGTCACCCCAACGCAACTGCGTTTGGATCGCTTTTTTGATAACGATAAGCGCCTGATCGAATACGAATCAGCCGACCTTACCTTGGTGGGTAAACAAAAAAGCTGGAGCTCGATCTATCACATGATCGAACCTTCGTTCTTACAACAGCTGACGCAAACCAAAACCGAAGGCACAGGTTGCGATCTGATCATTACTTATACAGGTTCTGTTCACGGTCGAGACTATACGGTTAAGTGGAACCCAAACATTGAACTGCTGGTTTCTTTGTCGATGCACTCTGACACACTTCAAGAATCGTGGAAGATGACTTCGCTGCAGACAGAGCCACAGCAGATTCAAGCGGCGTTTGATCAGCGCTTTAGCTACATGAACACCGATTTTGCCGACATTGGCGATAACGAAGCGGACCCTTTTTTGGTGAAGATGATTAACCTAGGTTACATCGAGCATGCACCTGAGGCCGTTTACGATGCCAATGGCAATAACATCGCTAAGCCGATGGGCGATCATGGTCACAGCCATGGAACGGTAGATAGCCACGGACACGCCCACTAACCCCTTCTAGTGGGCAAGATGGCTTCATGCCCCACCCTGTGTGGGGCTTTTTTATGCCCAATGCAAAACCATCATTCCTAAAGACCGTGACGCCATAATCTTCTACAATGTTTCTTTTTAGTCATATTTAGGTCTTTTACATGGACGTTTGGGGATTAGTCGCCTTTGCCTTTATCGCGTTTTTAATCGCGACAATCGCATTTGCTTGGATCAGCTTTTTTAAGTCACAGCGCTTAGAGCAATCCATTTACCGCTTAACCGCTCAGGTTGAGCAATTAACAACCTTGCTTTCGGATGCTCAACGCCAAATAGCGACATTGAAAAAGCAAGACCCCGCTCAAACATCTACTGCTTCACCACTAGAACCCGCGCCAGATACGGCATCGCAATCTCAATCATCAATCGATGAGTCGCCGACCACGACTGACCCAGCTGTACCGGATGTCGCGGCCAATCAGGCGTGGGGCGAGACACCGCCAGAGAAGCGCTATCAGCGCACCGAGATTCCGCGTGAGATCGTCACCAAAAAGCCAGCTCGTACTGCAGAACCAAAACAACCAAGCTGGACAGATCGCCTCGTTAATAGCATCAAAGATAAATGGATGATCTGGTTAGGTGGCACCTGCGTTGGGTTATCGGGCATCTTCTTGGTGAAATACTCGATTGATCAAGGCTTGCTGGGCCCAACCGCACGTATTGTTTTAGCCATTGTGATGGGCTTGGGTTTCCATGCATTGGCCGCTTACCTTCGTACCCGTTTTAAAGAACACAGCGAGGCGATCGCCGCATTAGCGGGCGGTGCGAGCATTACTTTGTACGCAGCGCTTTTGGCCGCCTGGCATCTGTACCAGTTATTGCCAGCCGGTGTGGTCTTTGCGCTTTTGGCGGTGATATCGATACTCACCATGTTAACGGCGTTCCAGTATGGGCCCTTGTTGGCCGCGATTGGTATTTTGGGCGCGTATGCCGTGCCATTGCTCGTGAACACTGGCAGCAACAACGTTGAAGGTGCGCTGATTTACTCCGCTTTGATTACCCTGTCGGCCTTTGTGTTATTCCGCTGGATATTCCGTCGATGGTTATGGATCGGTGTCATTGTCGCATCCACCGCTTGGTGGACCATCGCCTTTATCGGCCAAGCCGATTGGGCCGTGCTCAGTGGTTACTTGATAATGATGCTGTACGCCGTGTTGGCCATCCATAAAGGGGATTGGATGCTGAACCTGCGCTACCCATTGGATGAGGCTGATCACATTGTGGCCGCCCTACTGCAACGGGTTCGCTCTCTCGATGCGGATGAGCGCTATCGCGCGGGCGTCATCGGTTTACTGACACTGGCGTGGCTTACCGGTTTTACGATCCAAACGTTGAGTTTCCAAGGCTTAGTCACCTTAATGGCCTACCCAGCTATTCTTTTATGGCTCTGTGTAAACCGACCGGTATTGACCATCGCCGCAAGTGTCTCGGCCATCGGCTTTATTGGGCTGATTAGCTTGGCACACTGGGGGGATATGCCAGGGTTTGAGCAGAGCACCTTGGTGCAGATACTCATTGGCCTTGGCAGTATCTTTACCTTAGGTGGTCTTTGGAATATGAAGCACTCCCGCTATGTCGGCTTCTGGGGTTTATTTAGCTCGCTAGCACCTGTGGTCACTCTGGCACAGGCTTACTTAACCGTCTCGGATTTTGCCAGCGACAAACAGTGGGCGATCATTGCAGTCATTCTGGCACTGGCATACAGCGCAATCGCTAAGAAAATGCAAAGCATCCGCTTAAGTGACAGTGCTATCGCCTCCTTGTTTATCTCGGCTCATTTGGCGTATTCGCTGGCGGCCGTCATCTACTTGGATGAAGCGCGCTTGACCTTAGCCTTGGCCGCGCAAACCATCAGCTTGGCATTCCTGAGTAAGCACTACCACTTGCCACTCTTATCACCGTGCATGAAGGCCTTAGTGGCCATCATCATTGCAAGACTGACCTTCAACCCTTATTTACCCAAATACGCACTGACTCCACACTGGCCATTATGGGTCTTTGGCGGCCCGTTGGTGTGTTGCGCGATTGCGTGGTGGATGCTGATTCAGCGCGAAGCACGCTTAAGTCTATGGCTGCAAGGAGCAAGCCTGCATTTGCTGGCGTTAACCGTCATCAGTGAAACACGTTATCTGTTGTACGATGGTGATGTATTTATTCTTGATTTCACACAAAAAGAAGCCGCCATTAACACGCTGACTTGGGGGGCATTGGGCTTGGTCTATCTGTACCGCACGCGCTTTGCCAACACCATTGGTTGGTTATATCAAATAGCCGCTTGTGCGCTGTTGGTCGGCGCGGGGATCAACTATGTGGGCGGCTCCTTAATTATCTTCAACCCACTTAATTATTCTGGTGATTGGCTGGGCGAGACACCCATTGCAAACCCATTATTGCTGATCTATCTCATACCCGCGTTACTGCTCGGCATCGCAACACTCCTTGCGCCGAGCCAGTTGCGAAAGCAAACCCTGATCGCAAGCACTGCGGCGTTTTTCATCTGGGTTAATATGGAAATCCGCCATATCTGGCAAGGTAGTCATATGCTGTTATCTAACGGTGCATCGCAAGGCGAATTGTACACCTACTCCGTCGTCTGGCTGATATTGGCAATCGTTACATTAATGACGGCGATTAAACTCAACCGAGTCACCATTTACCGAGCCGGTATGATCATCCTGATGGGTGTGGTTGCGAAGATATTCCTATTTGATATGTCGGGCCTGACGGGTTTACTGCGCGTTACCTCGTTCCTAGGTTTAGGCCTTTGCTTATTGGCCATTGCCGTTGTCCATCAAAAGCTTGGTCAACAAGTGGGTAATCACGCTAAAACGGATCAGTCACTGTGATATTGATGCAGTACTTCGACAATTTCGACACTGTATGAACGGTACCAGCGCTCCTTGCCAATGGCTTGGGCGCGCTGGTTTATCCTTTGAGTGCCCATTCGACACCCTTTTCAGAGTGAATTTGAGTGGTATCAAACAGTTTAACTTGGGTGTCTTTTTGCCCAATCAACAGAGCGATTTCCGTACAGCCGAGGATGACGGCTTCAGCCCCTGCGTTTTGAAGTCGCTCGATTACCCTAAGATACGCCTGTTTCGATTCATCCTTGATGATACCTTTACAGAGCTCCTGATAGATCACGTTGTGGACGGTGTCTCGATCCTCTTGGTTAGGAATCAACAGGTCTATGCCAAAGTGCTCCTTCAATCGCCCTTTGTAAAAATCCTGCTCCATCGTGAAACGCGTGCCTAACAGCCCCGCTTTCTGGATACCATGACGCTTAAGCTGCTCGGCGGTCGAATCTGCAATGTGCAAAATGGGAATGGCAATCACCGCTTCAATTGCCGGAACGACTTTGTGCATGGTATTCGTGCAGATCATCACGCACTCAGCGCCGGCACGCTTGAGTGACTGTGCTGCATCGGCCAGCATTTTACCCAATGTACTCCAGTCACCTTCGTGTTGCAGCTGTTCTATCTCGGCAAAGTCCACACTGTTAAGGATGATCTTTGCTGAATGCAATCCGCCAAGCGCATCTTTTACGCCTTGATTAAGCGCCGCATAGTAACTGGCGGTCGACTCCCAGCTCATCCCACCGATTAACCCTATGGTTTTCATAACTGTTTTCCTTGTGTGTTTGAGAGGCTCTTTTTGTAGGCTCGCCGAGTGAATGACTCAAAAAGAACATGTTTCAGACGATACACCAAACCACACTCAAAGAATTGGAAGAATATTTTCAATTTCGTGCATCCATTTCGAGTACTCAGGTGTTTACCCGTTACAGAGGCATTTCTGCCTCAATATTAAGGAAGCTGCGAATAAATCCTCCACTCAACAACCACGAATAATTAAATCCTTTACTTTCAATAAGATATTTTGGCCGAATGCTTACGGAAATGAATTATTCGCAGCTTCTCTAGGGTTTTATGGGCATACCAGCGTTCTTGCTGATGAAGAGTGTTCGCTTATTTGATTCATTTGGAGCCGTTTGCAAAGTGATTCTCGCCGCCAGAATCACTTCCCTTTACTCAATCGTTTCGCGTTTGCCGTAACGCGTTTATGAATGGGTGCTAATCCTTTTGATAAGAGTCTTTGGCTTAAGTGATCTGGCTGATGCATATTCCAGTGGGATGAATCATAGGCAAATCCGGCCCACGGATTAAGCCAGCATGAGGCCAACATGGGTAAAGACTCTTGCTGCAATCGAATCCATTCGGTGGTCATTGCAGCCCAAGATTCACTGTAGGCCATCAACTTTTCTGACCACATACGATCAAACTCTTTACGATCTTTTGGACTTGGCGCTGCACCTGCGGTCGCCATCTGAAAGATTCGAAGTGTCATGACCAAAGGGGTCGCCCAAGCAATGTCGAACGCTTGATTGGGGATTGAGTGCTTTGCGGTTGATCGACGTGTTGCCATCCTGCACCTCACTTATCATGAAAGAAATCACTCTAGTAAAGTTATAGTGCAAAATTGTGACCAAAGTGAGCTCACGGGCGACAACACCGCTTATTAGTGATCCGTTAGAGGCCCTTTTCGCTCATACTGTAACGGCCAATCTCGGTAATTAAAGACTTGGCCCTCTTTGCGAATGCGTGCAATGTCGGATAGGTCAAGATGCGCATAGACCCAGCCTACATCGCCTTTATTCCCTTCCACTAAAACACCGTTATCTGGAAAGCCATAGTCGACGGGTGTATACACGCTGGCCACACCGGTGTTTTCATCCACCGCGGGCGACCAAGGGGCGATACCCACCGTCGGGGATTGAACCACATAGCATTGATTTTCCAAGGCTCTGGCTTGGCAGCCTATCCTCACTCGGTGAAAGCCAGCTTGGGTGTCGGTGCAACTGGGCACTAAAAGAAGATCGGCCCCGGCCTCAACCTGCTGACGTGCAATTAAGGGGAATTCAGAGTCATAACAGATGTGAATACCTAACCGGCCTAGGTCCGTATCTATGACACGAATCTGATCACCCGCCTGGATGTGCCACTGCTCGTTTTCAAAGCGGGTCATCATCAACTTATCTTGATAGCCAATCAGCCCTTGCGGCCCATAAAGATGAGCACGGTTTACAAAACGGCCATCGCTTAACTGAACCGGAAAAGTGCTCGCCAGTATCATCACGTTGTAGCGACGTGCTAATTCTTGGTGCAAAGCATCCCATTGTGGCAGCAATGTCTGTAGCGAGTGCAGCTGTCGATTCAAATCTCGGTAAACCGATTTACCAAACAGAGAGGCCAACTCCATACTGCCGTATTCGGGAAACACCAAAAGCTCAGAATGCATCTGTTGCGCTTGGGATACCCAGTGATCAAGCTTGTTTGCAAAGGCATCCCAATGATCAAAAAAGCCAATATCGTATTGGGCAGCAGCTAGGGTAAACGCACTCATACTAGGGGTTTCATCCAAAACATCATGGGTTTGAGGGATTCACTTGCTTCGCCGATCTCTTTCCAGCTGAACTCGGTGGCCAATTGAGGCTGTTTTTCGAAACCACGGAGCGTCCAAAAAGCATCTAATGGCTGATAATCCGAGGGCCTTAAAGGATGATTATCAGGTCGCTGAACCGCACAAAAACAGAGAGATTTAATCCCTTTTATCGATCTTGCATGAGCTTCGCGCTCATCAAAAAACGCAACGCCCGCCCCTTGGCCACGGTAATCGGGTAGTAACACCGATTCACCAAAGTAGAAGATCTCACCCAGATCAAAACCGGATTCAATGAAGGGCGCTTGAACCTCGGCCGTTTCGAAGCGCAGTGGCACCCCAGTGGAGGCACCTACGACTTGATCCTTATCAAACGCCACTACAATAACGCTGTTAGGCGCGTCGATGTAGGTTTTAAGATAACGCGCTTCATAATCGAGATCCCCCTCGTATAAATAGGGATACTCGCGAAATACACGCATACGCAATTGCGCAAGCTGGGGTATGTATTGATGTAAATCAGGCCCAGATAAGGCTTTAAAGGTCAGCATACGCAATTAGCCTGCAACCTGAGCTATCCAATCTTCCAAATTGTAATAGTTGGTAATGCGAGCCACTTTGGCATCACGAATTTCAAAGAAGGCTCCTGCAGGCAATTGATAAGTCTGGCCATTGGCTTCTGGTAAGCCATCATCGGTTTTAAGGTATTCCCCAAGAACCGTGAACTCCACCGCTGCTCTATCACCTGCCGTATTGGTCATAATGACGATATCGACAATGGTCTCTTTGTAGTTCGCGTTCATACGCTCCATAAACGCGGTAAACGCCTCTTTACCCGTTTCGCGACCACCTTGGTTAATATCATGAACCACATCGTCCGTCAGAAGGGATAAAAACGTGTTCATATCTTGCGCGTTAAACGCCGCATAATAGGCTTGCAGCAATTCGACTGTGGCTTGGCTCATTGTGAACGTCCCTAAACTGAAGATTAAACAGCGAATGTTAATCAGTACACAGGGAGTTATAAAGAATGATCGTCACACGTTGACGATTTTGAACACACGCATGTCGTATCATGGGGATATCAGTTGAAAAAGACCATGCGTTATTAACTTGCAACACACGGTCTTTTTTTGAAAGGCTTTAAAACTCGCCTTACGCTTTTTTCACAAACTTAGCAGTAACCATCATGTCGCCTACGCCATCAACTTTACAGTCAAGCTCATGGTCTTTTTTATCAAAAATGCGTTTTACCAAGGCTTTGGTGCCAATCTTGATAACAATCGAGCTGCCTTTCACCTTTAAGTCTTTGATGACGGTGACTTTATCGCCCTCTTCCAACACAGTGCCGTTGGCATCTTTGATGTTAAGAGAATCATCTTCACCGACGTCGTTTGGGTTCCATTCGTGCGCGCACTCAGGGCAGATCAGCATCTCTTGATCTTGATAAACGTATTCGGACTGACAATTGGGACAAGCAGGTAAAGACATAACAAATAACTTATGGTCGATTAATTTCCGCCTATTTTATAAGGTCTTATGATCAGAATCGAGTAAAGTTTGTTAAAGCGACTCAGAACAGCCGAAAAATGCTCTGATTTTAGAGCAACCCAACCAAGCGCGCGCAAAGGACGCGAGCATGATCAACACCGCCAACACCAGCATCGCCCACTCACTATGGATCAGGTGTGTGAGCACAGCGCCCCCCATCAGGCCGGTTAAGCACAGGGCGGCTAACGCCTGAGTTTTTCGCACGATAAGACCCATAGCGCCAGCCACTTCGAGTGCGCCAGTAAGGTACATAAACCAAAGCGGATAGCCCCAGCGCTCGAACGCCACCAGTTCAAACTCAAGGCTAGCTAGTTTAGCGCCGCCAGAGGCTAGGAAGATAAGAGCTAAAATCCAAGTAAGGCTTTTTTCTTTCATGATAGAGCTTCTCTTTTTTATCGATGTTACCTCTTTAGTCGGTTGTGGGATGGAAACCTTACAAAATGTTCAAAGTAACCTTTCATAAACACACACCTCCCGGGGTTTTCCCTGCAGAAGATTAACTCGGTTCTCAATGTAACGAAAACCTAGCTTAAGGATCACCGATTTTGATCGCTCGTTTATTACGTCCTTTTCCACTTTTACGGTGGCTTTGGTTTTGTTGCGCGATTTCGGCCAAATTTTGCTGATAAAAGTCGCTCAAATACTGATACAAATGAGGATGCTTTTTTTGCAGCATCGCTGGGCGCTCGAAAAAGTACTCCGATGTGACCGCAAAGAACTCAGCCGGGTTCGTTGCACCATAGCGGTTAATGTTGGTCTTGCCCTTCTCGACCTCGGCAACTTTATGGCGTACAAACTCAAACCAGGGGGCGCAGTATTGATACTCACGAATACGTTCGGGGAAGCCATCACATTGGCCATCGGCCATATCGAGAATGTGCACAAACTCGTGAATTCCAACATTGGTTTTGTCTTTATCGTTTGCAAAACCTAAGCGTAAGTGCGGCTTACTTAGCGCCATTTTTCCAGACATTGGGCCGTGCCCTACCATGCCACTGATCGCCGAATCTGGACGGCCACACTCAAAACGATCATTAAAGCTGCCTGGCAATAGAAAAACCGCTTTCACATTCAAAAACGGCCAATCGGGGAAGCCCCATACCGGAATCACCGCGCTTGACGCTACCAGTAACCGATCCAGATCATCCACCTCCACTTCCACACCGCCTTCAACGGGTGTGGTCAGCAAGAAGCCAGTACAGCATTGCTCAAACGTTAGACGATCTTGCGCATTAAGCGCTTTATAAAAGCTCACATGCTCAGCTAACAATTCACTCCAATGGGGTGGCCAATCAAAATCTTCGACTTTGGGTGCTAAACCCAACCATTGTTTCAGGGAGTGCCAAAACGACATGTGTTACGTTCCTTGTACTGCAAAAATGAATAAAGAGCCGGCAAATATACCACAAGATGGAAAGCCACTTACTCTAGGGCTTCCCGCCCAAAAACCTGGATTGATGTTCAGGGTCTGGTAAAACGCAGCTCTCGTGCTGACCAAATAAACGATAACGATTAAGTGCTACGCGATCGTA
Organism: Neptunomonas sp. ABH4_499; assembly: GCF_056160565.1. Classification (NCBI taxonomy): domain Bacteria; kingdom Pseudomonadati; phylum Pseudomonadota; class Gammaproteobacteria; order Oceanospirillales; family Oceanospirillaceae; genus Neptunomonas; species Neptunomonas sp. ABH4_499. The sequence goes on along the minus strand of NZ_JBSWXK010000005.1, from coordinate 5,003 downwards.
CATCCAGTTGCGTAACCGATTGGGAATAAAGTGAAAGGCATACAGAAGCGGCCAAGGGAACGGCAGTTGCTTCATCACCTTTAAAAAAGCCGTCGATTGATCATATAACTGCCCTTGATCCAGCAAAATCATCGTATCGAAATGATCGGTCGGGTAGCCATAATGTTTTAGAATTGCTTGCCCCTCTTCCGACTGAACAGTCGCTAAGGTGAAAACTCGATGCTTATCGTATTTGATCAAAAAAGCCGCCCATGCCGAGCACAGTTTACACACGCCATCGAACAGAATGATCTTCTTATCGGGATATAAGACTGTCATCAATGATCACTCCTCCGCTGAGTGATTGAAGATATCAAGCAAAATCCATCGTCACCACTAACCGCCTTTGTCCTTGTGAAACGGTTGGCGAGCGATGCACTATGCCATGTTCCTCGTTATTGATCCAACCCTTGCCTTTTAGTAATACCACATCACCTGCATTCACCTGCTGAATCTGATGTTCGGGTTTTAATAAACCGGACTCGCTATCCTTTAAGCCGCCACTACCACGACCAAGTTTGGAGCGATCGACATGGGCGTTAGCCAGCCACTCGGTGCCTTCACCTAAGTAGGTGGATATCAAGCGGCAGCCTAATTTATCGGTATGAAAACGAGGGCAGGATGCCTTATCGGCGGCTTCTAACCGGATACCGACCTCCTTCAGGTCGAAAAGGCATGCGTACATATCGGTTAGAAGGTAAAGATCCTCAACAAAATCGTCTTTTCCTGGAATATCTGGCAGCAGCGAAGCAATAGACTCCTTAGCGCTTTGGTGTTCGATGATGGTTCGGAACCGAAACGCTGGGCGCTCATGGATTAACTGCTTGGCATAGCTTAAGACGGCATCGGAGGGTGTTCGCTGAAACACTGCAATGTTGATCTGTTCCTCATAGATCCGAGTGAGAGTGTTGGCATCAGCGCCGAACGCACTGTTCGTTGGTAAGTTAAAGCTAAGCCCTTCTACCAGATTATGTATGCAAAACGCTTCCATTGATCTATCCTTTCGCCACAGATGTTATAATATAACATATTAAACAGTGATCGAATGATAACTTCAATCGTCTTTGGTAACCCTTTTGCTTACATCTTTAATTTACTTGCATGCTTTAACGCTTCTATCGATTGCTCTAGGTTAGCGCGGGCCTTGGCTTCATATTCTTGTCGGATTACCGGCGTACTGTAGATGGCTTCTCTTTGCAGAAAGGTTGAAAGCACCTCGGCCCGTTTAACGAGGTAAACATCCTTAGGGATAAATGAATACTCTTGGCGTACCTGATCTTCATATTGCAGAAACCTATGGCTGTCAGAAGCCAAAATCAGAAGGTCAATATCGACTAATAAGGACTGATCAGCCCCTATAGGTAATGCATTGTGGCATGTCGCCAAAATAAGACCTTTCACACGCTCAATCCGAGTGGAAGGGACTGATGCCATTGATAAAGCGGTTACTGCCCAATCCGCACTGGCTTGCTCGTTATTCGATGCTTTTACATCATAAATGGCATCATGAAACCACAACGCGATTTCAACTTCTGCGTGGTGCTCTGCCAAATTTTTGTACTTTTCCAAGTGTTTAAGGCATTCGGCAAGATGCTGCAGGGAATGATAATGTCGCTGAGGCTCCTTGTACGCTGCTATTAACTCATCCCTTAGCACATCATTGTCACCTTTGGCTTCGATACCTTGCCAAGCGCGCCCCCAAGAATGGTTAAGCATTCATTGCCCCCGTAGCGTTAACTGCCTGTAATTTTACGCAAAATAGGCTCCAATGGCCCTCGCCCAAAGAGCTTAGAGTAAAGCCCGACTAAAACCATAGCAGTGAGGGCAATGCCTAGAGAAATTGGCATCAACACGGCTTGGCCGAGCGAATCAAACAGCCCTAAGCCATAAGCACCAAACACGCAGCCCGCCAATACCCCTTGCGTCACATAGGATGACAAGGAGTTTTGACCAGCCAACACCAAAACATGAGGAACGTTAACCCGTCTAGATAGAGTAATAAAACCGTACAGATAGATCGCAGACAACGCTGGCGCACCCAAAGCGATGAGCATTAATCCCAGTAGCGATAAGATTTCGTTCGTCTCTGGCACAATGCCACCAACCACCGCTGCGTAAAGGATGTTGGTTGGCACACTGATCAAAATAAGAAGCGGAAGGCGCTGTTTAATCAGCCTTAATCCCGCACTGTGTTCTGCAAAAAAGTCCGTTTTAGCGGCCGCTAAACCACAAGCAAAAGCCCCCAGAGCCAAAGGCCCTTGCAGGAGCACCAAAAAACCGAGCGTGACGGGCCAATCCGTTAGCCTTACGCTTGTTGCCTCGATAAAGCTACCGCCAAGATTTGCACCACCCAGCATCGCCAAAGACAACGACTCATCGGATTGAATGGCATCCAGCAAAACCGCAATAACCCCAAGGAAAACCATGCTTAATGGCAGCATCCAAGCCGCAAACGTCATTAGCAGCTTGGGTGATCGATCTTTAATAAGCCACAGAAGCATCCCAAGCAACGCGTACAAGACTAAAATATCGCCACTGAAAACCAGTATTGCGTGAGCAACACCAAGCATAGCCAAGCCAGCCATTCTTCGAAAATAGCGTTTTTTAAAAGACTGACCACGCGACGCAGTCGACCTTGCCTGTATGGCCATCCCCCAACCAAATATGAAGGAGAATAAGATAAAGAACTTTAGCTGCAGAAAGCATTCGACGAAAAACGCGGCCGCTTTATCATAAGCGCCCTCGGGCGGGATAAACACATATTCGGGTGGCAACGCCATGAAAGGCACATTGACCACACAGATACCGATCAGTGCAGCCATTCTGATGATGTCTACTTCGTTCCTTCGCTGTAGATGACTCATGAAACGATCCCTCTTTGATCTTATGAGATTTTCGGATGTGGTCCGCAAACCACAGTGAGATCATCGGGCCCGTTCATTACCTTGGTGTCTGAAGCGTGCCGTCCGTTGCACTATGCGGGGTGGGCTTTTTGGGGTATTACCTTATCAATTATTTTGGTCATAAAGAATCTACAAATTGAATATTGAGCCAATTATCTCAAATAGTGTCATAACCCCTTCTAACAAAATTTCAAAGAATGCTACTCCACATTCTAAAGCTGATTCAGCGACAGCCAATGCTTGACCGCCTAATACGCCAATAGCCGCAACAATAATCAGTGATGAGTAAAGGCTGATACCAGCGAAAACTACGTACAACAAAGCAAGCATCAGACAAAAGGCAGACAGCGAGCCTAGAACCCGTAAAACAAGTGATCTTTGGTATTTATTACTCATCTTCAATCCTTCGAAATTGATAACGCACATAGGTGGCGAACGAAGCTAATACTTGTAAAGCCAGTCTTTTTAGCCATAACGAATTTCAGCGCCATGCTAAGTAGCGATTGCACGTTGCCACCTATTCGCTTGTTTCAGTGATCTATGCCTTAAGTTTTGGCTATCTGTCTTAGATACTGAGATTTTAAGTAGCTTATCACAGACAGATGCATCAATCGGAAAACCATCTTCAATCCATGTCACAGCCTTCTCAGCCCAATGTCTTGAATCAAAATCAAGCGCAAAAGAAAGCATCTCGGCAACACTATCGTTGCTAATATGAGTCGGTTGAATTCTATCCATTACTTCAGGATATTCGTACTCGAGAAGAGCTAAAAGAGAGATTAACCTATTGCTCTCAATCCAACGATGTTCGATCTCTTCGATTTCTGCCATAGCCGCTTAATGTCACCTTACATCTACAATATTTTCAAGTGCGATGTATTCAGCAATATCATTTATGTTGTGATTTTAGCGCCCAGCAAAGCTACCGGAGCGAAGTTGATTGTGTTGTGCGAGCGTAGCGGGAAAGTACAAAACGGGCAATGCAGTGGAAGTCGGTTTGAGATTCTGGTTCTGCGAGACATTGTTAGCTTACGTGCCAAAGTGACACAAAGATTGCTTATTGCACAATTTAAGACCATAATATCTGTGTGACACTTTGACACAAAAGGAGATAACATTATGGCTACCACTTTGCCTCGCATCACCGCTAGAGTTGATGTCGATACACAAGACTTACTTACCAAGGCTGCCGCGATCGCCGGCATGTCTAGCATCAACTCGTTTGTTCTAAGCGCTGCAATCGAAAAAGCTAAACAAGTTATCGAACGTGAACAGGCTTTAAAACTGAGCCAAGCTGATGCGATGTTGCTTATGGAAGCTTTAGACCGTCCTGCGACACAGAACTCAAAACTAAAAGCAGCTGCTGATCGATACGAAAGCAAAACTCAGTGATGAATACGGTACTTCTAGATAAAGCTAAACACGATAGAAGCCGATTCAACTGTAGCATCGAAGCTCTCAATAATTACTTAAAAGTAATGGCGAGTCAGCAAGCAAAGAAAGACAATACCAGAACGTTTGTTTTGGAAGATGATAGCGACAACTCACATGTCATCGGCTTTTACACACTAACAATGACACCAATTGACTTAAAGGCATTGCCAGATAAGTTACAAAAAAAGCACCAATCATCCACCTCCGGTGGTCTGATTGCCCGTCTTGCTGTTGATGACCGATACAAAGGGAAAGGCTTTGGTGAGTGGCTACTGATCGACGCACTCAGAAAGCTATTAGCCGCTAGTGATAGCGTTGCATTTCCAGTTGTTATCGTTGATGCCAAAGGTGGAGCAAAATATTTCTATGAACGCTACGGTTTTCAAGCATTTCAAGATGCCGAAAACAAACTTTTCATCACCATTGCAGATGTGAGAGCAAGTTTAGGCTAGTTAACCTCTAGCCTTTAGCAAACTAACGAGACTGTCGGATTAGACATTTAACACCATAAGACTCCATTGTAGCCTTGGATTACACCTTTGGCCGTTTTCATTTTGGCGCTGTCGTTATCCGTTATATTGCCTTTTACCGCTGTGCCACGCTGACCGAGTCGTTCAGGCTCGGTCG
>NZ_JBSWXK010000004.1:0-282128 GCF_056160565.1 Neptunomonas sp. ABH4_499 | reverse complement strand
CTGCGAAAGCTACTGCGGTGGCTTTATTTTGGCCCGAAAAAGTACCGGTTTTTGGCAGTGTATTTGATCGGGTTATTGGAAAGAAGAGAAAAGAACGCACAGAGCCTGAGTTTGGTCCGTGGGTAAAGGGTGTTTTTCAGGGACGACTCATTAAACCTCATTTAGGTGACGTGTTAGACAAGGCCAGAACTCTTTGGCAAAAAGCCATTGAAGATCTTCCAATGAATGAGAAACACAAGAAAACACTGAAGAACCATTGGGGGGTAATTTGCATGAGGATTTTCGAATTAAATAGATTTTGCAAATGCCACGATTGCTAAACACTGGGTCTGGCAATCGACAATATTTCAAACCATGTGCTTTTCCCATTGTTCCGAACATAGCCTTGGTGAATTCACCGCCAAATCAAACAAGGTGATATTAGGTGGCAAATTCATCCAGAATGGCCTAGCGCGTCATCAGTGCCAGTGGGCCTTTGAAAATCTTTTCATCAGAAGGCACCTTGGGTGCAAGGCTCATTAATTCCTGCTGATTTTATCAAGCTGGCTGTCGGCCATGCCAACGGGTGGAAATACCGGCTGGCTATTGGCATCACAATCCTGCCCGATTACCACATAACCACCACCGAGGTTTTCAAAGTCGTTAGCAAAGGCGCACAAGATGCGAATAATCGCATCGGAGTTCCAACCGGTTTTGTATTCGATGCGTTCGCTTTTAGCGGTATGTTGGCGTAAGAGGTCGATGGGGAGTTTGGTCATGGTCTTTTTACCCCACAAGCCTAGATAGATGAGGATCGTTGTGTAACCAAATACACCACTTAGCGACGGCAGATAACTCTGACTCAGGTTTCGTGAGAGATGCAATGTCACGAGCTATGGACTTGACGCGCTCACGTGCCGAAGCAGATGTACGGACTTCTGATAGCGCTCTTTGGTACTTGTTAATCAGCTTTGAGGTTTCCTGCCAGATCTTCCGACGTTCCTCGGATAGCGCGTGATGTTCAGTAAGCTTCAAGCGTTCTACCGTGCGTTTAACTCTTACGTATTCCCAGCGGGGAATGCCTGGTGCTGGCACGGCTTTTCCTTCCTCATCAAACGCTAGAAGTGTGACATCGTAAGCGTTGGTTGGGTCGAGAAAGTGCTGGTCTTCATCTCCTTCACAGCGGCGCGCAAAAGTCGAAACAGGTGAACCATAACGAAGTGGAAACCACACACCTTTTTTACAATTAGGCACGGTGCCAGCTATGCGAAAATTCATGTAATCAAAAGCTAGCCACCAATAACCGTCGCGCTCTGGGCCTTTAACATTACGAGCAGCCTTTTTGGGGCGGAAATGTTCAACTGTTAGGTGTGAAGCAAGGTCGCGTGCCTCAGTGAACCAGCATTTTCCATTCGACAGTGCCAATAACCAAGGTTTCAGTTTTCCCCAATGATGATCGTTTTTGTCAATGAAGTTATTACGTTCCTTGATGTTTCCCACAGCATCCAATTTAGCAATCTTGTGAACCAACCGTTCTGACTCGGCCAACCACGCACCCCAATCGGCTTGAGTCCAACGAATATGTTCAGGCAAGTCAGCGTCGGTCGGTAATTTGTTTTCAAGGTCGATAAAAATCATTCTTCACCTTACTCGCGTAGAATTTCACTGATGATGTCATCGGCAATACGATCCTGCTCATCTTGTTCTTCTGGTGTTAATACTGGCTTGCGGAATTTTCGGTGTTGCGCCATTTTACGCACGAACAATGCGTAGTCCGGGTCACGGAAGTCGGCGGTCGAAAAACCAAGATCGGCCAGTTCTGAAGAAAGCCGTGATAGCTCGGCATCTTCTTCTGGGGTGCGGAGTGATTTCACGAATAATTCATTGCGGCGGAATAAACGCCGTTCGGTTTCAATATCCAGCGTAGATGAAAGGCCAAACAATTCGCTTTTCAGCAAGCCGGTCACGCCCATACCTTGCGGGTGTTCGTCGGGGGATTCAATGACTGTGTGATTGCCATCATTTCGTAAAATATGTACCTGTTCGCGCTGGAGGCTGCCTAGTAGAATTGGGTCATGTGTTGTTAGCAGTACCTGCGCTTCACCATCTCCTGTTAGCCCCGATCCAATAGACATCGCCTCATTAACATCTTCAAAAAGGCGCAATTTCCAGATGGGATTAAGGTGGGTGTCGGGTTCGTCTAACAAAAATAAGCAATGGTCTTCGCGGGTGATGCGCATTAGGCCCAGCACGGTAAGCATTTGTAGCTCGCCTTCAGAGAGGTTGGTAAAGCTCACTTTGCCGTAATGCTGCTCTTCAGAAGGGACGCGTTTTTTCACGGTAATGCGCACTTCGTCAATCAAATCGCCAATATACGCGCCTTCGGCATAGCGGAAGAAGCTATCGGGGCCACCCACCAGTTCGCCCAGTTGTCTGAGTTTGTTCTTATCGGGCACATACAAATACAACTGCTTTTGCTTTTCGGTACGGCCGCGAAAATCAATTTGTTTGCTGGCTTCTTGCTCGATGGGTGCCCAAGCCACTTGCCAGAGTTTGTCGAGAAATTCGCTGACTACATTGCCGCGGGCGAACCAAAAGCGCGGGTCGCCTTCGATTATTTCGTTTTCATCAAATCTGCCATTACGGCGTTTTTCGCGCAGGCGGTGGGGTTCTTTGAGTACAAACAGCGCCGACTCCAGCGATTCGATATGCAGGTTGTTGAGCACCTTTTTAAATACCGGGTCGTCGGAGAGTAAACAGGCCAGCAACACCAACTGGCTGTGACCGCCCCGGCAATAAAACAGGCGGCGCAAGCGATCGTCACCGGCTTGTTTGAGTTTGGCTTCGCGGCGGCGTTTGGCGTCTTCTATGGCGCGAATATCGGCGTCTGAGGCAGTGAAGTTTTCCAACAGGTCTTCAGATAAAACTTCGTCGGTGGTGATTTCCTGACGTTTGTTAAAGCGGCGCTGGTGTTCCTGAAATAATTGCTCGATGCGCTCATTCCGGCCGGAATAATAGGCAAATATATGTGTTGGTAAAAGCCGTGGGCCGCGACGCTTATCTTGCGGGACTTTTTCCGGCGGGTCATTTTTAATCAGGTACTCCTGGCTGACACGATCCCCGTCTACCCAAACGTAAGGGCGTTTTTGTTTGGCAGTGTCGGCTTGAATACGCACGATATGGCCACGAATCTCGTATTCCAGGGTGTAATCAAAAGCTGCTTCTCGGTCGAGGTCGACATCGCGAAACAGGGTGATCAGTGCTTCGATTAAGTTGGATTTTCCGGTGCCGTTTTGGCCAATCAAAGCATGGCTGCGAATGCGTTTGGCCAGCGCATTGGAGGCATTGGCTGCGGTGGGAACTGGTTCCAGTTCAGTGGCGAAATTCACTTCCAAATTACGCAGGTTGCGAAACTCGGGAATGGCTAAATATCGAAGCTGCATACTTTATCCTTTTAATCCCTGCCGCTTAAATCTCTGCTTTTTCGTGCATCTCGGCGACTTCCGGTTCCAACAACCAGCCGTGGGCCACTTCGGTTTTTAATTGCGCGTAAAAGGCATCAATTTCACCGCCAAAACGCTGCCATAAATCTTTGGCGCTCATTTCGCCGCTATGACGGGCGAGGATGGTGGCCAGCGGGGCCTGGGCTTTGACATCGGGCGGCGTGCCTAAACGCACGGTTGCCACCAGTTCAGTTTGTGGGGCTTTCATAGGTTCCTCGTCTTGTTCGATGGCGATGCCGGTGAGAGAAGCGACTGAGGCAGCCGCGAGCGACGTTGCAACCTTACCCGCATTATTTAATGACTTCTCTAAGTCATCACAAATGGTCATCAACTGCTCTATCCGGTCGACGATACGTTGCTGCTCTGGGATTGGTGGAATTGGCAGTAGAAGCTGCTTCAGCTTTGCTGCCTTGATGCCTTTTGCGGTCATCCCAGTAGAGTTTTTCTCAAGTAGGTTTTGATAGGTTGGCGACATCATGAAGTACATTGCACATTTTGTGTTTAGATCTGCAAACGGTTGAAAATCAATCACACGTTGTGCCAAAGCAAAGCTCGGTTCTTCTTCAATTAGTGCAACATTTCCAAGAGGCGCTTCAGTCGTAAAAAGTAAGTCTCCAATTTTCGGGAACCCGCGAGTCATCCACTCTTTGTATGACTTCTCTGAAATATATTCGACTGGCTCCTTATTTAACCGCCGTGGTCGCACGTTTTTAGCAGTTACTAGAACCACTCCGCTCTCTGTTTTTGGCGGTGTCTTTCCACGGTAGTCTATAAACTGAAATAAATCTTCAAGGGCGACCTTTGCCCAATGGTCTGAGATCTCTAGTTCAAGTTGGTGCACGTCAGTGGCTGACGCTTTCTTCCGCTTCATTTCTCCTGAACTTAACCGATCTTGCTTGCCGCTTTCATTGCGTTCTAAGAAGGAATCAACTGACTCATCGGCAGGTGACTCTTCACTAAGGTAGCCGGAAATGGCAAGGTCCAAAACAGCTGACCTTAGTTCTTCTACATCCTCCGGCGCGGAAAACAGTTGGCCGAAGTTGATTTGCAGGCGTTGCCAGCTGTCTTGCAGTTCGTGCGGGCTTTGGCTGGCGGCGACGGCTTGCAGGGTGGCTTGGCGCAGGTGGTTTTGTAGGGTGCGGCGTTGTTGTTGCTGCGCTTCCAGCTGGTCGCATAAGGCCATTAGCTCATCGACTTTGGCAACAATACGGGATTGCTCTTCCTTGGGCGGAATTGGCGTTGGAATCGGCCGCATTCCGCCCAAGGATATATTAGCGATGTTTGTAGTTTGGCTTGCCGTTACACGCATCCTTGATTGCATGTAAGGACTGCGCAAAACGAGATAGAGATACTCCGGCTCTATGACATGTGGGCGGATTGCAGCAATAAAGCCGCCAAATGTAGCCCTTTCCTTTACTTCTCTTACAAGTGCTACCTTACCAACTAATTCATAGCTGTTTGCCATAGAAATCATGGTGTCGCCGAGCTCTATCCACTGGTCACCCCTTTTTACAAGGTCAGGATTTATAAAAATCAGATCGGACCAATCCACTTCAGCTTGAACATTGCTGGTTCGAAGACATGCGACTACATTATCTGTTCTCAGGGTTTGCTTTTTTGATGCCGGGAACGTGACGCCTCTAACGATTTCACAAATGTTTCCTAGGCGCTCAAAAGCCCAGTTGTCAGGTAACTTAAAAGACAGTTCAGAATCTTCTATTTCAGGTAGAGGCGTTGGGCGACGAAGCTTTCCATCTTGTACAAGTTTTGCGCGAAACTCGACAATCTCTCCAATAAGTGATTCTGCTTTTGAAGATTTCGATTGCTCACCAAGTAGCTCGCCTCGAATAGCCAAATCTAGGATTAATTCCCTCAACCGCGCCACGCCCCCCGGCGCGTTGGCAATATGGCCAAACTCGGCCAAAAACTGTTGTGCGTCCATCAGGCTTCCTCGTCACTAAAGTGATGAGAAAGCGCAGCAGCCAGTTCGCTTTTGAGCTGGTTTTCGGTTTCTTCGATTTCGCCGAGCAGCTTTTTGTATTTAATTAGCAGTTCATCTGGGTCATGGCTTTCTTCTTCAGGCGCGTTGGGGTTTTTTAAATCCAGATTAAAAATCGGCCAGTAGAGGCGATCACCGGCGGCTTGAGCGTCGCGGGCTTTCAGGCGCAAGCCTTCGCTTTCGGTTTTTAAAATTTCGATGTCGTCTTCTATGGGGTGACGCTGGACTTTGTCGCTGACGCCTTTTATGGAATCGCGCAAGTCGCGGATGCGGTTATCCAGTGCGCTAGCCTCGTTATTTAAGCTTTCGGCGTTGGCCCAATGGGGCGCGGCAGCGGCTTCGGCCTGTTCGCGTTTGGCTTTGAAATCTACTTTCCAGGCGAATTCGTTTTCTTCACGGCTGGCAAAGTCGTCGCTTTCGTTACCCCACCATTCCTGCTCGGGTTTGAACTCTTCCAGGCGAATGGGTTTAGTTTTGCTGTAGCTTTTGTAGCCCGCTGGGTAGGGGTGCTCGTAAAACCAGATGGTGTCGGTGTGAAAGTGTTCGCTGCCATCGTCTACCCGTGCGCCTTTGGTAAAAAACAAAAGGTTGGTTTTAATGGAGGTGTAAGGGGCAAACACGCCTTTGGGCAGGCGGATAATGGTGTGCAGCTTGCACTCTTGGAGCAGCAGTTTTTTCAGTGTGCCTTTAATGCCGTCACCAAATAAAAAGCCATCGGGCAATACCACGGCGGCACGGCCGTTTTCTTTTAACAGCTTTTTGATGATCAGCGCCATAAACATATCGGCAGTTTCGCGGGTTTTTAGATTTGCTGGGTAGTCGCTGCCGACACCGTCGTCTTCGTATCCGCCAAAGGGTGGATTTGTGATTATGCAATCTACTTTCTGGTTAGCACTCCATTCGTTCCAGCCAATGCCCAGGGTATTTTTGTGTTCGATTTGGCTGGGTACATCAATACCGTGCAGCAGCATATTGGTGGTGCACAGCAGATGCGGCAGTTGTTTTTTCTCGATGCCGCGAATTAGTTCTTCGATAGCGCGTTTGTCTTCTGGGCGCGGCGACTTCATCGTGGAAAGTTGGATACGAAAATGATCGATGGCGGCAGTTAAGAAGCCGCCGGTACCACAGGCTGGGTCCATCACGGTTTCGCGTTTATCTAAACGTGGGTTGACGCGGTCGGCCATAAAAGCGGTGATGGCGCGCGGGGTGTAAAACTCCCCAGCGTTACCGGCACCGCGCAGGTCGTTAAGCAGTTGCTCGTAGACATCGCCAATATTGGCGCGCGTTTTAAAGTCGTGAAAGTTAATGGCTTCTTCCAGCTTTTCGATTACCGCCAGCAACTGAGTACCGGATTTCATGTAGTTATTGGCGTCTTCAAAGACACCGCGAATCACTTTGTGGAGGGCAACCTCGGTTGCATTGTCCTTCTCAGCATTGAGTGCTGGTATTTCCAGCTCTTTTAAGGCTGGGAATAGCTGATTGTTCACAAAAGCTATGATGTCGCTGGCGGCTTTTTGCGGGGCTTTTTTGCCGTCAGCAGCGGGAACATAAGCTGCCCAGTTGCGCCAGCGGTATTTTTCAGGCAGTGGCGATTGGTAGCTTGCGTTGTCGTCTTCCCATTCTTCTTCACGCTGGTCGTACACTTTTAAAAACAGCATCCAAGTGAGCTGGCCCAAGCGCTGAGCGTCACCATCCACGCCGTCGTCTTTGCGCATGATGTCTTGGATGGATTTAATGGTACTACTGAGGTTCATGGGACTTCCTATTTATGTATTCTGTTAAGCACTTTTATCGTCGTATAGCGCTTGTTCGAGTTCGTGTATGGCTTGGCTGTATTGCTCAAGACCACCAAAAAAGCCACGACGGATTTGAGTTCTACTGCCAAATTGATCAAAGGGAGGCAACTCCAGCGCTTTGGCGTCCTTTATATCTTGCACACCGTGGTCTGCAGATTTTTCTAGTAGTGCTTCTAGTACGGCATGGGCCAGTCCTTTCCATTGCTGGTATAGCGGCCAAAGGTCAGCAAACGATGGAAGCTCGCAAGGGATATTTCATGCTCAACAGGCTGGGTAAGGCTGGTGCGGTCATGCAGTAAAAAACCATTACCGTTACTACTGATGGTAAACGGGGCATTTAGCATCTCGGCGTAGGCCAATGCCTGTTGCATGCCATGGCCTACGGAAAACGAGGCTTGCTTGGCTTCGACAATCGCAATGGGCACATTGGGCTTGGCATACCGCACATAATCCGCGCCGCCTTTGGCTCCGGGATTTTTGACTCGCGCAGCCGTCTTGCCGCGCACCATGACGTGGCCAGCCGTAAGGTTTCCTTCCTCTCGAAACTGATTCTGCTGCCAACCTGCCTGCAAAATAGTCGGGGTTATGTATTTGGTGCAGATGTCGCGCTCGCTGAGCTGGTGTTTATTCATTAGTGCTCATCCGTTCATCCAGCAAGGATAGACGAAACTTTCAAATTCGACCGGTTGTGTAATGCTGGTAGGCATTTGTCTTTGTAACAACGACGTATATTTTTAGATTCAATAGAAGATTAAGAGTATTTAAGATCGTGAGAAGTCTATCCAATCTCAACTTAATTAACCACGCCAAATTCATAACAAGAATGATGTAGGTTTCAGAGGATTACTAAACAATTTAACGCTACTTTTAGATTTCCCGAAAGTAGCTGATTGTGTCCATTTCCTTGTGAGGAATACCAATGATATCGATGGTTTTACTACTGAATAGATAGAACACCATGTGCTGGCCCTCGGGGAAGCTGTAGTAGCCTTCGCAGATATCTGTCCGGTGTTTTCCCAGTTGTGGATTCTCCGAAAGCCACTTAAAACGGGCTTCAAAGCTTTTCAAATACAAGTTTCGCTGTGCTTTGCCCCAAGTGCGTTCGGTATAGCGGCCAATGTTCATTAGATCATCACGGGCGCGCGGGGTAACTCGGATTGTTCGGGTACGTGGCATCAGGATTCGGCATCTAGGTCGTTAATGAGCGAATCCACAGAGAAGTCATCGACAAACTCACCTTGTCGAGCTTGCTTGGCGCCTTCTGCTAAATGTGCGCGAAGGGCTTCTAGCTTGCTTTTACGCTCTTCCATTGCACGTAGTGCATCGCGTACCACTTCACTGGCGGAGCCGTAGCGACCGCTGGAAATTTCATTTTTGATAAATGTCTCCCAGTGCTCACCTAGGCTTAGGCTGGTTGTGGCCATAATTCACCTCTAATATTCATATTTAATAATAATGAATATTAGGGTGGGAAGATGGGGATAGCAATAAACTTCCCGTTAGTTTTAGACGCAGGATATCCGAATAACGCTGAAATATTTTCTGAAGCGAAGGGTGAAAAAGTGTCAAACAGACATAAAAAAAGCAGCTATAAGCTGCTTCTTTAAGATTTGGTGGAGGTGGCGGGTGAGTGATTAATTCACCTAAGTCATTGACTCCAAACCATTTCCGGTTGCTTTGCTATTCGATTAGTTACACAAGATTATCACCTGACTCGATAAATGTCTTTCCTCTTCAGAATTTTCCCTCTGGCGACTAAACCCATGAGGGCTGAGTTTAATTGAATGTCTTCAGGCAGCTTGAAAGTACCCCTTAAGTGAATAGGGGTAATTACCTCAAGTGCGTTCCCGCAGACTCGCAGGCTTAGCATGAACTCTTCGATACCTTCACCTACGATAAATTTTATTAGTCGGTCATCATGTTGCATTGTTTTAACTCCAGTTTGTTAGTCTGACGCGCACGGTTGCAGCGTCTGTAGCAACACTATGAGATTCAGGAGGGAAAACTAGCGTTTTGATTGTTGGAGAGCCTAAGATATTTGGCGGTCTCGGCTTTTTCATGGCAAAAATCTGTGACCGTATTCGTATAGCAGCGTCAGGCTGAGTGTCCCCCATAGCCCCGTCAGTTCTTCTTGCGCTGAGCCTTGCGCCATTCCCAAGGAGGGACGGCCTGATACTCCGATGTCGACCAAAGGCCGCGCTGGTGGCTTCGTGCTGCGTCCTGTGCGGTGTAGTAGTCAGTACCATCATAGTAGGTGTCGTAGACCCATGCCGCTCCGTCTCGACCATGAGTCGGTTCACGTCCTTGCCGTCTAGCCAGACCGCACAGATTAGGCGCTAGACTTACTCACAGATGTCATTTAGTTGCTCTCTGTCGTAAGGCATGACGTCTATTCTGTAATGAGTGTCTGATTTATGAGCAATGAAAAAATCGACATGTCTCGGTAGCACTTTGTTTATGTCACACAGAGTCTCGATCTTTAGTTTACTTCCAAAAACTATCCGCTTTAAGGCCTCTTCAGGATAGGTAAATGTGTTGGTCACTGCACCTTTATCTACTTTTCCATCCTTAAAAGGAGGGGCCATTATGAGTCTGTACTCTTGCTCATAAAGCCAGTCATCAGACTTGTTTAGAAGTAAGGGTTCAAAGAGTTCCTCGTTGTATACTTCTGGCTTTGTCAGTCGCGCGACATTGATAGTTTCGAGCGTAGACTCACTCCTATAGGTTACTTTTTCGCTGGCGTGATTAGGGTGGGTGCTAGGTTCAGGTTGAAACGCTGCTTCGAGAATATCCTTATCAAAACCAAGTGCAAACCCCTCTAACGCGTTCGTATAGTGACCCCACATCATCGCGTTATTGATCGGCTTCTTTGGACTAGTGATCTCAGTTGTTCTGGAAAATGAGCATGTGCGTATATAGGGAATGATTTCGGTTTTTAGGTATTGTGTTTGAACGTTAAGTAATAACTGCTCAAATTTATCTGTTGCGAGCAACTTTTCCATTTGTGCTTCGGTCGTGGTTTTGGTTGAGCTCAAAATCACCTGTTTCCAGAGGCTTCTTTGCTCATCGTTCTCAATCTTGCTGCTGATGGACACCATGAATTCTTGGCAATCATTGAGCGACTCGGGGTTAGAGAACCAAAGAGTTCTACTTGCTAATGCGCTGATTTCACGATTTGCTTTACCGTTAGCTAATGACCTGAAGCGGTAGATTAGGTTCTCATCCATGACGCTTACTCTTTCATAAGGGGCAGTTAACAGCCCTCGTTAATTAGGGGTAACCCCAGTGTAGTGTCTTTTGCCAATATGACACTCAAAGTTATCGCTAATGATGGCTGAGTTTTAGGTAGGCGACCCATCAGCCTACACTTAGGTGGGTACATTCCGCATATGCAGCATTCCGTGTTCATCAGACTTGATTTCGTCGTGGGTACACTGTAGTGTGGTCGACGTCTAAACCCTGATGAGTACAAATCATGACCGCACACGTTGCCTACATTCGAGTATCTTCCGTTGATCAGCACACAGCACGACAGCTTGTCGACGCTGGCATTACGTTTGATAAGACATTCACTGACCACGCAAGCGGTGGGTCGACTAAGCGCCCAGCATTGGAGCAACTGAAGAGCTACGTGCGTGAAGGCGACATAATCCACGTTCATTCGATTGATCGTCTAGCGCGTAACTTGGCTGACCTTCGAGCCTTGATCACTGAATGGAGGGAGCAGGGGGTCAGCGTTCGGTTTCACAAGGAAGGTCTGATGTTTAAAGCAGGTGAGTCGTCATCACCGATGGATGATCTACTCCTATCGATGCTGGGGGCTGTGGCAGAGTTTGAGCGTGCGAGCATACGTGAACGCCAAGCTGAAGGCATTGCGATAGCCAAGGCAAAGGGGAAGTTCAAAGGAGGCAAGAAGCTCATCGACGACAACGTACGAGCTGAGTTGCTTGAATCGCTGGCTGGTGGTCTGTCGATGCGTAAGGCGGCGGCACAGTATGGGGTTAGTCTTAGCTCCGTGCAGCGCATCAAGGCTGAGGCTTCACAGAAGGGCGTATGAGCTTCTTTCTTAATGGGTTTGTGGATTGGGTGGGTTGGATTTAGAGTGGCTGAGAGATGCTTGCAGAGGGCTTTTGGTCGAGTGGTGTTCTCCGCGACAAATGACTCAAATCGGGCGTGATTTAGCTAGTGATTCGATAATCGACAAAAGGCCAGTTTATGCAGCCTACACCACGTGGTCTATCGTTTCCCACACCATAGGGGCGATAGGATAAACTATAAGTAAGACTATAAGTAAGACTATAAGTAAGACTATAAGTAAGACTATGGGTCAGACTCTCAGTACTTAGTGTTAAGTAAATTATGATAATCCTTTCAAGATAGGTGCTCACCGAATTAGCCTACGTTCCCGCCCATTCATTCCCCACGCCTGTAGAACTAACACTACAGGAGATGATTGATGATCGTTATACATACAGACGGTGCTTGCCGTGGTAACCAATTTGAGTTTAACCAAGGTGGTTGGGGTTGTGTCTTCCGTGACATGGAAAGCGGCAAGGTCATGCACAAGTGGGGTCATGAGCCGAACTCAACGACTAATATTCGTATGGAGTTGGTAGCGGCCATAGAAGCGCTTAAGGCTGTTCGTCACCGTGAGTCGACTGTTGTTGAGCTATACAGTGACAGTGAGCAGTTAGTCAAAGGTATGACTGAATGGCTCAGTGGTTGGAAGGCTAACAGCTGGCGTAACTCCTCGCGTAAGCCAGTGAAGAACGCAGACCTCTGGCGGACGTTGGATGAGCTAAGTCAGCATCATACAGTGCGCTGGTTTCACGTACGTGGTCACAATGGCGATGTTGGCAATGAGATGGCCGATAAGCTGGCAAATGATGGGGCGAGCGGTAAGCGTGGCTCGAAGCTCCTAAAATCCACCAGCGAATAAACAGTGTAGACGTCAGGCTCCTTCAAGGGTCTGGCGTTACTTTGTTATTGCTGGTTAATTATTGATCAGTGTGTGCCTGCCTGTTGTTTTCAGTCAGCTGTCCCAAATGTCAACGGTGGGGAAACGGGACACCTTGAGTCAGGCTAAGTGTCCATCGTCATAGGCTTACTGTCCCAAAACGGCACGGTGCCGAAATGGGACACTTGAGGTCAGACCTTTGGTCGTCATGTCATCCTTACGTGTATCGTTGGCGGTTGCGTGATGACCAAATGCCATAAAGCTGGCTAGCCTACAGAGAGGCGAAAACGTCAGGTTCCCTTGGTGGGTCTGACGCTTTGTGTCTGGTCTGTTAGTGAGCTTTGAAAGGAACGACCTCGCTTAGCGCATCATTCCAGCACATCTGTTCGATGACGGTCTTTAAGGTCTTCACATCCTGAACGCTTCCATAGGTGCCGTGGGTCGCTGACTCATCCGTATGACCCATGATCGACTTAATGCTGTAGTCCTCTGTGCGGTAAGAACGCAGCTTGTCGGCCAGTGTGTGGCGGAACGAGTGGAACACTTTGCGTTTGTCGGTAATACCGAGGGTTTGTTTGTATCGACCAAACCACTTTGATGTGTCGTGGCTGTATCTCTCAGAGCGCTTCTTCATGGCAGGGAATAGCATGGTCTCACCGCTTTCCTTACGTGCATTGATGTACTCCGCAAAGCCCAGTTCCATCAGCTTAGAGTGAACAGGGAGCATCCTCTTTGAGGCTTCGTTCTTGAGCTGCTGACCTTCACCGTCATCAGTTATGTTGAAGCAGAGTATCCCGTCGCTCTCTGTTAGGTCGGATAAATATAATTGGCACAGTTCCTCAATGCGTGCGCCTGTGAACAGACCGAGCAGTGGGAGCCAGTAGTAGTGATCATGGAGGTGTCGGTTCTTGGTGTAAATGTCCGTTGTGAATATGGTCTTCAGTTCTGATTCTGTGAAGGGGAGTCGTTCATCCTTTTTGCGCTTTTTGGACTTAACGTTCATGCCGCGCATCGGATTGGTATCCATGTAGCCGTTTGCCTCCGCCCAGTTAAAGAAGGCGGCTATCTTCACGAATCGGTTCTCAACGGTTTTCATGCTGATGGTCTGGTACTCAACTTCACCTGCGTAAATCGACTCAATCGGAAGGTCTTTCAGTACGGGGGATTTGGTGCGGTTAAGGGGGTAGTTCATTAGTTTCTCCTTGAAGTTCCGAGCCACTTCTTTGTCGATGTCCGTTAGATTCATGTCTCCCATAGTTTCGATGAAGACGCTAACGGCGAACTTGTTCTCATTGATCGAGCGCTGACGGTTCCAAGCTTCGGACTTGGTTTTCTCATTTACGTATTTCTCAAACGCTTCGCTGACCTTCACCGACGAAGTGCGTTTGCTAGTGGTCGGTCTGATCACTTCTTCTGGGTGCAACTCATCAGGCAATGGAGTGTCTTTCGTGTGCTTCGAGTGAAGAAGTTCGAGAGCGTTGATAGTTTGCTTAAGTACTTGTTGGCAAAGGTACTTGAAGTCGCTTTCAGAGTGATTGTCAGGCTCGCTGAGAAGTGATTGAGCCGTACGCTTGGCTTTGCCTAGGGCGTTGCTGGCGTAGCTCTCACGGGCTTCTGTGAGGTGGTCGGATATGACCTCTTCAAAGGTGTGACACTTGTCAGGGCTAGGCTCGCTTAAGTCGTGATCGACAAGGGTTGAGAACCAGTCGTTTGCCCATGCTTTTGCGATGCGGGTTAGTTCTT
The DNA here is from genome assembly GCF_056160565.1 of Neptunomonas sp. ABH4_499. Lineage (NCBI taxonomy): Bacteria > Pseudomonadati > Pseudomonadota > Gammaproteobacteria > Oceanospirillales > Oceanospirillaceae > Neptunomonas > Neptunomonas sp. ABH4_499. The sequence goes on along the minus strand of NZ_JBSWXK010000004.1, from coordinate 268,151 downwards.
GGCGGGATTCGTTCATGATGTATCTGACCTCCTGTAAGTGGCGCTTAAGCCGTAGTGTGATAAACGTACTTATGGCGTGGGCTGTCAGTCGATCAGACGTGCGAAGGCTGAACCTTAGTTGGTCGCGTGTGTGAGGAATACGGAAGTTGTACCAGTACGTGTTATTGCGTCGGATGCAGTAGGATGCTGAGCCGGACATGTGTTACACCTTTTAGTGACACATCCGAAAGATGGGCTCCAAACGCACGAAAGCCCCGTGGTTAGGGGCTTCCGAAAGATTTGGTGGAGGTGGCGGGTTTCGAACCCGCGTCCGCTAGTCCGCCGCCAAAGGCTCTACATGTTTAGGTTTCTCTATTGTATTAACCCGTCACGACCCGAGAACCAGGGTGTTATGGGCGAGCCTTTTTAGTTTTAACCGTTCAGCTTAAGGCGAAGCTTCCGGGCGATCCTGTCTCATATGACACCGCGAACCTCCAAGTTACAGGCACCTGAGAGTGCGGCGTAGCTGGCTTATGCAGCTAGTGCGTAGTTATCGTCGTTAGCAACTATAACTGTGTAGTAATGGATTTACGTGATTCACTACACTCACGACATGCACCCAAGGTTTTGTAACCAGCGTCGAAGCCAAGTCACCCCCAGGAGGTGGAGCATTATGCGGTAAGACCTTGAAAAATGAAAGGGGTTCCGCGGATTGCATCCTTAATGCGCGGCCATGATCCGTTGTTTTTGACGGTCCCAGTCGCGGTTTTTCTCGGTTTCACGCTTGTCGTGTAGCTTTTTACCTTTCGCTAACGCGACTTCGCATTTTACACGCCCCTCTTTCCAGTAAAGGCCAAGGGCAACCGATGTGTAACCTTTTGCTTCAACAGCACCTACAAAGTAGTCGATCTGCTTTTTGTGCATCAGCAGTTTTCGATCACGACGCGGGTCTGTCACATAGTGTGTGCAGGCTTGGGTTAACGGGGTGATGTTAGCCCCCACCAACCAAGCTTCGCCGTTTTTGAACACCACGTAAGAGTCAATCAATTGACCGCGGCCTTCGCGAAGGCTTTTAACTTCCCAACCGGCAAGCGCAAGCCCTGCCTCTAACTTGTCCTCGATTTGGTATTCAAACCGAGCACGTTTGTTTTGACAGATGGTGTTGCCAGATTGTTTTGATTTCTTTTGTTTAGCCATAAGTTTGATTATATCGGTGAGCGCACCGTTCAGGAAGAGCCGCTCTGTGATTTTGTCTGGGTTAAGCCAAACCGCTTTAGTGTATGTATATGGGCGAATATGAGCGTTTTAAAGTTGTCATCTTCGCGAAATATGTGAACAATGCGCGGTTTACTCAATTAAGTGCATTCTAGGCAGTAAAGAAAAGAGACCACTATGGAAGAAAAGTTATCGATTCACGGTTCATGGACGAATCGATGGGTATTCATTTTGGCGGCAACAGGGTCGGCTGTTGGCTTAGGTAATATCTGGAAATTCCCTTACATCACTGGCGAAAACGGCGGTGGTGCGTTTGTCCTGATGTACTTGGTGTGCATCTTGTTAGTGGGTATTCCGATTATGATGGCCGAGGTGTTAATTGGTCGTCGCGGGCGCTTAAGCCCGATCAACTCCATGAAGGCCACCGCAAAAGAGTCGATGCGCAGCTCCAAATGGGCCGCTGTTGGCTGGCTAGGGGCGATTGCCGGCTTTTTGATCTTTTCCTTTTATTCCGTTGTGGCTGGTTGGGTGCTGTATTATATCGGGCAAATGGCAGATGGCACCTTTGTTGATGCCGGTAAACAAGTGGTTGGCGAAACCTTTGATGGTTTATTAGCCGACCCGCAAACCCAAACCATCTGGCACAGTGTATTTGTGGTGTTAGTCATGTTTGTACTGGTCGGCGGCGTAAATAAAGGTTTAGAGCGCGCTTCGCGCATCTTGATGCCAGCGCTCTTTTTACTGCTACTGTTATTGCTTGGTTACGCATTAACGACCGATGGCTTTGAGCAAGGCTTTGATTTTCTGTTTCACTTCTCGCCAGAACAGCTGACTTGGGAAGCACTGTTGGTCGCGATGGGGCACTCCTTCTTTACCTTATCTCTGGGTATTGGCGCGATGATCGCTTACGGCGCTTACATGCCTAAGCGTGCTTCCATTGGCGGTACCGTTATGATCATCGCTGTGCTTGATACGGTTGTTGCCTTGGTAGCAGGCTTGGGTATCTTCCCGATTGTGTTTGCGAACCAGTTGGATGCTGGTGCAGGCCCTGGTCTTATCTTTGTCACCTTACCTGTGGCGTTTGGCCAGATGGCGGGTGGCCAGATCTTAGGCTTTCTATTCTTTGTCTTGATCGGTTTGGCGGCCTGGACTTCGGCCATTTCATTGATGGAGCCTGCGGTTGCCTTTGCGGTCGAGAAGTTTAAAACCTCCCGTCTTAAGGCGTGCCTTGTATTGGGCTTTGCAGGATGGGCGTTGGGCTTACTGAGTTTAGGCTCGTTCAATGTGCTGTCCGAATACAAGCTGTTCGGTATGGGCATGTTTGATTTTCTGGACTTTATTACTGCGAACATCATGCTTCCGTTGGGCGGGTTGTTGGTCGCTGTGTACGTCGGTTGGTTTTTGAAACGCAAGGCGGTTGAAAACGAATTGGCGATTCAAAACAGCCTTTGGTTTAACACCTGGTATGTGATCATCCGTTTTGTGGCACCAGTAGCGGTTGCGGTAATTTTTGTACTGAACCTGTACAATAAGCTCAACGGCTAAACCGATCTGACAAAGCGAAGAGGTCTATGACGCATATCAATCGCAGTGCTTTGGTGCTACACACTCAGGAACAAATGTTTAACATCGTAAATGATGTAAGAGCCTACCCTGAGTTTCTGCCTTGGTGTTCATCCACCCAGATTATCCACGAGGATGAGCACCAGCTAGAGGCCACATTGCACTTGTCAAAAGCCGGCCTTAAATACAGCTTTACGACCCGCAACCAGCTGCACCCTCACGACCGTATGGAGATTCAGTTGGTTGAAGGCCCCTTTTCCAAATTAGTGGGCGTTTGGACCTTTGAAGCCTTAAGCGAAGAGGCGTGTAAAGTCAGCCTGGACCTTCAGTTTGAGTTTGCGAATAAATTGGCGGGTATGGCGATGGGTAAGGTGTTTAATCAAGTCGCTACAACCATGGTAGATGTGTTTGTTCAGCGTGCAGATGCTTTGTACGGTTAAGGTGGAATGACAGTGAGTGATGATGTGATCAGCGTTGAAGTCGCGTATGCGTTGCCAACTCAGCAAAGAATCATGGCGTTAAAGGTTCCTGTGGGCACCAATATTTATGATGCTGTTATTCAATCGGGCATTACGAATGTCTTTCCTCAGATCAATCCGGACTCCGACCCCATGGGTATTTTTGGTAAAGGTGTTCGTGACCCAAAAAGCACCGAGCTAAAAGAGGGAGATCGCGTGGAGATCTACCGACCTTTGATTGCCGACCCTAAGGAGGCACGTGCACGTCGCGCTGAAAAAATGAAAGCGCAAAAAGCCGCTGAAGAGAAAGTCGATACAGAAGCGGCCAAAGATCAGGCAAATACGCCCGATTGATTGTGGACAACTCACATACTCAAAAGCCGACATCGTGTCGGCTTTTTTGTGCAAGGCTGTTTTTACGCTGGATAAGATCAGTGGCGCGTCGAGGTCAGCATTTCACGGGCATGATCAATCGAGCGTTGAGTGATATCAATGCCGCCAAGCATTCGTGCCACTTCCTGAACACGGGCTTCTTTATTCAGCTCATTGATCTGAGTATGGGTGGTAATGGCGTCGGCCTTTTTACTCACAAACAGATGTTGATGCCCTTGTGAGGCCACCTGTGGTTGGTGGGTCACACACAGAATTTGCGCGCGCTCGCCCAACATTCTAAGCATGCGGCCAACCACTTCTGCTATGGCGCCGCCGATGCCTACGTCCACCTCATCAAAGATCAGGGTGGGTGTTGTGCTGCTTTGTGCGGTGATCACTTGGATCGCCAAACTGATGCGTGATAGCTCACCACCAGACGCAATTTTTGCCAGAGGGCGTGCAGGTTGCCCTTTGTTGGTGGCGATCAAAAACTCCACTTCTTCTAAGCCGAAAGGCTGCGGTTTATCGCACGCCAGTAAGCTTGCTTGGAACGTCGCGGAGCTCATACCCAATTGATGCAGCTGTTCATCGACTAGGCCGTTCAGTTGGTTGGCGGCTTCTGCCCTTAATTGGGACAGTGCGTTGGCTTTCTCTAGATACGCATCTTTCAGTTTGGCGACTTGTTGAGTCAGTTCTTCGATGGCTTCATCGGAGTGGTTAATCTGATCAAGCTCAGCTTGTAAGTTCTCGTGGAAGGCCGGTATCTCTTCCGGGTTGATGCGATGCTTTCGGGCGACATCAAAAATGGCGGACAGGCGGGCATCGACCTCGTGTAGGCGCTCTGGGTTAAGCTCGGTCCGATCCAGATAATGACGAAGCTCTTGAGAGGCTTCTTGAATTTGGATCTGTGCGGTTGTGATCATCTCGCTGGCTTGGGTGAGCGAAGGGGAAATATCACCCAGTTGAGCTAAGGTGTTCAGAGCTTGGTTTAACAGTTGGTTGCAGTTCTCTTCATCGCCTTCGGACAAAATATGCAGTGCTGTATGACCTTGACGAAGGATCTCTTCTGATTGGCTCAATTCGCGCTGCTCACGCTCTAACTCGTCGATCTCACCATCCATCAGGGCGAGTTGGTCGAGTTCTTCGACTTGATAGGTCAATAGTTGAAGTTTAGCGTGTTGCTCTTCACTGATGTTGGTCAGCTCGGTGAGTCGTTTCTGTTCGCTGTGCCACTCTTTATAGAGCGCCTTTACTTGATCCACATGGGGTTGAGCTTGTGCAAATTGATCCAGCAGAGCGCGATGATGATCACGCTTTAAGAGTCGTTGGTGCTCATGCTGACCGTGAATGGCAAGCAGGTATTCGCCCAATTGCTTCAAAGAGCTAATCGGACAGGCTTGGCCATTGATGTAGCTGCGCGAGCGCCCCTCTTTGGTGATCACGCGGCGGATGATACATTCGTGCTCATGATCAAGGTCGTGCTCGGCCAACCATTCTTTGGCATCGGCTAGATTGTGCAAATCAAAGGTGGCGATGATCTCGGCTCGCTTTGCGCCATAGCGCACGGCGCCAGCCTCTGCGCGGTCGCCCAGTGCGAGACCCAGTGCATCCAGCATGATCGATTTACCTGCACCGGTTTCGCCGCTAATAACGGTCATACCGCGTTTCAGGTCTAAATCCAGTGTTTCTACGATGGCGTAATTCCGAATGGTCAGTTGCGTAAGCATATTCGAACTCGATACCTGTTAATTTGTACAGTATTTATAGTGTATTTTTATCCAGTGTGCAATTAGTGATCAATCGAAAATTAAAAAAATCATAAAAGGGGTTGAAAGGGGGTAGAAAGCCCCCATAAATCGCAGCAGTTAAGTTTTAGAATGATCCTAATCGGAGACTCTCATGGCTGAAGAGCAAACCAAACCGAACGAATCTCAGGTTGAGACCCCAGAAACAGAAGCTCAGGAGCAGGCAACCCAAGCGGATGCGGCCACTGAGCAGCCTGAGGCCGATGTGGCTCAGTTGCAGCAAGCACTTGCCGCAGCACAAGAGGAAGCAGCAACCGCGAAAGATCAAGCATTACGCGCGGTTGCAGATGCTCAGAACGCACGTCGCCGTGCCGAGCAAGATGTCGAAAAAGCACATAAGTTTGGTTCAGAAAAACTGATCAACGAAATGCTGCCGATCATCGACAGTCTGGAGCGTGCGCTGGAAGCGTGCCAATCCGAAGACGAGGGCGTTAAGGCACTTCGCGAAGGTGTCGAAATGACCTACAACATGTTTGTTCAAGGTCTGGCTAAGTTCAATGTTGAGCAGGTAAACCCGAAAGGGGAAGCCTTCAACCCAGAGCTGCACCAAGCAATGACCATGGTGCCGTCACCGGATCAAGAACCAAACACCGTTTTAGATGTAATGCAGAAAGGTTACACCCTGCATGGTCGTTTGATTCGCCCAGCCATGGTGGTGGTTGTTCAAGGTTAAAAAATCCTTTTTTCTCCCTTGAAATCGCATGGTTAACCACCATAAAGAAGTCATCAAAGAATTAACGAATTAAATCCTGCTTATTGATCAGCAGGTCAGAACAACCGGAGTATACAGATATGAGTAAAATCATCGGTATCGACCTAGGAACCACCAACTCTTGTGTTGCGGTTCTGGATGGTGAAAAAACACGTGTAATCGAAAACGCTGAAGGCGATCGTACCACCCCGTCCATCATTGCATTTACAGACGGTGAAACACTGGTTGGTCAGCCTGCTAAGCGTCAAGCGGTTACTAACCCGCACAACACTTTGTTTGCGATCAAGCGTTTGATCGGTCGTCGTTTCAAAGATGACGTTGTACAAAAAGACATCAGCATGGTGCCTTACAAAATCATCGAAGCGGACAACGGTGACGCTTGGGTTGATGTAAATGACAAGAAAATGGCGCCTCCTCAGGTGTCGGCTGAAGTCTTGAAAAAGATGAAGAAAACCGCTGAAGATTACCTGGGTGAGCCAGTGACTGGCGCGGTCATCACAGTGCCTGCGTACTTTAACGATGCGCAGCGTCAAGCAACAAAAGACGCCGGTAAAATTGCAGGTCTGGACGTAAAACGTATCATCAACGAGCCGACGGCGGCGGCGTTGGCGTACGGCATGGATCAATCCAAAGGCGATAAAACCATCGCGGTTTACGACTTGGGTGGCGGTACGTTCGATATCTCGATCATCGAAATCGCGGACGTTGACGGCGAGCACCAGTTTGAAGTGTTGGCAACCAACGGTGACACCTTCTTGGGTGGTGAAGACTTCGACATGCGCCTGATCGAGTACTTGGCGGCTGAGTTCAAGAAAGAGTCTGGTATCGATCTGCACAATGACCCACTGGCATTGCAGCGTCTGAAAGAAGCCGCTGAAAAAGCCAAAGTTGAGCTGTCATCTGCACAACAAACCGATGTGAACCTGCCTTACATCACGGCTGATTCAACCGGTCCTAAGCACTTAAACGTTAAAGTGACACGTGCGAAGCTGGAATCTTTGGTAGAAGAGTTGGTAACTAACTCGATTAACCCATGCCGTCAAGCGTTGCAAGACGCTGGTTTGTCTGCATCAGATATCGATGAAGTGATTCTGGTCGGTGGTCAGACACGTATGCCACTGGTTCAGCAAGTTGTTACTGACTTCTTTGGTAAAGAGCCACGTAAAGACGTAAACCCAGATGAAGCGGTTGCGATCGGTGCGGCGATTCAAGGTGCGGTACTGTCGGGCGACGTGAAAGACGTTCTGTTGCTGGACGTAACGCCTCTGACGCTGGGTATCGAAACGATGGGTGGTGTTGCGACTCCATTAATCGAGAAGAACACAACGATTCCAACTAAAAAGTCTCAGATCTTCTCTACAGCGGATGATAACCAGAATGCGGTAACCATCCACGTTGTACAGGGTGAACGTAAGCAAGCGGCGCAAAACAAATCTCTGGGTCGTTTTGACCTGGCTGATATCCCACCGGCGCCACGCGGTGTGCCTCAGATCGAAGTAACGTTCGACTTGGATGCTAACGGTATCCTGAACGTATCGGCTAAGGACAAAGCGACCGGTAAAGAGCAGTCCATCGTGATCAAGGCCTCTTCAGGCCTAAGCGATGAAGAGATCGAGCAAATGGTACGTGACGCGGAAGCAAACGCTGAAGCGGATAAGCAGTTCGAAGAGCTGACTCAAGCGCGTAACCAAGGCGATGCGATGGTTCACTCGGCTAAGAAAACGCTGAAAGAAGCGGGCGACAAAGCGACGGAAGAAGAGAAAACCTCTATCGAAGCGGCAATCTCTGCTCTGGAAGAAGCTTTGAAAGGCAGCGACAAAGCGGACATCGAAAGCAAAACAGAAGCGCTGACAGAAGCGATCTCTGGTTTGGCTCAGAAGATGTACGCGGAAGCGGCTCAAGAAGGCCAAGCGCAGCCAGAGGCTGAACAAGCCGACGATAACAACGCTAAAGACGACGTTGTCGACGCTGAGTTCGAAGAAGTAAAAGATGACAAGAAGTAAGCTAACCGCTTGCCCTAATCATCTCTAAGTGTGGCAACGCGGGCTCTGGCCCGCGTTGTCGTGTCCGGCTCCCGGCGGGAGCTAACCGCTGAAGCAGATCAGAACCGGATATGTCTAAGAAAGATTTTTACGAAGTTTTAGGCGTTGATCGCAACGCCAGCGATCAGGAAATTAAAAAAGCGTTTCGTCGCCAAGCGATGAAGTTTCACCCTGACCGCAACCCGGACGATAAAGAAGCCGAAGACAAGTTCAAAGAGGTTAACGAAGCCTACGAAGTCTTGTCGGATGCCCAGAAAAAAGCCGCTTATGACCAATACGGTCACGCAGGCGTAGACCCGAACATGGGTGGCGGCGGTGGCGGTTTCCACCAAGGTGGATTCTCGGACATCTTTGGCGATGTGTTTGGTGATATTTTTGGTGGCGGTGGAGGCGGCGGTCGTCGCAGCTCTGTGCAGCGCGGTTCAGACCTTCGTTACACGATGGATCTGTCACTGGAAGACGCTGTCCGTGGCATCGAGAAAACCATCAAAGTCCCAACACTGGCTGAGTGTGAAACCTGTGATGGGTCTGGCGCGAAGCCTGGAAGTAGCTCGAAAACCTGTGGAACCTGTGGCGGTATGGGTCAAGTGCGTATGCAGCAAGGGTTTTTCTCGGTTCAGCAAACCTGCCCGACGTGTCATGGCGAAGGCCAGATCATCAGTGATCCATGCAACAGCTGTCATGGCCAAGGCCGTGTGAAGAAGACCAAAACCTTGTCGGTTAAGATTCCGGCGGGTGTGGATACGGGCGATCGTATTCGTCTGTCAGGCGAAGGTGAAGCCGGTGTGCATGGCGGTCCTGCTGGTGACTTGTATGTTCAGGTCAATGTGTTGGATCACCCGATCTTCGAGCGCGATGGTCGTCATCTGTACTGTGAAGTGCCGATCAGTTTTGTGGATGTTGCATTAGGTGGCGAGCTTGAAGTGCCAACCTTAGATGGTCGTGTAAAACTCAAGGTGCCAGCTGAGACGCAAACAGGTAAACTGTTCCGCTTACGTGGTAAAGGTGTTGCCCCTGTACGCGGTGGTGCGGCCGGCGATTTGATGGTGCGCGTGGTGGTAGAAACCCCAGTAAACCTCAATGCTCGCCAAAAAGAACTCCTGAAAGAGTTCCAGCAAACCACGGAAGATGGCAACAGTAAGCACAGCCCGAAGAAGCACTCTTTCTTTGATTCTGTGAAAAAGTTTTTTGAAGATTGATATATCGTCAATAGATCCTAAATGGGCCGCTTAGCGGCCCGTTTTGTCTGGTGAACCCCAATGTCTGATCTGACCGTTACACCCGCTGAGTTATGGCTGGGAATCCAAAAAGAAGCGCAAGCCGAAGTGGCCAAAGAGCCTTTTTTAGCCAGCTTTTATCACTCCAGCATCATTAACCACAACGACTTACAGTCGGCACTTTCGTTCATTTTGGCCAGTAAGCTGGCCGATGAGGTGGTGTCCCCCATTTTGCTGCGCGAGCTTCTAGAGCAAGCGATGCAGTCCGACAGCAACATCATAGCGGCGACCTGTATGGACATCTTAGCGGTGCGCACGCGTGACCCTGCTGTGGATAAGTACTCAACGGTACTGCTTTACCTTAAGGGCTTTCAAGCGCTGCAGAGTCACCGCGTTGCTCACTGGATGTGGGAGCAGGGCCGTACATCGATGGCGCTGTACATTCAAAGCCGGGTAAGTTCGGTGTTTCAGGTCGATATACATCCGGCCGCGACGATTGGTCATGGTGTGATGTTTGACCATGCTACCGGTATCGTTGTGGGTGAGACATGCGTCATCGAAAACGATGTGTCGATTCTGCAATCGGTCACCTTAGGTGGTACCGGTAACGAAAGCGGCGATCGTCACCCGAAAATTCGAGAAGGCGTCTTGATTGGCGCGGGCGCGAAAATCTTTGGCAACATCGAGGTGGGTAAAGGCTCAAAAGTCGGTGGTGGCAGTGTGGTGCTGGAAAACGTACCCCCGTGCAAAACCGTAGTGGGTGTACCGGCACGCGTCGTGGGCTCGTCCGGTTGTGATAAGCCTGCATTGAATATGAATCATCGTCTTGAGCTGGATAAGCTCGAAGAACAGCATAACTGAGGTCTAGCATGAGTGTAAGAGTGGCCGTGATCGGCGCAGCCGGTCGAATGGGTAAAACCTTAATTGAAGCCGTCCATCAAGCCGAAGGCCTGTCGCTAACCGCGGCCATCGTACTGCCTGATAGCTCCTTGATCGGTGCTGATGCCGGTGAGCTGGCGGGTGTTGGCCGATTAAACGTAGCCTTGGTGGGCACATTGGCAGACGCCAAAGACGATTTTGATGTGTTAATCGATTTCACAAGTCCTGAAACCACGCTTGAAAACATGGCGTTTTGTGTCGAGCATGGCAAAAAGATGGTGATTGGCACAACAGGATTAAACGACGAGCAAAAAGCCCGTTTGCAAGCAGGTGGCGAGAAAACCGCGATCATGTTTGCATCGAACATGAGCGTTGGGGTTAACCTCTGCTTTAAAGTGCTGGAGATGGTGGCAAAAACCCTAGGTGATGAATACGACATCGAGATCATCGAAGCGCATCACCGCCATAAAGTCGATTCGCCCTCCGGTACAGCGCTTCGCATGGGTGAGGTAGTGGCCGATGCGTTGGGTCGCGACCTTAAAGAATGTGCAGTCTATGGTCGTGAGGGCCAAACCGGAGCGCGTACTCAAAAAGAGATCGGCTTTGAAACCATCCGCGCGGGTGACGTAGTGGGCGATCACACGGTGTTGTTTGCCACCGAAGGTGAGCGCATCGAGATTACGCACAAAGCCAGCAGCCGCATGACGTTTGCCAAAGGTGCTGCACGTGCTTGTGTGTGGCTTGAAGATAAGTCGACAGGCTTCTTCGATATGCAAGATGTGCTAAATCTGCGCTAATTTGCATTAAAAAGTATGGAAAAAGGCCGCTTTATAGCGGCTTTTTTTGTTTTTGTAAGAATGCTGATCTTGATCGATCAATTTTCGTCCAGTGAGGTCTATACTGCACCCAAATTTCTGACTTTTGATTCAAATTGATCATGGAGCATGACGCGATGTCAGCCGATAAATTCCCGATTTTAAATGAGATGGGCATTGCAGACCCATACGATATCGAACGCTACACCTCTCGTATTGAAGGTGACCACGATGTGGTAAAAATCTACTTCCATCGCCATCAAGGTGACTGGGTTGCGAAAAGCAAAAAATTTAAGTTTAAGCGTGTGCACAAAACACTGCGCGTTAACGAAGGTCGCGTACCCTACATCGAGACGACGGAGTCTTCGCCGTATTTTCTAAAAGCGGTTGATGAGCTGGATAAAGTAGCCGCCGAAGAGCGTAACGCGCAAAGCAAGAAAGAGCGTTTACTCGAAGAGATTGATCACCTCGAGAAAGTCGTTTCTCGTAAAATTGAAGATTTGCGCCGCCAAATCGACGCACTCTGATCAGATCGGGCGCACGCCCGTGACCAGAATCACCTCGCAGGCACCTTGGCCGGTATCGGTGCGACTCGTCGATGAGCGCCAATAGTAACCGTCAGGGTGTCTGACCTGCACCAAATAGCCGCTGATCTGTACAAAGTCATCTTTATCCACACCCGATAACTCGGATTTTATTTGAGTATTCGCCGGTATCATGTGCATATTGGCCGAATGATGGTTGATGTTATCCGCCGTTGTAATCATCTTGGGCGTTCGCCAGTGATACCAGCGATTGCTTTGTCGGATGGTTAACGTATCGAGCAAGTTGTCTTTCGTCATGGGCCCCCAGCCAAGGGCAAAATCCCAGGGGGCAAGGTCGGCCTCGCGATCCAATCGATAGGACTCGGTCCCCAAGACGCGTGCTGCGATATTAAATTCGGCCAAAGGTTTTAAGGTGTATTCGCCCAATGTAAAGGGCGTCTCTTTTGATAGATTTACCTGAATTGGATCATCTTGAGCACTCATGGAAGCCCAGCTAACCGCAGGAATGACGCTGGTGTGCGTGATGGGGGTGTCTCGCCCCAGCCAGTAAAAAATCCCGATGATGATCGCAAACGAGATCACGACTTTTTTCATAAACAATCCTTTTCAGCGCGTGTCTATTAGGTCATTATCGCAGTTGCACAATGGATTTGTAGTTAGCTGTTCCAGATCAACATTGTTCAGATAATTATACGGTACTGTATGTATAAATTAGCATTTTTTGTCCCTGATTCTCACGTCGAAGCGGTGAAAATCGCGCTTTTCAAAGCCGGTGCCGGCAAGGTCGGTAACTACGATCATTGCGCGTGGCAAACCAAGGGGCAAGGACAGTTTAGACCGATAGAGGGCAGTCAGCCTTTTATTGGCCAATTCGGTGATATTGAGCGCGTTCCAGAGTGGAAAGTCGAGATGGTCTGCGAAGACGATCGTATCCACGATGTAATCCGCGTCCTTAAAAAAGCACATCCCTACGAGGAAGTCGCCTATGAAGTGTGGCCTATGACCGACTTATAACAGGTATGTGCCGGAGCCAACTCACGGAGGGGGTATGTCTTCGGATGTTCAGCGGTTTTCAAGAATCCTTGAAATTGTTGGTGATATCGTATCGGTCTATGTGCATCCCTCGATTCTCTCGGAAGGGGAGATTGGGTATGGTGATTTAGCCGTTATCGAGCCTGCCTCCGGTCATGACCCTTATCTGGCCCAAATCGTCGTGATGGAGTCGGATAGCATCTCTTTGCAGGTGTTTTCTGGCACCAAGGGCCTATCTACCGACTGCGTCATTCGCTTCTTAGGCCGTCCTGTTCAGGCGGCGTTTTCCGATCATATTTTAGGGCGGGTGTTCACTGGCACGGGCCGAGCGTTGGATCGTGGGCCATCCCTTGAGGATGAGCCCAAAGTGGACATCGATGGGCCAACCGTTAATCCTGCACGCCGTCTGCTTGCTTCGCGCATGATGCGCACCGATCTGCCTATGATCGACCTGTTCAACACCTTGGTGGAAAGCCAAAAAATCCCGATCTTTTCCGTTGCGGGTGAGCCCTATAATGCGCTGCTTGCTCGTATTGCTACACAAGCCGATGCCGATGTCATTGTCTTTGGTGGCGTCGGTCTGACCTTTGATGACTATCATTTTTTCTATGATCAATTTGATCGCACTGGCACCTTGCCTCGGTCTGTGATGTATGTGCATCAAGGCTCGGACCCTGTAGTAGAAGCCTTGTTGATCCCTGATATGGCGTTGGCCGTGGCTGAGCAGTTTGCGGTAAAGCACGCCAAGCGGGTGCTGGTGCTGCTAACCGATATGACGGCCTACGCTGATGCCTTAAAAGAGGTGGGTATCTCGCTGGAGCATGTCCCTTCCAATCGAGGCTACATTGGCGATCTATACTCACAGTTAGCCCGCCGATACGAGAAAGCCTGTGACTTTAAAGGCGCAGGTTCTGTCACGGTGTTGACCGTCACAACCATGCCAGGCGGGGATGTCACGCACCCGGTGCCCGATAACACCGGCTACATCACCGAGGGTCAGTTCTATCTGCACGATGGGATGATCGACCCATTTGGCTCCCTTTCAAGGCTGAAACAATACGTGATTGGTAAGGAAACCCGCGAAGATCACAGTCAGGTGATGAACACCATGATTCGCCTGTATGCCGAAGCGGATGATGCATTGCAAAAAGAGGCGATGTCGTTTGATCTGAGCGATTATGATCAGCGCCTGTTGGCCTTTAGAGAGGGGGTTCGGGATCAGCTAATGCGGATTGATCGATCAATCTCGCTCGAAAGCGCCTTAGACATCAGTTGGCAGTTAATGGCAGAGCACTTTACCCAAGAGGAGGTGTTAATGAAGTCGGCGCTTATCCAGAAATACTGGCCCAAAGAGTCGGCCTCATGAGTTGCATTACACTCAGTAAAACAGCATTGAATGAAGCTCGCCAAGCGCTTAAGCGTTATCGGCAATGTGTACCTGCTTTGGAGATGAAACGACAGCAGTTGATGCAGCAACAGGCGGAGTTAACCCAGCAAAAAACCGCCAAATCGCACGCTTTGGAAGAGCTTGATGATTGGGTCAGCGAACATTTGCCGAATCAGTCTTGGTCTCACGTGGATTTGGCCGGTTTGATCAATGAATTTCGGGTCAGTATCGAGCACTCATCGGTGTTGGGTGTGACCATGCCGGTGATTCAATCCATCCATCTCGCACCCGTTGTCCTTGAGAAGTTAGGTTCTCCTGTGTGGCTTGATGCGCTTCAGCAAAGTGTAATCCAAGGCGTGATGCTTATTATTGAGATGCGGGTGCTGGATCAGCAGATCAGCTGCGTGGCACAAGCGTTGAAAACGACCTCTCAGCGACTCAATTTGTTTGAGAAGATCCGTATTCCTGAAACGGTAACCCGCATCCGAAAAATCGAAATCGCGCTGTCCGATCAAGAGCGAGCGGCCGTTGTGATCGCCAAGATCGCGAAGCAAAAACAGCAAAAGACCCATGCAAAATCCCAGTGGGGGGCGATATGAGTATTCGTCCTTTGGTGAGTGTCAGCTTGGCAGTAGAAACGTCGAAACGACTGGCTTTGGTCGACGCGCTGCAAGGTTTGGGTGTCGCGCACATTCGGCCGTTAACGCTCGGCGAACAGGATGAATCCGATGCTAAGCCTGTTATCGACCCTGAACAGTTAACCCAAGCCCTTCGGTATTTGGAAGGTGCAGCACATAAGCGGCGTCAGCAAGTGTTACTGCCCAGCGAGGTGAACGAGCGGCTGACAGGTATACTCAAGCATCAAATCCAGCGCAGTGCGTTGAAAGCTCGGTTGGATTTTCTGAATCAACGCATTAAGTCTTTAGCGCCTTGGGGGGATTTTGAGTGGCCTCCGCTTGAGGCGTTATCCGGTTATCGGTTGTGGTTTTATCGCATCCCTGTGCGTCAAATGAAACACCTCGAGACTTTAGAACGGCCTTGGCAGGAGGTACACCGCACACCGGATCTTCACTACATTGTTGTACTCTCGAAAGATGAACCGGATGAGCATGCTTTGCCGGTGTCTCGCACTCACACTGGCCCTGTTCGGCTATCGGAGCTCAAAGCAGAAAAGGAGCGGTGCCTTGATCATCTAGAGCAGATGGACGCTGAACGCTCAAGCCTGACCCGCTGGTACGATGCTTTACAAAATACCCGTGCACGTATCCAGGATGATGCGCAAAAAGCGGCGGTTTTGAAGCATGCGTTAAATCGCTCTGGCTTTACGGGGCTGAGTTTTTGGATGGACCCGCTTCATGCAAAAGCTTTGACCACCCTATGTGATCACTTTAGCGCCGCGTGCGTGATATCTGATGTGAAGGCGGGTGATCACCCACCGACCTTGTTGTCCAACCCCCATTTTTTTGCCGGCGGGCAGGCGGTGGTGCAGTTCTTTCAAACCCCGGGCTATCGCAGTTGGGACCCATCGCGTGTGGTGTTTTTCTCCTTTGCACTGTTTTTTGCCCTAATCGTGTCGGACTTTGGTTATGCGGCGGTGATGGCGGCAGGCTTAGGTCTTTTTACCCCTCGTCTACAACAAAATGAAAAGAGCCGGCGAATGTTGGGGCTACTTTGGGTCATGATCGCGATGGCCATGGTGTGGGGCGTGTTAGTGGGCAGTTACTTTGGCTATGAGCCTCAAGATGGCGTGCTTGATACGCTCCATGTACTGGATCTTCATGACTTTAACAGCATGATCGCCTTGTCGGTGACACTTGGGGTAGGTCATCTAGTGATCGCAAACGCCATGATGGCTTGGGTGCATCGGCACGGGCGGCGACGCTGGGCATCGGTGGGTTGGTGCCTTCTGTTGATGGCTTCGTTACTCAGCTATTTGATATCGCCACAGCCTGTTCTTTGGGGCGTGATGCTGGTGGGTTTGGTGATGATTGTGCTGTACAGCTCGCAAGAGGCCCGTCTCTCTAAGCGCCTATTGGGTGGGGCCATGAGCCTTACCAAACTGACCACCTTGCTTGGGAATGCGCTGAGTTATTTACGGTTGTTTGCGCTTGGTTTGGCCAGCGCTTCCATGGCGCTCACCTTTAATCAGTTGGCCGGACAAGTGGTGGATCAGTTGCCCGGTATCGGGCTTGTTCTGGCGGGGTTTATCTTGCTGCTTGGGCACCTGCTGAATTTTGCACTGACGGTGGTCAGCGGTGTGATTCATGGTCTTCGTTTGAATTTAATCGAATTTTTTAACTGGAGCTTGGCGGAAGAGGGCTACGCGTTTGAGCCTTTTCGCAAACAAGAGGTAACAAGGTGGACGGATTCATAATCATGATGGGATGGGCCGGTTTGTATGCACCGGTCGCATTAGGTGTAGCTGGCAGTGTGATTGGCTGCTCAATAGCGGGGCAGGCGGCGTGTGGCGCGCTACTTGAGACGGACTCCGGTCACGGGAAGTACATTGGCGTCTCGGCCATGCCGTCCTCCCAAAGTATCTTCGGTATTGTGGTGATGTTTGCACTCAATCGAACCCTCACTGTCGATAACGCGGCCGGTATCGCATCCATCGGCATCTTATGTGGCATCGCCTTACTGTTTAGCGGTGTGTATCAAGGGAAATGCTGCGCCTCCGCCATCAATGTATCGAGAATGCGGCCCGACATATTTGGTATGTCCTTAGCCCCGGCCGCCATCGTAGAGGGATTCGCTGTGTTTGCCTTTATCTTTGCACTGGTGCTCAGCGCAGACCTTCCGGTGGCGGCCGTGTGAAAAAGGAGGGGCGCTATGAGTGATTCATCCAAGCAAAATCCACATGCCGATGCCTCTGCGGGGGTGGAAGCGTTAATCCAAAAGCTCAAGCAAGAGGGAGTTGATGCTGGGCAAACACACGCTAAGGCGGTGGTTGAAGAAGCCGAGCAACGTGCGCAATGGATTGTCGATCAAGCTAAAGAGGAGGCCGGCCGGCTTCTTACACAGGCTAAAGAGGAAGCTTGCCGCTTAGAAGACCAATCCAAAGTTGCGCTTTCCCAGGCGATGCGGGACATGAATTTGAGTGTGCAACGTGAGCTTACCCAAACGTTTGAGGCTTTGGTGCATCAGAAAATTCAAAACACATTGGATGACGAAGCTCTGTTAGCCTCTTTGGTGGAGCAAGTGGTGCTGCGTGCAGTGGGCGTACAACCTAAGACTCCGGTCGAGGTGATCTTACCGGAACGTGCGATCGATCTTGAAACCCTAAAAGCAGACCCTGAAGAGCATCAAAACCGACCATTAAGTCAATTGGTTAAACGCTGGTCGGAGTCGATGATGGCTGAAGGACTCAGCGTTAAAGTGACACCGACATCCGGTTTTAAGGTGATCACAAAAGAGCATGGTGTCGAGCTGGATCTGACCTGCGAGCAGATCGAGGCTTTGTTGTTAGAACATTTACGACCTCGCTTTCGAGCCCTTTTGGAGGGTGTTATTCGATGATGGATCTTTACCTAACCTTACTAAGTTCTCTGCCAGAGGTTCGTTGTCCTGTTTCACACAAGGACGATGAGTTTGAGGCGCAACCTGCGCTATCCGAGCCGCAAATGATGATGCGATTGAGCATGCTCGATGAGACACGACGAGCCGAGTTGGCGTTGCTTTTATCCTTGTGTCCACTGGTGAAATACGAGCCAAACCCGTGGGATGTTCAAGAATGGAAGCTGCGGTTTGAAAAGCTGAAGGAGCCCGAAGCGCGTCGTTTAGCGCGCTGGTTTGTGGAGCTTGCATCAGTACTTGCGGCCATTCGGACTCGGGAGTTTGAGCCCGATCAATCCGATGCGTTGCCGCTGTATCCTGGGCGATGGGGTTGGGTGATCAAAACCCATTGGCACGATCAATATTTTGCATTGGATACCCGCTTCCCCGCGATCAAAAAATGGACGGAATGGGCTCACGATCACCAATGGAAGCAGATCGAGAAAGATGCCTTGCTACTGGCTTGGTCGCACATGGATCAGATCGCTTTGGAAAAGCCCTTTTCGTTTACGGCACTGGCGGTGTATTGGCTTAAATGGCACTGGGTTCAGCAGTGGAATGAACGAGCGAACACCACAGGGCGCTTTGCGAACAGTTTGAATGCCACGCTGGATCAATTGTTAAAACAGAGCGGTGAAGAGAGGGTGATATGAGTGATGCCCCAACCCCCACCGCAAGGGTAAAAGCGATCCGTGATGATATCGTCACCGTCGCTCTGGATTCGCTTGACGAGGGTGGCTTTGTTCCGGTTTTAAAAAACGAGGTCGTGCTGATTTGTCCTCGTCGAAAGCCGGCCTCCCATCGGCAAGAAGCGCTTAAGGCCGAAGTGTTACGAGTGCGGTTGGGGGAGGCGGATGTGCAGGTGTTTGAAAGTACAAAAGGGGTCAGTATTGGCGACCCTGTTGTGCAAACCGGCGAGATGCTGTGTGTGCAATTGGGGCCCGGTTTGTTAGGCCAAGTCTACGATGGGCTACAGAATCCGCTTGAAACGACGGCCATCGCCGCTGGAACTTTTCTGCCGCGGGGGCTAGACCTCCCAGGGTTAAACCCCAAGACCAGCTGGGCCTTTGAGCCTTGTGTCAGTGTGGGCGACACCGTGCTGGCATCAGCTCCACTAGGCTACGTTCAAGAGGGGCGGTTTAGGCATACCGTCATGGCCCCGTTTGACATGATGGCTGAGGGGACCGTTACTTGGGTTCAAGCCGGAGACTGTCACGTAAACTCGTCTGTGGTCAGGTTGTCTACGGCCAAAGGGGAGCGAGATATCACCCTAAACCAACGTTGGCCTGTGCGGGTGCCGATACCGCAAGGCTTGATGCGATCCCACCTGACGGAGCGACAGTACCCACGAGAGCCGCTGCTTACGGGTATTCGTTTAATTGATGGCTTTTTCCCGATTGCTAAAGGCGGTACCGCCTGTATTCCCGGGCCGTTTGGTGCTGGTAAAACGGTTTTGCAGGGGCTTATTGCGCGCTTTGCTAAAGTCGACGTGGTGGTGATTGTGGCGTGTGGGGAGCGTGCAGGAGAAGTGGTTGAGACCATTCATGAGTTTCCTGCGCTGCCGGACCCTAATGGCGGTACCTTGATGGATCGGACCATTATTATTTGTAACACCTCTTCGATGCCGGTTGCCGCGCGTGAGGCATCAGTTTATACCGGCATCACCTTGTGTGAGTACTATCGCCAAATGGGGATGGATGTCTTGATGATCGCAGACTCCACCTCGCGCTGGGCGCAAGCCATGCGAGAAACCTCCGGCCGCTTGGAAGAGATTCCGGGTGAGGAGGCGTTTCCGGCGTATCTCGATTCCTCCATTCGGGCGCTGTATGAGAGGGCTGGTGTGATCACAAACCAGCAAGGTGAGCAGGGCTCGCTCACGATGATTGGTACCGTATCCCCAGCTGGGGGCAATTTCGAGGAGCCTGTCACACAATCCACACTGCGCTCGGTGAAAACCTTTTTGGGATTAAGCTCGGAGCGTGCGTACCAGCGCGCGTATCCTGCGGTTGACCCCAGTGTGTCGTGGTCTCGCTATCATGATCAGCTCTCTGCTTGGTTTGATGCCGCGGTTGGGGAGCAGTGGCAAACCGATCTTGCCGAGGCCAAGCGTTGGGTATCGGAGGCTAATGTCATCGAGAACCGGATGCAGGTCGCCGGAGAAGAGGGGATCCCCCTTAAGGATTACGCCCAATATCAAAAAGCGTTCATGCTCGATAAAGTCTTTTTGCAGCAAGATGCCTTCGATTCGGTGGATGCATCCACACCGCTTGAGCGCCAAAAAGCGCTGCTGGGGATGATTATGCAGTTGGCTCGGCAACAACCCACGCTCGACTCGCGAGATGCGATTCGAAACTGGTACGTTAAAGTGACTGGCACCCTCAAAAATTGGAATTACACTTCTAAAGAGGAGCCGGAATACCATCACATCGAAGCGCAGATTACCCAATTTATGAACGGTTAAGTCTACTTTTTTGTTAAGTTGCTGTTCATAAAAGGGGTTCCATCGGTTAGTCTATGCGCCTTGGGTTGATTCGGTGCCGGAAAAGTATCAGCAGTACAGCCTTATTCGTGTACTCGATGGTTAGGTAGGGTAAGTCGTCTGTTCATGTTGAAAAACGATTTTGAACAACATTCGTCCTCGCAAAGGATATGGGGCATTTTCGGCGCGTTAGCCATTTTATTGGTCTCATTGGGGCTTTTTTATCTGTCTGAACGGGCCATGGCGCCAGTCGAAAGCGGTGTGTATCTACCCGAACAGCTCGAGGTGGATAAGAGCCGCCTGCGCAGCGAAATGAGCTACATCCAGACGTATCTGGTCTTGATGGATCGGCATGCTGAAACTCAGCTCAAAAACAGCTTAAAAGATCATGTGCAAAACGCGATCGGTCAGATGCAATATCTGTACGATCAACACAAGGATGATCTCTCAGAGTCCCAGCTTAAATCCCTCATCATTGAAGCGATGCGCGCTTATCGGTTTGCCGAGGGGCGTGGGTACATCTTTATCGATGACCAGGCCGGTAATGCCGTGCTGTTACCCACACATCCAGAACGTGAAGGCACCTCCTTGATGGACAATCGGGATGATCAGGGCGTGCCGATCATGCAACGGATACTGGATGCGGTGAACTCGAAAGAGCAAGCGGGCTTTGTGAATTATCGATGGTATCAGCCGTTTAAAGGGCGTGAAATGTTCGATAAGGTCTCGTACGTTCAGCGTTTTGCCCCCTTTGACTGGGTGGTTGGCACAGGGGATTACCTCAACTCCGCACGTGCACATATGCAAGCGATGGCGCTTGAGCAGATCGCGTCAGTGAACATTGGCCAGTTTGGTTATGTGACGGTGTTTGATCAGGCCGGTCATGTACTTTGGTCACCGCTTCGGCCTGTGGGCAGCAGCCCTTTGCATTACAGTCAATTTAAGAACCAAACCAATCGTACGCTGGCCCGCGACATCCTTACGTTGGCTAAAAACGGAGGTGGATTTACCGAGTACGTCTGGCCATTGCCAGGTAACGATGGGCAGCCAGTAAATAAACTCTCTTTGGTCGAGCCGACCGACGTTTGGGATTGGGTCTTGGTGGCCGGGCTTTACCCAGGGTTTGATACGGTAACGCCGGCTATTAAAGAGCAACAGCAACGAGAGCTGGCTGCTGAAAAGGCGCATCAGCGTGGTGTGGTGATCGGTCTTGGTATCGGTTTGTTATTGCTGGTTTTGATCTATGCCAGATGGATCAACCGAGTCATTGCGGATTACCGTCACCGGATAACGCACCAGTCCGATATGTTGTCCCAGCATCAAGATGACCTAAGCATTGCGACGCAGGTGTTTGAGACCTCGCGCGAGGGGATCATGCTGACCGATCACAACAACAAGATCGTCTCGGTGAACGAGGCCTTCTCGAAAATTACAGGCTACACCCGCGAAGAGGTGATTGGCCGTAACCCTAATTTCTTATCGTCTGGTAAGCACTCGCCTGAGTTTTACCGAGGTCTTTGGGGGACTTTGGCGGTCATTGGTCAGTGGCAGGGCGAGATCTGGAATAAAACCAAGCTCGGTGAGGTGTATCTTCAGCGGATGTCGATCTCGGTGTTCCGTAATAAAGAGGGACAGATCACCCACTACATCGCAACCTTCAGTGACCGCTCAGAGCACATCAAGGTCGAAGAGCGGCTGCGCTATGTGTCTCGATTTGATGAGTTAACAGGGCTTCCTAATCGCAAATACCTGAAAGGTTTAATCGACCGCTTTATCCAGCAGGCACATAATGCGGATCATATGCGATTTGCTTTGTTGTTTGTGGATCTGGATCGCTTTAAAAACATTAATGACTCCTTAGGTCATGGTGTTGGCGACACCATGCTCAAAGAGATCGCAAGACGCCTCTCGTTGGCGGTTCGAGAGGGGGATTCGATCGCGCGTATTGGGGGCGATGAGTTTGCCATCAAGCTGATTTTACCCGAGGGATGTAATGCCGTTGCCGTTGCGGCGTCCTTATCTGACCGGTTGTTAAAACTGGTCTCTGACCCTTTCAAACAAGGCGATATTGATCTCTATGTGACCCCAAGTATTGGTATTACTTTATTCCCGACCGACGGTAACTCCACCGAGGAGTTATTCCGAAACGCAGATACCGCGCTGTACGATGCCAAAGAGCGCGGGCGCAATAACTATCAGTTTTACTCCGATGATATGAACGAGAGGGTCGCTCACCGCTTGCGTATGGAGCACTCCCTTCGCCAAGCCTTGGATCATGGTGAGTTCTTCTTAGAGTATCAGCCTCAATACCGGTTAGCCGATGAAGGCTTGGCTGGTGCCGAAGTACTCATCCGTTGGCGTCACAAAGAGGAGCGTATCCCGCCCGATCATTTCATCCCGCTCGCGGAAGAGCTTGGCTTGATCCGTCCGATTGGTGCTTGGGTATTGCAGGAGGCCTGTCAGCAAGCCGCAATCTGGTTGTCCGAAGGGTTGGAGGTGCCGGAACTTGCCGTCAACGTATCCGCGATGCAGTTTAACGAGGCGCTGTTGCCTTTGGTTGAAGCGGTCTTGGATGATACCGGCTTCCCCGCCGAGCGTTTAGTGCTTGAGATTACCGAATCCGCTTTGATGATGGATGCGGTCAATGCCGAGAATTTGATCATGGCGCTGCGCGAGCGCTCGATCCGAGTCGCACTGGATGACTTCGGCACTGGGTATTCGAGTTTGGCGTACCTCAAACGCTTCCCGATCGATAAGCTCAAAATCGACCGAGCGTTTGTGGATGGCTTGCCTGATGACAGTGATGATCGGGCCTTAACCCACTCCATACTGGACGTATCCCGCCACCTAAACTTAGAGACGGTAGCCGAAGGCGTCGAAACCTCGGAGCAGGGACGTTTCCTCAAAGAGCTGGGCTGTCAGTACGTTCAGGGTTACTTCTACAGTCGTCCTTTAAGTATGCATGAGTTTGAAAAACTCTTGATCTCTAATAAGTTTGACTAATGATGGTGGTGATTTATTCATTGGGCTAATGATGAATAAATCGCTACTCTGCAACCCTCAAAATCTCTTTTTCTGGGTGCTTTGTCATGTTTTCCACCGCACTACCTGCACTGAGTTTGATCACGGCGATGCTGTTATGGTCTAGCTCATTCGTGGCTTTAAAATTTGCTTTCGAACATTACGACCCAATGTGGGTTATTTTTGGTCGAATGCTGGTGGCCTCGATCTGTTTCTTGGTGCTGTGGCGCTGGGTAGCGCGTTTTGAGTACCGCAAAGGCGATCTTAAGTGGTTGGCGTTAATGGTCATCTGCGAGCCCTGCTTATACTTTGTTTTCGAAGCCAACGCTTTGGTCTACACCAGTGCTAGCCAAGCGGGCATGATCACCGCACTGGCCCCTGTTTTAGTGGGCGTGGGTGCGCTCTTTGCACTTAAAGAGAGTGTGGCTGCCAAAACATGGGCGGGGTATTTGATCGCGATTGTTGGGGCGGTTTGGCTGAGTGTGTCCGCGAAGGAAACGGACATGGCGCCTAATCCGCTTTTAGGGAATTTCCTAGAGCTCTGTGCGATGCTCTGTGCAACGGGTTATACCTTGTGTTTAAAGCACCTGTCGCAGCGCTATTCGACCTGGTTTCTGACCGCACTCCAAGGCTTGTGTGGTTCGGTGTTTTTCTTCCCGCTACTGTTTTTGTCCTCGACAGAAACCCCTGTGGCTTGGAGCAGTGTTGGGGTGATGGCGATCATCTATTTGGGCACACTCATTAATATCGGAGCCTACGGTTTATTCAATTTGGGCGTCTCTAAAATTAAAGCCTCACAAGCATCGGCTTACATTAACCTAATACCGGTATTTACACTTGTGCTGGCGTTTTTCTTGCTGGGCGAGCGTTACTCCGTCGCTGAGTTGATGGCGTGTGCGTTGGTGATTGGTGGAGTCTTGATCAGCCAAATGTCAGAGCGTAAGCGTGATAAATGGGACCCCCAAGCTTTGGTTCAGGAGTGATGGTGCTGACTGATGTTAGGGGTGGTAATCCTCTAAGGATTTATCCACGTTGGCATCCAAAAGTACTCGATGCAGTGGATAGTCGCCACGGTGGCGATCATTGATGTAAAAGCGTAACGCATTCTGTATGGTCTGAAACGCCAAGTCATCCCATGGGATCTCATCGAGGTGGAACAATGCCACCTCGGATGATTCGATGCTGGTGGCAAACTCTGGCTCTTTTAGCTCGGCAAGGTAGAGCATCTGTACTTGGTTGACCGGAACGATGGAGGTTACGGTGTATAAACAGCGAATCTCCACCTGAGCGCAGGCTTCTTCTACGGTTTCTCTAAGGGCGGCTTCTTCAACCGATTCGCCGTTTTCCATAAAGCCTGCGGGCAAGGTCCAGTAACCCAAACGTGGCTCGATGGCGCGTTTACACAGCAGTACATATTCCTCTTTATAAATCGGTATGCACCCAGCAATGATGTTGGGGTTGGAGTAATGAATCGTTTTGCAGTGGCTGCATACGTAGCGTAAGCGGTTATCGCCGACCGGAATTTCTAGCGAGACGGATGAGCCGCACGCGCTGCAAAAGTTCATAAGAGGACTCCCGCTGTGTATGATGGAATGAACCCGAGCGTTTAGGGTGTCTGGGATGATAAAACAAATACGACAACGATTAACACACTTTCAACCGCGTCTTTTGCAAGCGCGCCGCCCCCAAGCGGCGGTGCTGGTGGCCATTACCAATGAGCCAGACCCTAAAGTGGTACTGACTCAGCGCGCCGCTAAACTGTCGAGCCACAGTGGCGAGGTCGCGTTTGCAGGCGGCAAGCAGGATGCAACGGACCCCGACCTTCGTTTTACCGCACTGCGTGAAGCTCATGAAGAAATTGGGCTTGAGCCTAGCGAAGTCGAGATTCTCGGTCAGATGGGGCAGGTGATGTCCAAGCATCAGCTGGTAGTCACCCCTTTTGTTGGGCTAATCGACCCCGATGCGCCTCTGACCCCTAACCCAGGTGAGCTCGATGCGGTTTTTAAAGTACCGCTTAAGTTCTTCTTAACCGATCACAGGCATCACACGGATGAGATCGTCTTTAAAGGTAAGTCGCGTTATGTGCCTGCGTATCAATACGATGGTTATCTGATCTGGGGATTAACCGCGTACGTCTTGGTGGAGCTACTCAATGGGTGCCTTGATGCCAATATTCCGATGAAGCCACGACCCGAAACGGACGTGATCCGTCATAAGGTTTCGAGTCCCTCGGTGAGATAGGGTAAACTTTGCTCAATGATAGAGCACGAGAGCCGTTATGACCGATTCGCAGCAAGCCACGAATAAGCCCATTCCAAACCCATGTGTTGGGGTCTGCATTTTGGATATGAATGATATCTGTACCGCCTGTCATCGATCCGGTATGGAAATCGCTGAGTGGGGCGTGTTAAGTGATGACGAGAAACGGGCCGCGTGGGCGCGCATCGTTCGTCGCGAAAAAGGCGAGGTGTGTTAATGCAGGTAATGGTGGATTTGTGTGTTATCCCGATGGGTGTCGGCGTATCGGTGTCAAACTATGTGACTGAATGCCAGAAAATCATCCGAAGCTCAGGCTTGTCCTACCAAATGCATGCGTACGGTACCAATATTGAAGGGGAGTGGGATGCGGTCTTTGCGATCGTAAAGCGCTGTCACGAAGTGGTACACGAGGCCGGTGCGGTGCGAATCAGCAGCACCTTACGAGTGGGCACTCGCACGGACAAAGCACAAAGCATCGACGATAAAATTCAAGTGGTTGAAGATCAGCTCAAGCAGGGCTGATCTTCAACGATATCAACGAAGAAGGACTAATCGTCCTCTTCATCCTGACGTTCAAGTTGAATGATCTTGGCTGATTTGATCAAGTTATCCGTCATCTGCAGTGTTTCGATGCGGTAGCGGCCAATTTCCAGACACACGTTTGCATCCGGGATCGACTCAAGTGTCTCAATGATCAAGCCGTTCAAGGTTTTAGGGCCGTTTGTGGGTAACTCCCAATCCTGCGCCTTGTTGATCTCCCGCACGTAGGCTGAGGCTTCAATAAAGAAGCTGCCATCCTCTTGCGGGTGAATGTCGGAGTTATCTTCACGGTGATCCGTCGACAGCTCGCCCACGATCTCCTCAAGAATATCCTCAAGGGTTGCAATGCCTTGCACATCGCCGTATTCATCGACGACTAAGCCAATGCGGCGGCTCTCTTTTTGGAAGTTGAGCAGCTGGGTTTGCAGTGGTGTCCCTTCTGGGATGAAGTAAGGCTCGCTGATGACTTGCAAAATAGCGGCTTTGGACAGTGTGCCTTGCTGAATCAACTGGGCAAGGTTACGCATGTGCAAGATGCCGACCACGCGGTTAATATCGCCGTTGTACACTGGCAGGCGCGTATGCGCTGTTTTAGAAAGCTTATCGAGTATGTCATCCAACTCAAGGTCTAGATCGATCCCTTGAATCTCGTTACGGGGGATCATGATGTCATCAACGGTAACATCGTTGAGCTCCAAAACACCTAACAGCATGGACTGCTTCTTCTGAGGCAGCAAAGCGCCTGCTTCGTTTACGAGGGTGCGCAGCTCTTCAGTGCTGAGATGATGATCGCCACCACCGGCTGTACTGATGCCAAAAAGCTTCAAAAAGACATTGGTAATGCCATTTACAATCCACACCAGTGGATAAATCAACTTAAGAAGTGGGGTTAAGATGTAACTGGCCGGGAAAGCGATTTTTTCCGGATGCAAAGCAGCCACCGTTTTAGGGGACACTTCAGCAAAAATAAGAATAACAATGGTCAACAGCGCGGTAGCAATGGCGATACCAGCGTCACCCCACAAACGAACCGCCACCACGGTAGCGATCGAAGAGGCAAGAATATTTACGAAGTTGTTACCGATCAGAATGACGCCGATCAAGCGATCTGGACGGCTCAGTAGTGCGCTGGCTTGGCGGGCACCGCGGTGTTTTTGTTTAACTAGATGCTTTAACCGGTAGCGGTTAAGGGACATCATCCCGGTTTCAGAACTGGAGAAAAATGCTGAACAGAGAATCAGAAAGCAAAGAACTCCAAGTAGAAATCCTATCGATGCGTCTTCCAACGTTAAGACCTTAGTTTACAGATGGGAGCCCCATTGTCTGAACGCATCGCATCTGTGTCAACAGGTGATTGGTCTTAAATCGATTAACCGTAAAGTAGGTCGACGATCAGCTTGGAACCAAAGAAACCCAGCATCAGAAATACGAATGCACTGATGGTCCAACGAACGGCTTTTTGACTGCGCCAGCCTCGCAATATACGACCTGCTAAAAGCGTGGCATAGAGCAGCCAAGCGATGATCGAAAGAACGGTTTTGTGCACAAGGTGTTGGGCGAATAAATCATCCACAAACATAAAGCCTGTGATCAGTGATGCGGTCAGTAAACCCATCGCAATCCAAAGCATTTCGAACAGCAAGCGCTCCATGGTTTGAAGCGGCGGCAAAGAACTGACCAAACCACGGGTGTGATGGCTTTTTAGGGCGTGTACCTGACGCGACAGTAAGATGGCTTGGAAAGCCGCCACAGTGAACATGCTGTAGGCCAAGATGGATAGCAGAATATGAGCAATCAGGTCGCCATTGTAATGATGGGGGGCTGCTAGGCTTGGACCCCATTCGGCAAGCGCGGCTGTTAACGCGGCCATTGGGAACACGCCAATAAACAGGTTTTCTACGGCTTGGCGTAAGCTGCTTAAGGTAACGATGCCAGCCACTAACCATGCAATCAGGGAGCCTGTGGCAAAAAAGTCGAGGTCGATGCCATTGGGTTGGTGCAGTACGTTGTAAACAGAAAACGCATGCAGTGTCACAGCACTTGCGGCGAACCCTTTTATAACGCTTGATGAAACCCGACGTTGTCCTTTTAAGGCGGTAAACTGTAAATAAGCCGCCGCAAGGTACACCAAAATAGCCAACAAAGTGATGATTGACAGCATTAACCTCTCCTCCAGAGGGCGTAGTGTGTCACAAATGTTAGGGTGTGGAAATAATGGGGTGTGGCTCTATCGCTCCCTAAGGTATAATCGCCCGCAATAGAACGAGACCGAAACGGTATAGGTCCACTGAGGCAAGTATGTTTGAGAATTTAACAGACCGATTAACACGAACGCTTCGCTCGGTTACCGGGCAAGCAAAACTAACGGAAGAGAACATCAAAGGTACCCTGCGTGAAGTGCGCATGGCGCTCTTGGAAGCGGACGTGGCTCTGCCGGTGGTGAAAGAGTTCGTTAACAGTGTTAAAGAGCGTGCGGTCGGTCAAGAGGTCACCAAAAGCCTGAGTCCTGGTCAGGTTTTCGTCAAAATCGTCAATGAAGAACTCGTCCGCGTGATGGGTGAAGCCAACGAACAGCTGAATCTGGCCGCGACGCCGCCAGCGGTTGTCTTGATGGCGGGTCTTCAAGGTGCGGGTAAAACCACGTCGGTCGCTAAACTGTCGCGCTACCTTCGTGAGCGTGAAAAGAAAAAAGTCTTGGTGGTCTCTGCGGACGTGTATCGCCCAGCGGCGATCAAACAGCTGGAAACTTTGGCGAATGAAGTGGATGTTGCCTTCTTCCCATCCAGTGCTGATCAAAAGCCGATCGATATCGTCAATGCGGCGATTCAACACGCCAGAGTTCAGCAATTTGATGTGTTGTTAGTCGATACCGCTGGTCGTTTGCACGTTGATGAGCAAATGATGGAGGAGATCAAAGACCTCCACGCGGCGATCAAACCGGTTGAGACCTTGTTTGTGGTGGATGCCATGACCGGTCAAGATGCGGCCAATACCGCGCAAGCCTTCAACAGTGTGCTGCCGCTGACCGGTGTCATTCTGACCAAAGCTGACGGTGATGCGCGTGGTGGTGCGGCGTTGTCCGTACGTCATATCACGGGTAAGCCGATCAAGTTCATCGGTATGGGCGAGAAAGTCGATGCGCTTGAACCGTTCTACCCGGACCGCTTAGCGTCCCGTATCTTGGGTATGGGCGATGTGCTCTCCCTGATCGAAGAAGCTGAGCGCAAAATCGACAAAGACAAAGCGGAAAAATTTGCCAAGAAAATCAAAAAAGGCAAAGGCTTTGATCTGGAAGACTTCCGTGAGCAGCTTCAACAGATGAGCAACATGGGCGGTATGATGGGCATGTTGGATAAGTTGCCGGGTATGGGGCAGATGATCCAAGGTGCCGATACTTCTCAGGCAGAAAAAGGCATGAAGCAGATGGAGGTCATTATTAACTCAATGACCCCACACGAGCGCCGCAACCCTGATGTCATTAGTGGTTCTCGCAAGAAGCGGATCGCGATGGGTTCCGGTACGCAAGTTCAAGATGTAAACCGTCTGTTGAAACAGCATAAGCAGATGTCCAAGATGATGAAAAAATTCTCGGGCAAAGGCGGTATGTCGAAGATGATGCGCGGCATGAAGGGTATGCTGCCACCGGGTATGGGTGGCGGAAACTTCCCGCGTATGTGATCTGGATAAAAAGTAGCCATTAGTGCTTTCTTTAGGGGGCTGATTCGGGTAGAATCCGCCCCCTGTATTTTACGCCCAATCCGGCGAAAGCGGGGTTGGATCACTAACGCAAGGCGATGCTAAAACCTTGCATCAATAAAGGGATCAACGATGGTCGTTATTCGTTTATCACGTGGTGGCGCTAAGAAGCGTCCTTTTTATCAAGTAACAGTTGCCGATTCTCGCAACGCTCGCGATGGTCGCTTTATTGAGCGCATCGGTTTCTTCAACCCATCCGCTCGCGGTCAAGAAGAGCGTCTGCGTCTGGATCTTGAGCGCGTTGAGTACTGGACTGAGAAAGGTGCTCAATTGTCTGAGCGTGTAGCTCAGCTGGTAAAAGAAGCGAAGAAAGCTGCTCAGTAATCGCTGAACAGTAGGTGAAGTGGACTGCATTAAAATGAGCCGAACAACGACAACTTCAAACGATGTTACCGTACTCGGCCAGATTACATCGGTTTATGGCATTAAAGGGTGGGTGAAAATCTACTCGCACACAGACACGATGGATGACATTTTAAAATACTCTCCTTGGTTGCTTAAAATCCAAGGTCAGTGGAAGCCTTACAAGGTGGAAGCGGGTAAAAAGCACGGTAAGGGTTTGATCGCCAAATTAAACGGAATTAATGACCGCGAAGCGGCTCAGGCATTCAGTGGTGTTGATATTGGCGTTACATCGGACTTGCTGCCAGCGCTTGCAGAGGGTGAGTACTACTGGAGCCAACTGGAAAAACTGACAGTGTTAACGCTGACAGGTGAAAACCTGGGGCGTGTAAGTCACTTGTTTGAAACGGGTTCCAACGATGTGTTGGTGGTTCGTGGAAACGCAGAAAGTTATGATCGCCGAGAGCGACTCATTCCTTACCTGCCGGATCAAGTGATTAAAGAAATTAACCTGGAAACAGGGACAATGAGGGTCGATTGGGACCCTGAGTTCTAACCCGTGTGGTTTGGCGTAGTCACGCTTTTTCCGGATATGTTCTGTGCTATAACGGAGCATGGTGTAACGGGAAGAGCAGTACGGGAAGGTTTGATCAATATTCAGTGTTGGAATCCTCGGGATTTTACGCTGGATAAGCATCGCACAGTGGATGACCGTCCTTATGGTGGTGGTCCTGGCATGTTGATGAAGGTTCAGCCTTTGCGGGATGCAATTCACGCTGCGAAACAAGCAGCTGGAGGAGATGCCAAAGTGATCTATCTGTCGCCTCAAGGGCGAAAAATGGATCACGCGGGCGTGCAGGAGCTGGCCTCCTGTTCGCGATTGATTTTGGTGGCAGGGCGTTACGAAGGTATCGATGAACGCCTGATTCAAACCGAGATTGATGAAGAGTGGTCGCTGGGCGATTTTGTCCTAAGTGGCGGTGAATTACCGGCCATGACCATGATCGATTCTGTCTCTCGGCTTGTGCCTGGGGTGCTGGGGCACAGCGCTTCTGCAGAAGAAGATTCCTTTGCAGAGGGTTTGCTGGATTGTCCGCACTATACCCGACCAGAGTCCATTGATGACTTGATTGTTCCTGAAGTGCTGCTGAGCGGCGATCATGCAAAGATCCGTCGATGGCGTTTGAAGCAACAACTAGGCAGAACCTGGCAACGACGTCCAGATCTGCTTGAGAGTAAAACGCTAACGGCCGAGCAGCAGGCACTGTTAACTGAATATATCCGTGAGACTCAAGAGTCCGACGGTTAAATATATTAGGAGCGAGCGATGAGCAGCAAAAACCTGATCATTCAGCAAATCGAAGCTGAACAAATGAGCAAAGACGTCCCAGCGTTTGGCCCTGGTGACACAGTTGTTGTACAAGTACGTGTTGTAGAAGGTAACCGTAGCCGTCTGCAGGCGTTTGAAGGTGTAGTAATTGGTAAGCGTAACCGCGGTCTGAACTCTGCTTTCACAGTACGTAAAATCTCCCACGGTGTGGGCGTTGAGCGTACTTTCCAAACATACAGCCCACAAGTTGAAGAGATCACTCTGAAGCGTCGTGGTGATGTTCGTCAGGCTAAACTGTACTACCTGCGTGAGCGTAGCGGTAAGTCTGCACGTATCAAAGAGAAGCTTAACTAATACATTCTTTTGTATAATGCTTCGAAAAAAGGTGACCATGTGTCACCTTTTTGCGTTATAAATTAGAAACATGCGCCAAGGATGTCTAAAATAGGTCGGTGCATAACAGGGGGACATCGAGGGAGTCGATGCAGATTACAGTTAATAAACAAGTTCGCCGAATGATCAAGGTGTGCTTGTTGGTTTTATTACCCATCGCATTACTGGGCGCTGTTCAAGGCTATTATTGGTATCAAGCCAAGACAGGTGTGGATAAGCTGATTACGGCTTTAAAGCCCGTTGCCCGCATCGAATACTCGACCTTAAATGCTTGGCTTTTGCAGCCTATCTCTCTGCAGTCGGTTAATGTGCGTCTACCATCAGGCTCGGTGGTCATGACGGTTGATGAGTGGTCTTTTACCTTATCGGATTGGCAGTCGTATCTTTCCCTCGATAGTGCTTTGTCATCTGGGCAGTTAACGCACCCTGTTTCAATGAGCTTGGCTAACGCGAAAGTGTCCTTAGCCAGCATTCTTCGTATGCGTGATGCACAAGAAGACTCCGATGGTTATCAGCGGGCCGACTTCAGCACTCTGGTTTGCGGTGATCAAACTCAGCGTAAGGCATCCGATCTACTCTCGCTTGGCTACAGCTTTATCAGTGGGAGTGTGGATTTATCAATAGAGCCCTCGACGCAGAATAAAGCGTTGCATTTGGCGATTAACAGCCAGTGGCAACAGTTTATGGATATGAACCTAGATGTATTGGTGGGGCAGCCTGCGGGTGTTTCGCTGCGTCGTGAGGCGCTAGGGTCTAGCTTGGTTCAGCGTTTTAAGTTGGATGTGCAAGATCGCGGCTTTAATAATCGTTGGAGCATTCACTGTCGTAAGCAATCAGGTATCGAAGAGGGGAATCTATATTGGGAAGCTTACGAAGCCGCTTTGAATGAGTGGTGGCGTGAGTTAGGTGTACCTGCGGACCTTGAGCTGAATCAGGCGCTGGTGAATGCGCACATGCCCAATGCGAAAGTTCAGTTCGCGTACGAGCCTGCCAAACCCGTTAAGCTGCTTGATTTGACCGATCACGCGTTATCCGAGAGTTTGATTAACCGTTCCGAAATCCACATACACGTGGGCAATGATACCGTTGAGCTGACCGATCAGCAGTGGCTAGCGTTGCAAAGTGTGTATGCAGGTGGGATTCAAAATGCAGTGCATGTGATGGTAACAGGAGAGCAGCGGGAACAGCCGGAACCTGAGCCTGAGCCACAACGCGAGGTGGTGCCGGGGGTTATCCCGATCCAGCCTGCGCTGATTGAGAAATCCTACAAAGCCACACAGGTAGAAGCGCTTTCTGATTACATTGGCAGTGCTATTAAGGTAGAAACACGCTTTTCTGGCCCCATTGAAGGGGTGTTGGTATCGGTGTCGGATAAGGCGATCAATGTACGCCGACACATTGAGCAAGGCCGCGCTACCGTGCCGGTCATGAAAGCCAGTATTGGCGAGATACAGGTTTATCGCTGATGGCTAGACTAGCCGGCGGTAAGGATCGCCGGTTTACTCGAGTTAAGCCTCGGGAGGCGGATGAGCGTTGGATTCGGTCTTTCTCGGACGCGCTTTGGCTTGAAGAGGGGCTCAGTGAGAATACGCGCATGGCGTATCGGCGAGATCTCGAGCAGTTCTCGGCTTGGTTGACGACAGAGCAGCGTTTATTTCTGGTGGATGTGACCAAAGAGCAGATTCGTCATTACCTTGGTTGGCGAGTCGCTGAGGCGTTCAGTACCTCGTCCACATCGCGCTTTATCTCATGTGCTCGGCGCTTTTATCGTTATTTGGTGCGTGAAAAAGCGATCACTCAAGACCCAACACTCGAGATTCAACTTCCAAAAAAAGGTCGCCCTTTACCGAAAACGTTAAGCGAGCAGGATGTAGAGTCACTGCTTAACGCGCCTGATCTATCCACAACCTTGGGTATACGTGATCGAGCCATGCTTGAAGTCCTGTATGCGACGGGGCTTCGAGTGACTGAGCTTGTATCGCTTCGGTTTATGCAGCTGAATCTGCAGCTTGGGGCGATTCGAGTGATCGGTAAAGGGGATAAAGAGCGTTTAGTGCCCCTTGGGGATGAGGCGTGTCGATGGCTA
Source organism: Neptunomonas sp. ABH4_499 (assembly GCF_056160565.1). Classification (NCBI taxonomy): domain Bacteria; kingdom Pseudomonadati; phylum Pseudomonadota; class Gammaproteobacteria; order Oceanospirillales; family Oceanospirillaceae; genus Neptunomonas; species Neptunomonas sp. ABH4_499. Next base: position 234,372 of record NZ_JBSWXK010000004.1, on the reverse strand, counting down.
GAGCACTTTTTGACCTCCTCTCGGATGGAGTTGATCAGCGACCCTCAGTCGGACACTGTCTTTCCTAGTCAGCGTGGGCGGGAGATGACACGCCAGACGTTTTGGCACCGGGTGAGACGTTATGCCACATTGGCTGGTATTGAGGTGGATTTATCGCCACACGTGTTACGCCATGCCTTTGCGACACACCTGATTAACCATGGTGCGGATTTGCGCGTTGTACAAATGATGTTAGGACACAGTGACTTATCCACTACCCAGATTTATACCCACGTTGCAAAGCAGCGTCTGCAAAACTTACACAAAGAGCATCACCCAAGAGGGTAAGCTCTGAACTTTCGGATAAACTGATCGTCTTAACGGCGACGAATGATTTGAGGATGTTATGAAAAAGCTATTCGTATCGGCCGCGCTTTTGTGGCTATCGGTTTCAGCGGTTGCGGCCGAAGTGCCCGAAGAGACGATCCGTGAACAGATTAAAAAGATCGACCCCAATATTCCGGTCGAGTCGATTGAAGCGGCACCGATGGATGGCTTTTTTGAAGTCACTTTGGGTAGCGGCGAAGTCTTATATGTGGACAAAGCGGGCGAGTACTTCCTGCTGGGTAAGTTGTACCACTTAACCGACGAAAAAGGTTTTGTCAGCCTGACGGATCAGAAGCAAAACGCATTGCGCGCTCAGTTGCTCGGCGAGCAAAAAGATGAAGATATGATCGTCTATAAAGCCGAAGGCGAAGAGAAAAACATCGTGTACGTCTTCACCGATGTGGATTGCCCTTACTGCCGCAAACTTCACGATGAAGTTCCAAAGCTGCAAGCGAAGGGTATTACTGTTAAGTACCTTGCGTATCCGCGCCAAGGGCCGGGTTCTCCGGTGTACCACAAAATGGCGGGTATCTGGTGTGCTGAGGACCGAAATCTTGCGATGGATGAGGCGAAAGGTGGTAAGCCTGTGAAGCCGTCCAGCTGTGAAAACCCAGTGAATCAGCAGTTTGAATTGGGTCAAAAAGTGGGCGTGACAGGCACCCCGGCTATTTTGACCACAGAAGGTAAGTTGATCCCAGGCTATATGCCGGCCGATCGATTGGAAGCGATGCTAAACGCCGACTCTTAAGGGGCGCAGTATCCATAACGAAAAGAGGGTTAAAGCGCCCTCTTTTTTATGCCTGAGTTCCCGCCCTTTGGATGGTGGCGTTATCGGTTATTGGGTATAATGCTTGGCCATTTTGTAAACACCCTGTGTGGTGTGATCCGTAGGGATGACTCTCTTGTTAACAGCGAGGTAAGGTTTTGAAACCGGTAAAAGTAGGTATATGTGGTCTGGGCACCGTCGGTGGCGGTACTTTCAACGTTCTGCAACGCAATGCGGACGAGATTGCTCGTCGTGCCGGACGCCAGATTATTGTTGAGCAAATTGGTGCTCGTCGTGATAACCCTGCTTGTACTACGGATGGCATTGCCATTACCCGCGATATTTTTGAAGTAGCAACCAACCCAGAGATCGACATCGTTGTTGAACTGATCGGTGGCTACGATGTGGCCTACAAGTTGGTGATGACGGCCATCGAAAACGGCAAGCATGTCGTGACCGCGAACAAAGCCTTGATTGCTGTGCACGGCAACGAAATCTTTGAAGCGGCGCAAAAACACAACGTATCGGTGGCTTACGAGGCGTCCGTGGCCGGTGGTATTCCGGTCATCAAAGCGATCCGTGAAGGTTTATCGGCCAACAGCATCAACTGGTTGGCGGGTATCATCAATGGCACGGGTAACTTCATTCTGACCGAGATGCGCGATAAAGGCCGCGATTTTGCCGATGTACTGGCCGAAGCTCAGGCGCTGGGCTATGCCGAAGCAGACCCTACGTTTGATGTTGAGGGGATTGATGCGGCGCATAAGCTGACGATTCTGGCGTCCATCGCATTTGGTATTCCTTTGCAGTTTGACAAAGCATACACCGAAGGGATCAGCAAGATCACGACGGAAGATGTGCGTTACGCCGAAGAGCTGGGCTACCGCATCAAGCACTTAGGCATCAGTCGTCGCACCGAAAACGGTGTGGAACTGCGTGTGCACCCAACCTTGATTCCTGAAAAAGCATTGCTGGCCAATGTAAACGGCGTTATGAACGCGGTGATGGTTGATGGTGACGCGGTTGGTCAAACGCTTTATTACGGTGCTGGTGCCGGCGCAGAGCCGACCGCATCGTCTGTGGTGGCTGATGTGATCGACGTTGTTCGTGCTTTGGCGGTGAATAACGAAAGCCGTGTTCCACCCTTAGCGTTCCAGCAAAAAGAGCTGTCAGATATGCCGGTTCTGCCGATGAGCGAAACCGATACCTCCTACTACCTGCGTATGCAGGCGGTTGAAAAACCAGGTGTGTTGGCAAACATTACGCGTATCTTGGGCGATAACGGCATCAACATCGAGGCGATTGTTCAGAAAGAAACCGCAGAGTACCAAGTTCCGGTGATTCTTCTGACCCAACGCGTTAAAGAGGAAACGATGAACCGCGCCATTGAAGCGATCGAAGCGCTGGATGACATCGTCGGTCAAGTTACGCGTATCCGTGTAGAGCAGCTTTAAGGTTAATTAGGTAGGTTTTTTGTCATGAAATACATCTCAACACGTGGCCAAGCACCGGCTCTGAATTTTGAAGAAGTTTTGCTAGCAGGCTTGGCCTCTGATGGCGGCTTGTACGTTCCAGAAACATTACCGACCTTCTCTCAAGAGGAGATCGCAAGCTGGGCAGGCCTTTCTTACGCAGAATTAGCGTTCAAAGTGATCTCGCCGTTTGTGAACGAGTGCATCGACGATGCTGATCTGAAAACCATGATTGATGAGACCTACGCAGGTTTCAATCACTCTGCAGTTGCACCGTTAAAAGAGCTGGGCACTAACGAGTGGGTTTTAGAGTTGTTCCACGGCCCAACGTTGGCCTTCAAAGACTTTGCATTGCAATTGCTGGGTCGTTTGATGGATCACGTTCTGGCTAAGCGTAATGAACACCTTGTGATCATGGGCGCAACGTCGGGTGATACGGGCTCTGCTGCGATTGAAGGCTGCCGTCACTCTAAACATGTGGATATCTTTATCCTGCACCCACACAACCGTGTATCGGAAGTGCAGCGTAAGCAGATGACAACCGTGCTGGCTGACAATGTTCATAACATCGCCTTGGAAGGTAACTTTGACGATTGCCAAGAGATGGTCAAAGCCAGCTTTGCTGATCAGTCTTTCCTAAATGGCATGAAGTTAGGCGCGGTAAACTCGATCAACTGGGCGCGCATCATGTCTCAGATCGTTTACTACTTCTCAGCATCTTTGGCGGTGGGTGGTCCTCATCGTCCTGTCGCGTTCTCGGTACCCACCGGTAACTTTGGTGACATCTTTGCAGGTTACCTGGCAAAACAGATGGGCTTACCGATCACTCAGCTAGTCGTGGCAACCAACCGAAACGACATTCTGCACCGTGCGATTGCTGGCAATGATATGTCTAAGCAAGAGTTGGTTCATACCTTGTCTCCGTCGATGGATATCATGGTGTCATCGAATTTTGAGCGTATGCTGTTTGATATCTACGATCGTGATGGTGCAGCCATCAACGACTTGATGGGCCGCTTCAAAACCGAATCGGTTCAGCTGGACCCCGCTCGTTGGGACAAAGTACGCGATCTGTTTGACAGCTTTGCGGTAAACGATGATCTGACGTGTCAGACCATTGCCGACGTCCACGCGGAAACCGGCTACCTGTTGGACCCGCACACCGCGATCGGTGTGAAAGCGGCGCGCGAATGTAATCGTGATAAAGCCTTTCCGATGATCACGTTGGCAACGGCGCACCCGGTGAAATTCCCGGATGCGGTGTTGAAAGCTGGTTTGACGTCCCCTGAACTGCCTGCTCATATGACAGACCTGTTTGAGCGTGAAGAGCGCCTAACCGTGCTCGATAACGACATCAAAACGGTTCAGGACTTCATCGCGAAAAATATCGGCTAATTCAGCTAGGTTTCGCTTATTGAAAAAGCCCGAGCAATCGGGCTTTTTTGTTTGATCGCATTTACTCGGTACCCTGCTTTGAAACGAGTCACTATCCAACGTCGACCACAAGGGCCTTCTGACTGGCCGGTTTTGTCTGAATTTCCAAAAACGTTGGGGCGTATCTATGCCAGCCGCGGCATTCAATCCAAAGAGGCTTTGGGCCGAAACCTCAATGAGTTACTCCCAGACCGTGAGATGATGGGCGTTGAAGGGGCGGTAGCGCGCTTGGTAACAGCGGTCAAAGCAAACGAGCCTATTTTAATCGTCGGTGACTTTGACTGTGATGGCGCAACCAGCACAAGTGTTGCGGTATTAGGCCTTCGCATGATGGGCTGCCAGAGTGTGGATTACCTCGTCCCCAACCGTTTCGAGTATGGGTATGGACTCAGCCCTGAAATCGTCGATGTTGCTTATAACCAGAACGTTACTCCCAAGCTGCTGGTCACTGTGGATAACGGCATCTCCAGTATCGAAGGCGTTGCCAGGGCCAATACGCTGGGGATGGATGTGGTGGTGACCGACCACCACTTGGCCGGGGATGCATTGCCGGATGCGGTCGCCATCGTTAATCCGAACCAGCCAGGCTGTGCGTTTCCGGCAAAGTCGACCTGCGGTGTTGGGGTGATCTTCTATGTCCTCATAGCCCTTCGAAGAGCGCTCGTGCAAGAGGACTGGTTTGCCAAAGAGGGCCTGCCCTTACCCAATTTAGCAACCCTGTTGGATTTGGTGGCGTTGGGCACGGTGGCCGATGTGGTACCGCTTGAGCACAACAACCGAGTCTTAGTCCACCAAGGTTTACAGCGTATCCGCGCCGGCCAAGCGCGTCCTGGTTTGCTGGCTTTGATCGAAATATCGGGCCGTAGCCGAGGACGCCTAGTGGCCAGCGACTTAGGCTTTGCGATCGCCCCGCGCTTGAACGCCGCTGGGCGTTTAGAGGATATGTCGATCGGCATCGAATGCTTGCTCAGCGATGACCCTGCTACGGCACGTGAACTTGCAGTGATGTTGGATCAGCTCAACTTGGAGCGTCGCGGCATCGAGCAAGAGATGCAACAGCAGGCGTTGGCGATTCTCGACAGCATCGCACTGGACCCTGATAAGCTGCCGTACGGACTGTGTTTGTACGATGAACTCTGGCATCAAGGAGTCATCGGTATTTTGGCGTCCCGCATTAAAGATCGTACTCACCGGCCGGTCATCGCGTTTGCGCCAGGGGATGATGGCCTGATAAAAGGCTCGGCGCGCTCCATTCCGGGATTGCACATCCGTGATGCATTGGATGCTGTTGCAACTCAGCATCCTGATCTGATTCAGAAGTTTGGGGGCCATGCCATGGCGGCGGGCTTAACACTAAACCCAGGGGCTATAGAGGCGTTTCAGGCGGCTTTTGATCACGTCGTACGTGGTCAGCTGCGAAAAGAAGACCTCGATCAAGTGCTGGAAACAGACGGGCCACTCAGTAGCGATGAGATGACACTTGAGCTGGCCGAAGGGTTAAGAGCGGCAGGCCCATGGGGGCATCATTTCCCAGAGCCATTGTTTGATGGCGAGTTTCGAATTTTACAACAGCGTATTGTGGGGCAGCGTCACTTGAAATTGATGCTGATGGACCCAAAAACCGGCTTTAATGTCGATGCGATCCACTTTAATGCCGATACACAGTGTTGGCCCGATGAATCGGTAGCCGAAGTCAGAGTGGTCTACAAGCTGGACGTGAACGAATTTCGAGGTCAGCGCTCAGTGCAGCTGCTGGTCGATTACATAGAACCGCTTACGCTAAAGCCTTTGTCATAGCGTGAGATGATCAGGAGAATCCAATGAACGATCTAACCCTTACCGAGCTGAATACCTTGGTGTCAGTTTTTGAAAAAGCGCCTTCGTTAAATGCCGAGGAGCAATCCCTGTTCGATCGCATCAAAGCGGCTCAGTCAGAGCGTGAAGAGCTTGAAAACATGGACTTTGATGACTGTGTGGGTGGTGCGTGCAAGCTGTAACTCCGTTTTACATCGGTGCCCATGTCAGTGCCAGCGGTGGTGTGGAAAACGCGCCGCTGAACGCAACCGAGATCGGCGCCAATGCCTTTGCGCTGTTCACCAAAAACCAACGTCGTTGGGAAGCTAAACCCCTGACCAGCAAGAGCATCGAGCAGTTTAAGCGCCGCTGTCAGGTGCACGGTTTCTTACCAGAGCAGATCCTGCCGCACGACAGTTATTTGATTAACCTTGGGCATCCTGAAGCGGAACCGCTCGAAAAGTCGCGCATGGCTTTTTTGGATGAGATGCAACGCTGCGAGCAGTTGGGGTTGTGTTACCTGAATTTTCACCCAGGAAGCCATCTGAAAAAGATGAACCCTTTCGAGTGTCTGGATCGAATCGCCGAATCGATTAACTGGGCGTTAGATCAAACCAAATCGGTCATAGCCGTGATCGAAATGACCGCAGGGCAAGGCAGTAATCTGGGGTTTTCGTTCGAGCAGATACGCCAGATCATCGACGGTGTGAAGGATAAAACACGTGTCGGTGTGTGCATCGATACCTGTCATATCTTTGCAGCTGGCTACGATCTGAGAACCTTTGAGTCATCCAAAGCGGTATTTGAAGAGTTTGATCGCATCATCGGGTTTGAATACCTCAAGGGGATGCATCTTAATGACTCGAAAGGGGTGTTAGGTTCCCGACTGGATCGACACCACAGTCTAGGACAAGGTGAGATCGGTCTCGAAGTCTTTAAATACATCATGCAGGATGATCGCTTTCGCGGTATTCCGTTGGTGCTTGAAACCATCGATGAAACGATCTGGGCGGATGAAATTCAGCTGCTTCGATCCTTCTCCGTTTCTAATCCGTAGCCGATTGGCATCGCACTTTATTATTTTATGTAAAGTGCGATCATATCGGGCTTTTTGCTCCTTTTTTTGCCGCTCGGTTGTGCTACCTTTAACTAAAACTTTCATGATGAAAGCCGATACAGAATGATGGTTAACATAGTCACGATTTGTATTGTTTGTAGGGATAGTTAGCACTTCATGGATATCATCATTGGCGTAGTACTCCTGATCGCTTTGATCAGTGTCGTAGGAGTGGCCTTAAAACAAAGGCTTGAACACCGTCGGCAAACTGAGCGTTTAGCTGAGGCTGATAGACGCCTAGAGATTTTGCGCTCTTTGCTCGATTCAAACCCGAATCACATCTATGCCAAAAGCCTAGACGGTCGTTACATCGAATTCAACACGGCTTTCCAGCAGTACATCGGTCGTCCCGCCTCTGACATCATGAACAAGACCGTAGAAGATCTCTTTGGTGCTGAAATTCAGGAGATCATTAACGAGCATGATCAACAGGTCCTCAAGCAAGGCCACCCAGTGGTCAAAGAGGAGTGGGTTGATGGCAGTACCAACGGCGCGCGCCTCATCGAGTGTATTAAAACCCCTTTGAAGAACAGCCTCGGTCAACCGATCGGTATTATGGCCATGAACCAAGATATGACCGCGCGTTATATCGAGAACTCATTGCTTCGCCACCATGGTCGTATCCACGATATGATCATTCGAGGCCTGTCACTTGGGAATATCCTTCGAGAGATTGTACAAGGCGTTGAGTTTATCTGCCCTGGCAGCGCATGCTCGATCCTATTGCTCGATAAAGACAAACAGCACATCAAGTTGGGGGCTTCCTCCCCCAGTTTGCCCGCGTATTTCGTGAAAGCCACCGAAGAGATCGAAGTGAAAGTAGGGGCTGGCGCCTCAGGCACGGCGGCGGCCACTGGCGAGACGGTGATCATTGATGATGTCTCGCAGCACCCTTATTGGAAGCCTTACTTAGAGGTCTCGATCAAGGCCAATGTGAAAGCGTGTTGGTCACACCCCATCTTTGATTCAGAGAATCATATTCTAGGCTCATTAACCATTTACCTTCGTAACTCTCAACAGTTTGATGATCAGTGGCGGGCTATGCTTGAAGGGTCATCTCGCCTTGTGACACTTGCGTTAGAGCGAAAACAGGTCGAGGGAGATCTACAAAAACTCTCCCGGGCGGTCGAACAGAGCCCGACCATGGTTTTGATTACGGATCAAAATGGCTCGATCGAATACGTGAACGAGGAGTTTACTGAAGTCACGGGCTACAGCTTAAATGAGATTCGCGGCCAAAAGCCGTCAATTTTAAATACCGGCGAATCCCCCAAAGAGTTTTTCAAAGAAATGTGGGAGACCATCCGCGATGGTGAAGATTGGCATGGTGAGCTTCGAAATAAAACCAAATACGGCAAGCCATATTGGGCGACGTTATCGATCTCACCCATCTTGGATGAGCGGGGCGAGATTACACACTACATTGGTGTGAGTGAGGATATCTCAAGCCAAAAAGCGGCCCAAGCGCAGATCGAAGAGTTGGCCTTTTATGACCCATTAACGCGCCTAGGTAATCGTCGCTTGTTCCGTGAGCAGGTTGAAACCGAGCTGAAAAAGGCCGCCCGCAACAACGCGCACCTTGCGCTCTTTTATCTGGATTTGGATAACTTTAAGCAGGTGAACGATACGTTAGGTCACGATGTGGGGGATAAGTTACTTCAGTCCATCGCGGACCGTATGCGTGCGACACTGCGTCACTCCGATATGATCGCCCGTTTAGGGGGCGATGAATTCATCGCTTTACTCCCTGATGTGTCTGGGCCGAATGAAGCGAATGTGGTTGCGAAAAAACTCTTAAAAGCCTTGTCTCACCCGGAAACCTTGGGGTCGCACGTGGTGAAAGCCACCGTGAGCTTAGGTATCACGATGGCTCCGCAAGACGGTGATACGTGGTCGGTCCTGATGAAAAATGCAGACCTTGCGATGTATCGTGCCAAGCGCATGGGGCGGAATAACTTCCAGTTCTTCACCCCAGAGATGAACTCTGAAGTGGTCGCGCGTGCGACCATGGAAACGGAGATTAAACGCGCCTTGATCGAGGGGCAGTTTAACCTTCATTACCAGCCGCAATTTTCTTTGCACGGTGAGTTGCAACCCGTCTGCCTTGAGGCCTTGATCCGTTGGAACCATCCTGAAAAAGGGTGGATTTCACCCGGCGAGTTCATCCCAATGGCCGAGGAGCTTGGCCTGATCGTAGAGGTCGGTGCTTGGGTCATCAATGAAGCGTGCCGACAAGCTAAATGGATGGAGTCTCAGGGGAATTACAGCCGCGTAGCGGTAAACTTATCCATGCGGCAATTCTTTGATCCGGGCTTATTAGACTCGATTCGCGATGCCATGTATCGTCACGACGTAAAGCCAGAGCGCTTGGAGTTTGAGATCACCGAATCCATGATCATGGATGACGCCAATCAAGTGATCGAAACCTTGCACAACTTGAAAAGCTTGGGTGTTTCTCTGTCGATTGATGATTTTGGTACCGGGTATTCATCCCTCAGTTACCTTAAAAAACTGCCGTTTGATTACTTGAAAGTGGATGCCTCGTTTGTTCGAGACATTCCTCATGATAAGAGTGATATGGAGATCACCTCCGCGGTGATCGCGATGGCGCATAAGTTAGGTCTTCGTGTTATCGCCGAGGGGATCGAAACGCACGAGCAGCTGGCCTTCTTACGTGAAAACCAATGTGAGATGGGGCAGGGGTATTTGTTGGCTCGTCCAGCGCCGATGGAACAGATCTTGAACAAGCTGGATGTGGAGCTGGGCGAGGTTGAAATCACTACGGATATTGATCAGTAATTACCCATTTGTCATCGCTGTGTCATAACCGTCCATTAGAGTGGTGTGATTGATGGTTTTGTGTGAAGATTATGATCTTACCTTTGTCGCAGCTCTCCGATTCGGTTGAGTCCTCAATCGGATTTACGTTATCCGAAGTCCTAAACCGCCGCTTAATTTACACGGTCTTCCAGCCGATTTATGACCTTCAAGAAGGTGATATCTTCGGCTTTGAAGCCTTGTCGCGTGGACCTGAAAACAGCAATCTGCATCTGCCAGATCAGCTCTTTAATGCAGTGGCTGAAACGGATGAGCACGAAGCGTTAGAGCGTCTTTGTCGAGAACAAGCGCTAGAAACCTTCTCTAAGCTAAAACTACCCGGAAAGCTGTTTCTTAATGTGAGTGCTTCGCTACTGAACTCGGTGCATCATCCACATGGGGTTACGGTTTCCTTGATGAATGAACATGGGGTGGATCAATCCCGTGTGGTTATCGAGCTGTCGGAAAAACACCCTTACGATCATTGCGGCTTGAATCATGGTTCTGTGGAGCATTACCGTGATATGGGCTTTAGCATTGCAATTGATGATTTGGGGGTTGGGTATTCAGGCCTTCGCTTGTGGTCGGAGGTACAACCGGAATACGTTAAGATCGATCGCCATTTTATTACTCAAATTGAAAAGAATCCGGTAAAGCGTGAGTTTGTGCGCTCTATTGTTGCGATTGCGCAAAGTCTGCATTGCCAAGTCATTGCAGAAGGGATCGAAACCGTCGCTGAGCTGGATCTGTTACTGGAGCTTGGCGTTACCCGTGGGCAAGGTTTTTTGTTGGGCCGCCCCGTTACCCGCCCTGAACCTGTGAAAAACAAGCTGCTGTTATCGCGAGCCCGTCGTCAGGCTCAGTATCGATCTCAAGATGGCAGTGAAGCCGTGCTGACTCTGTGCCAAGTGGTTCCGACCATCGAGATGGGCCATACCTTAGGTAATGTCGGTGAGTTATTCCGCAAGCACCCTGAACTGATGTCGGTTCCCGTTACTCAAAACGGCGAGCCTCAGGGGGTGATCCGCCGTCATGACCTTTTGGAGCTCTTTTCAACACAGTACGGTCGCGCCTTGTACGAGGGCAAGTCCCTCAATAAATTGCTCAAAACCGATGTGTTAGTGGTGGACAGTCTTGTGAGCTTGGCCGATGTGTCCAAGCAGTTAACCCAAACCAATGACAGTCTGTTGACCCATGATATTTTGATCGTGCAAGACGGCAGCCTGCTTGGGGTAGCAAGTCTTCGAGATCTATTGAAACGCATCACAGAGCTTAAAGTCCGAAACGCGACCTACTCGCACCCTTTAACGGGCTTACCTGGCAGTGTACCGATCAACCGAGAGGTGGATCGACGCTTATCCAATGCCATGGATTTCCGTCTTGCCTACATCGACCTTAACCACTTTAAAGGCTTCAACGAGGCTTATGGCTATGCCAAAGGGGACTTGGTGATCCAGCGTCTTGGGGCTTTGCTTAAACAGCATCTGACCAGTGTGGATAACACGGTCGGCCACATTGGCGGAGATGATTTTGTGGTGATCATGGGCTGCGATGATTGGCAGTTGCGCCTTGAGCGCATTTTAGATGCGTTTGAGGATCAAATTTCGGATCTGTATGACCCGCAAGATTTAACGCGTGGCGTCATCCACATTGAAAATCACGATCAAAACCCCCAGATATACCCATTGCTGAGCATTGTGATCGGTGTGGTGCACCCTGACCCTTACAGCTGTCAAAGTCATCTTCAGGTGGCCGAATTGACGGCCGATGCCAAACAGCAAGCCCGCCAACAAGAGGGGCATTCGTTGTTTGTCTCTCGTCGTCGTAAACCGCGCTAACCCGCCCTCGGTTACTTTTCGCTTTCACACTCGATTGCTATAGTGGCTCCTTATTGAATAAGGAGCCCGGCATGAGTCAGGATTGGACACCGAAGTTTTCCGCTGCTGATGCGATCATCGAAAAAGACGATGTCATCTGTGACAGTTTTTATCAGATGCGTCGTGTCACGATTCGTCACCAACGCTTTGAAGGGGGCGATGTCGCCATCACACGCGATCTGTTCTGGCGTCCGGATGCGGTGTGCGTATTGTTGTTTGATCCGTTAAAAGACAGCGTTGTATTGATCGAGCAGTTTCGGGTTGGCACCATCGATCACCCAGAAAGCCCTTGGCTGTTGGAGTTGGTTGCAGGCCTTGTTGAACCTGGTGAAACCCCAGAAGAGGTCGCGTACCGCGAGGCGATCGAGGAGGCCGGGGCATCCCTGTTAGCGCTTGAGAAGATCAGCCGCTTTACCCCAAGCCCAGGTGGCGCACGCGAATACATTGATCTTTACTGTGGTTGTGTGGACAGTCAGAAGATCAGCGGTGTGCATGGTCTTGAATCCGAAGGTGAGGATATCCTAGTGCATCACTTCAGCTCCGAACAGGTGTTTCGGATGGTGCAAACGGGGGATGTGGATAACGCACCTGCCATCATTGCGATTCAATGGCTACAATTAAACAGAGCACGATTGTTACAAGAGTGGAGCAAACCCAATTTTGAGTAAACGTAAGTATGTACCCGATTTGACGCGACAAATGGCGATTTGTGATGCCAACTATGTGCGTATCATGAAGCTGATGCCTCGCATTGATCAGGACGATGTGCGCGAGTTTCGCGTGCGTGTTTCATCAAGCGTTGCGTATGTGCGTCTTCGGGTCGTCGAACGTTTTACCTACACCGCTACCTTGGAAGTCTCCCAAGAGAGCCGTCGCTCCCTTAACTGGTTAGAGTCGCCATCCCTAGTGGTACGTTTGTACCACGATGCCCAAATGGCCGAGGTGATCTGTATGAAACGCCGGAAGCAGTTAAGCGGCGTGTACCCCTACCCGAATCGAGAGATGCACCACCCTGATGAGAAGATCCAACTCAACGACTTCTTGGGCGAGTGGCTAAGCCACTGCCTTGAGTATGGCGAGGAGATGGAGCCTGTGTACAACTTGGATTGATGCATGTCGATCAAGTTGATTCAGATAACAGATTGCCATCTAGGTTCGAAGACGCCGCCCGGGTTTGAACACAGTGCTGAGCAGCGGTTATCGGCCGTTGTACAAGCGCTCTTGTCCGAATCCGATATCGATCATCTGTTATTGACGGGGGACTTGGCCCAGTTTGGTGAGCAGAGCCAATACGATGCACTGGTTGCGCAGTTAGCCCCGTTGCAAGTCCCGCAGCATTGGATTGCTGGCAATCACGATGAGGCCGCGTTTCTGGCCGATAAGCCTTGCTTTAATCAACGTGTCATCTCTCTGGGCGATGGGTGGGGGCTGATATTATTAAACTCCATTGATGATCGGGATGGCAAAGGCAGTGGCTCCCTTGGTGTTGCAGAACGCGCGTGGTTAAATGAGACGCTTTTGCACACTCAAGGTCAGTTTGATCATCTTTTGCTGGCGGTTCATCACCCACCGGTCGCGGTTGGCAGTGCATGGCAAGATGCCATTTCGTTAGGTGATTCGGATTTGTTCGCCGAAGGTATCGAGAAGGATGATCGAATTCGCGGTATACTCTGTGGTCATCTTCATCAGGAACACTCGCTCACCTTTGCCAATACCAAGGTGTGGGTGACACCTGCCACCGCACATCAATACGTTGCTTACACCGCAACGCCAGTGCGGGATCACGACCCGGTCACTGGCTTACCTGCCTACCGAGTCATTCTGCTGAACACAGATGGACAGATCAAAACGTGGGTTGAGCGTGTGCCGCTTGCTTGAAACCCGCTTGCCGCTTAGGTAACGTTGAACGTTCTGTAAGGATAACCAGTATGCAGTCGCCGTTATTTATTTACATTCATGGTTTTAACAGCTCGCCATCTTCGGTGAAGGCTAGGTTGCTGAGTGCCTACTTAAAAACGCACGCCGATCAAGGCCGTTGCGTGGTACCGGCTTTATCCCATTGGCCAACCGAGGCGACTGCGCAGATAGAAGCCTTAATCGCCGCCGAGCAAGGTAAGCCGGTTGTATTGGTCGGCAGTTCTTTAGGGGGCTTTTACAGCCTGTACCTTACCGAGAAGCACTCAAACTGCACCAGTGTATTGGTAAACCCTGCGATTTATCCTTATCGGCTGCTGGCCGAATGGTTAGGTGACAATCACAATATTTACACGCACGAAGCTTATACGCTCACGCGGGATCACCTGCATCAGCTTGAAGCGCTTGCCGTAGGGCAGCTTTCGGACCCTTCGCGGTATTTACTCTTGTCGCAAACAGCCGATGAAACCTTGGATTACCGCGAAGGTGTCGCGTTTTTGCAAGGTGCACCACAATTTATTCAACCGGGTGGCTCTCATGGGTTTGATCGATTCGAAGATCTGATACCATCCATCATTCGCTTCGGGCATGGACAGATCGACCTGCCAGAACCGACCCCGTTACCCGCGTCTTTTTAATAGGATTTAGACACGCATGACCAAGCAATACAATGCCGGATCGATTGAAGTTCTCAGTGGATTGGAGCCGGTTCAGCGCCGCCCCGGCATGTATACCGAAACCGACCGACCGAATCACCTTGCGCAAGAGGTAATCGATAACTCCGTCGATGAAGCGCTGGCCGGTCATGCCAAACAGATTGACGTTATTCTGCATAAAGACGGTGGCTTATCGGTAACGGATGATGGTCGTGGTATGCCTGTTGATATTCACCCAGAAGAGGGCGTAAGCGGTGTGGAGCTGATCCTAACGCGCTTACACGCTGGGGGTAAATTTAATAGCGACAACTACCAGTACTCGGGCGGTCTGCACGGTGTGGGCGTATCGGTGGTTAACGCACTTTCTAAACTGTTAGAGGTGCAAATCCGCCGCGATGCCAAGGTGTATCGTATTGGCTTTGCCGATGGTGAAAAAGTCTCTGACTTAGAGGTAATCGATACCTGCGGTAAGCGCAACACCGGTACGACGGTGCGTTTTTTACCGGACCCTAAGTATTTTGATACCGCTAAGTTCAGCGTTTCTCGCTTAAAGCATAATTTGCGGGCCAAAGCGGTCTTATGCCCAGGTTTAAAAGTCACCTTTAATGATCAAAGCTCAGGCAAAAGCGATAAAGAAGAGTGGTACTACGAAGATGGTCTGAGTGATTATCTAAAAGGCACAACGCAAGTGTTCGAAACCCTCCCCGAGGATCCGTTTGTCGGTTCTTTGCAAGGTGAGATCGATGCGGTTGAGTGGGCTGTTCAGTGGTTACCAGAAGGTGGTGATTTAACCTGCGAGAGTTTTGTTAACTTGATTCCAACCGCGCAAGGCGGCACGCACGTAAATGGTTTTCGTACCGGCCTTTTGGAGGCGATGCGTGAGTTTTGTGAGTTCCGCAATTTATTACCGCGCGGTGTAAAGCTAGCACCCGATGATATTTGGGAGCGCTGCTGCTACATCCTGTCCGCCAAAATGCATGACCCTCAGTTTGCCGGTCAGACCAAAGAGCGCCTGTCCTCGCGTCACATTGCGGCATTTATCTCAGGTGTCGTTAAAGATGCGTTCTCTTTGTGGCTCAACAACCACGTTGAAGAGGGCGAAAAGCTGGCGGACCTTGTGATCAGTAATGCACAAAAACGCCTTCGTTCCAGCAAAAAAGTGGTGCGCAAAAAAGTCACCCAAGGCCCGGCTCTGCCGGGTAAATTGGCCGACTGTGCCGGTGGTGAAACGATGCGCTCTGAGCTCTTCTTGGTGGAAGGGGATTCGGCAGGCGGCTCGGCCAAACAAGCGCGCGATCGTCAGTTCCAGGCCATCATGCCGCTTCGCGGTAAAATTCTGAACACGTGGGAAGTGGAATCCGGTGAGATCCTTTCTTCCCAAGAAATTCACGATATTTCGGTCGCGGTGGGTGTAGAGCCTGGCTCAGATGATCTGGATGGTCTTCGTTATGGCAAGATCTGTATCCTAGCTGATGCGGATTCCGACGGTGCCCACATCGCCACCTTGATCTGTGCGTTATTTTTGCGCCACTTTAAACCGCTGGTGGCCGCAGGACATGTGTTTGTCGCTATGCCGCCTTTGTACCGAATCGATGTTGCAAAAGATGTGTACTACGCCTTAGATGATGCCGAAAAAGAGGGCATCTGCGAGCGCATCAAAGCCGAGCGTAAAAACGCCAAAATCGGTATTCAGCGATTCAAAGGCTTGGGTGAAATGAACCCCATGCAGCTGCGTGAAACCACGATGGACCCGGACACTCGCCGTTTAGTCCAGCTCACCATTGATCCTGAGGATAACCCTCACGAAATGCTGGATATGCTGCTGGCCAAGAAGCGTGCCTCTGACCGCAAAGAGTGGCTAGAGAGCAAAGGCAACTTGGCCGATTTGGCGTAATAGCCTCTTACCTTATTCATTAATGCATTACAGGGACGTTATGAAAACACTTAAAGTATCTTTGCTGATAGCTGCACTCTTGTTAACAGGTTGCGCATCTTACACCACCCCAGGTGGCGGTGTTCGTATGAGTGACTTGGCCGATGCAGAGATCAATGAGCTGATGTCTAAAAAGCCCGCTGCGATATTCCCCGTTAATATCGCGGTAGCTCGGGTGCAAGCACCGGGCTATAGCTCTTACCGTCAGGACTCCTTTGGCAATGGCCGCTACAGTGTGATCACCACGCGGGAAGTCGAAACCGAAGACGATTTCAAAGCCCTCGCTCAACTTGAGGGCGTCAAGGGCATTGCGCCACTCAATCGTTTATTGCTGCCAACCAAGTTGGACAGCATAAAATCACTCCGAGAAGCGTCAGCGCGCCTTAAAGCGGATATCTTATTAATCTACACATTCGATACACGCTTTCACGCGGGCGAGCAGAAGTTTGCTCCGTTAAATGTGATCTCGTTGGGTTTCCTTAAAAACAAAGAGCTAACCGTGACGACTACCGTATCGGCTGCTTTTTTTGATGTCCGTACCGAGTACCTTTACGGCCTTGCAGAAGCGACCGCGAAGGAGAGTAAGTATGCCAGCATTTGGGGAGAATCCAGTGCGGTGGACGATTTACGTGTAAAAACGGAAGCGATGGCCTTTAAGGGGCTGATCAAAGAGATCGATCAGTCTTGGCGCGGGATCTACACGCAATACGCGAAACCATAACCAACTTTACTCACTGAATTTGCGGGAATTTAAATTATGACGTTCAGTCGAGTCTTAGGGCTTTTCTTTGGTGTTGTTTTATCCATAGCAGGTCTCTCCAGTCTTGTTCAATCCGTTGATTTTGAGTCGATCATGCTTTCTGGGATGGGCATCATCCTTTTACTTTACGGGATTGGTATAGGTCGCTCTAAACAATCATCCGACCCATCTTCAAGCAGTCACTCAACCTCTTCTTCAAGCAGTCACTCAACCTCTTCTTCAAGTAGCTCTGATTCCAGTGGAGGCTTTTTTGACTTTGGTGGCGGTGGTTGCGACTCTGGCGGAGGTGATTCAGGCGGCGGTAGCTGCGATTAATCCTGTCTTTTTAGCCCTCATCTGAGGGCTTTTTGTTATTTACGACGCGTGTTCATAGTTTCTGGAACCTAAATAGATTTACAAGATCAGATCTCGTTCGCTTTGCTGTCAATGTGGTCAGCAAGCAGGCGTTCTGGTGAAGGAATCGAAATGGGATCCAATGGCCTCTTTGCAACACGGGCTATGTTTTTGTGCGCGGGTCTATCGATGGCCGCATGTGCGTCTTTATTTCCGCTGGTGAAAACCAGCGTTGGGGCGAACGATGCGGTGATGGGAGCGCTTCTATTTTGTTTAGGCGGTGGTGCCATGGTGGCCATGCCGCTCTCTGGGATGTTGGTTGCGCGTTTTGGGTGTCGCTTAGTGATGGTAGTCTCCATCTGTTTATTTTCGCTCGCGCTTTCATTATTACCGCATGCTACCTCATTGGCCCAGGCGGTTGCGCTCTTGTTGGTGTTCGGCGCAGACCTTGGTGCTACCGACTGTATTATGAACATCCAAGGTGCAATGGTAGAGAAAGAGCACCAGCGTAACCTGATGTCAGGCTTCCATGGCTTTTACAGTCTGGGCGGCATTGTAGGGGCGGGGCTGATGGTGGGTTTACTGAAAATTGGACTTGGCCCTGCGTTGTCCCGATTATGTTCTCAGCGGCTGGCAAGCAGCAGAACATGCCTCAGTCCTTGGCCATACCGGCTTGTCTCTACCTTAGGTTACTTAGGTGTATTGGCAGGCCCTGCGTTGGTTGGGCAAGTATCGAATGTGACGAGCCTACCGTTTGCCCTGTTAAGCGTAGTAGGGTTGATGATCTTCGCGACCTTACTTGTCTTTAAGGTGCGGGTTTGAAAAAGAAGCGGCGAGCGTAAAAAAGGTGGTGTATTGCACACCACCTGAACCTAATGAGCTTACTCGACGTCACTAAAAGCGTTTCTAAAAAAGTTAATCACTTCTTTAGTGGATTTCTTTGTCGTAGCGTAATCAGGAATCATTGGGACTTCGCATCCCGCCCCTTGGCAGGCATATGGGTCGTATACGACCTTGGCAGGTTCTAGGCGATCCCACGCATGGGTTGCGCCTTCGTACATCTTCAAAGTGAGTAATGACTGAGTTTCTTCAGGTAACGAGTTGATCAGTGTCTCACAAGAAGTAGGGGTGTCGTAGGCATCTTCTGTACCTTCTTGGATCAAGATAGGAGCACCGGTTAAGTTATAAAAACCGTAGCCTGGTACCGCATTGTAGCCCCAACAGATGGGGTAATGGGCAACGTGCGCTGCAATCTGTACATCGCTTCCCAGCCATTGATTGATCTCTTGGGTTGCCGAAAGCATCGACATGACGCCACCCCACGAAAAGCCGATCACACCGATTTTCTGACTGTCGACCTGAGGTAAGGTAGAAAGATATTTTAACGCACCGTAAAGCTCAGGTAGATTTTCATGAACAGAGCGAGGGCGGCCCGTTTCGCCTGCAACCCAGCCTCTAGCTCCCCACAAGTCTAACTCCAGTGTGGCAATGCCGGCTGCGTTAAGGGCACTCGTGTACTGTTCGCCACGCGAGTCAACGCCATTACTACCATGGAGTACTACTACAACCGGTAGTGCTTCCTCTTCGTGACCGGTGGGTACTTTCAACTCGGCCGCAACCGTAATTGGTTCAAAACTCGAATTCTCAACGGATTCGAACTGCACCAAATTGGTATACGGTCGTTCGGAGTAAAACTGATCAAATCGAATATTCTCGATTCGGGTAGGAATAGCAGAAACCGAGCTTGCGGCTAAAGAACATGCAAGGCCCATGGCTACGGCTTGGGCGGTCAGTAGACGTTTCATCCTTAAACTCCTTGAAACGTGGTTGGGGAAATCCATTTGCTGCAAAGAGTGTCGTTAAATCAGTTGAAAGTCAAAAATTAAACAAACGTTTAGTCGGTTTTTGTTCTCAAACCCCATCAAAAATAGGAAAAATGCTTATGGTTTGGGTCTTTAACGCTGTGCTACATTTGCCGCCCGGCTTGTGAGGGATGTTCAAGAAAGGGGATGAATGTCTGATCGAGCCATCTTTCTTTTCGATCTGTCTTAAAAGGATATCAAGGATGAACGCTTACTCTTCTTTCTTCAAAAAATACGCAACTTTCAGTGGCCGTGCTCGC
Organism: Neptunomonas sp. ABH4_499; assembly: GCF_056160565.1. NCBI lineage: Bacteria > Pseudomonadati > Pseudomonadota > Gammaproteobacteria > Oceanospirillales > Oceanospirillaceae > Neptunomonas > Neptunomonas sp. ABH4_499. Next base: position 215,011 of record NZ_JBSWXK010000004.1, on the reverse strand, counting down.
CGTCAAGAATATTGGATGGCTTACCTGTTCAATATGATTGCTATCGTTTTACTCGTTGCAGTAGATACCGCTTTGTTAGGTTTAACTGAGCAGGGTGCTGGCATTTTGTCGGGTATTTATATGATAGCGATTATTATTCCATCGCTTGCTATCACTGTTCGCCGTTTGCACGATACTGACCGCAGTGGTTGGTGGATTTTTATTTCTTTAGTCCCACTGGTGGGTATTTTGCTGTTGGTCTTCATGTGCATGGAAGGTACTCGCGGCGAAAACCGCTTCGGTGCTGACCCTAAAGCGGATTCTGCACTGCCTGCGGCGGCGTAATCGCTTTAACCGATTCAAGAGGGGCGCTCGCTCCTCTTATTCCCCTTTTTACCGTTCACACCTCCTCGCTTAATTATTCTCTAACCCTCTAGGATCTTAAGGTTCTAAGTGACAGAGACTTGCTGAACAGGCAAGATACACCTCATTATTAGATTGTCTGATGATTCTTACTCTTTGTTTCAATAATGGGTTTTTTGCATGCTTGAAACTTCTACGGACGACAGCATTGAGCGTCTATCGTTAAAGGATTTTACGGAAAAAGCGTATTTGGATTACTCCATGTACGTCATCTTGGATCGCGCTCTGCCGCACATTGGTGATGGTATGAAGCCGGTTCAGCGTCGCATTGTGTATGCAATGTCTGAGCTGGGGCTAAAAGCGGCGTCCAAGCATAAAAAATCAGCGCGTACGGTCGGTGATGTATTGGGTAAATACCACCCACATGGCGACAGTGCGTGTTATGAGGCCATGGTCTTGATGGCCCAACCCTTCAGTTATCGTTACCCACTGGTGGATGGCCAAGGAAACTGGGGGTCACAAGATGACCCGAAATCCTTTGCCGCCATGCGGTATACCGAAGCGCGCTTAGCGCCTTACGCCGAAGTCTTGCTCAAAGAGTTGGGTTTAGGCACGGTTGAGTGGCAGCCAAACTTCGATGGCTCTTTGAAAGAGCCTGTGGTGCTGCCTGCGCGCCTTCCTAATGTGCTTTTAAACGGTGGTACGGGGATCGCGGTTGGTATGGCGACCGATATTCCGCCTCATAACCTTAAAGAGGTGGCAAACGCCTGTATCCACCTGCTGGATAACCCAAAATCGACTGTTGATGATTTGATTGAGTTTATCCCAGCGCCGGATATGCCAACCGAAGCAGAGATCATCAGCTCTCGCGAGGATCTTCGTAAGATCTATCACACCGGTCGTGGGTCGGTTCGTATGCGCGCGGTTTACACTCAGGACAACGGCGACATCGTTATTACCGCATTGCCGTATCAGGTCTCTGGCTCGAAAATTTTGGAGCAGATCGCTGCTCAGATGCAGCAGAAGAAGCTGCCTATGGTATCGGATCTGCGTGATGAGTCCGATCACGAGAGCCCAACACGCTTGGTCATTGTCCCTCGATCTAACCGGGTGGATATCGAGCAGTTAATGGCGCACCTGTTTGCCTCTACTGATCTTGAGCGTACCTACCGTGTCAACATGAACATGATCGGTATCGATGGTCGCCCTCAAGTTAAAGACTTGCGTCAGATTTTGGTCGAGTGGCTAAGCTGGCGTACCTCGGTTGTGCGTCGTCGCTTAGAGCACCGCTTATCCAAGGTCATGGATCGTTTGCACATCTTGGAAGGTTTGATGGTGGCTTACCTCAACATTGATGAGGTGATCGCGATCATTCGTTACGAAGACGATCCTAAAGCGGAGTTGATCAACCGCTTTAATCTCAGTGACATTCAGGCCGATGCGATTTTGGATCTGAAATTACGTCACTTGGCGAAGTTAGAAGAGTTCAAAATCACCTCTGAGCAAAACGAGCTCGAAGAGGAGCGCAAGCGTCTTGAGCAGATCTTAGGTTCAGATCAGCGCATGCGCACCCTGATCAAAAAAGAACTCAAAGAAGACATCGACACCTACGGTGATGATCGTCGTTCTCCGATTGTTGAGCGAAGCGAAGCGCAAGCGTTCAGTGAGAAAGACTTGCTCTCGGCCGACCCTGTAACCGTTGTCGTCTCTAAGCAAGGCTGGATTCGTGCTGCAAAAGGCCACGATATCGATGCCGAAGGCCTAAGCTATAAAGCGGGCGATGGCTTCAAATTAGCCTGTATGGGGCGCATGAACCAGCCGTTAATTTTGCTGGATTCAACCGGGCGAAGTTACACCTTGGATACCCATAACCTGCCATCGGCGCGCGGCCAAGGTGAGCCGATCAGCGGTAAGGTCACGCTGCCAAAAGGGGCGACCATCGAAGGGGCAACCACCGGTAAAGAGGACGATAAAATCCTTGTCGCGTGTGACGCAGGTTACGGGTTTATTACCACGATTGCGGACCTATCCAGCAAAACCAAAAACGGTAAAGCGGCCCTAACACTTCCGAAAAATGCTCAGGTCTTAGCGCCGATTGCACTTGAGGCGTTAGACGATGCGTTGCTCGCCGCCGTCACAAGTGAAGGGCGCTTGTTGGTGTTCCCAGTTACGGAGCTTCCGGAGCTTGCACGCGGTAAAGGGAATAAGATCATTAATATTCCATCGGTACGTGCATCCACCCGAGAGGAGTTGGTTACAGGCTTAACGGTGCTGTCTCAGGGCGCCTCGCTTAAGGTGCATGCGGGTAAGCAATACTTGAATGTATCTCCGGCTGATTTGGAGCACTACCGTGGGGAGCGCGGTCGTCGCGGTAATAAGCTGCCGCGTGGCTACCAAAAGGTGGATCGCTTAGAAGTGGTTGGGGATGAGGCCTCGTAAGGGTTCGTGTACCTAACCTTATGTATCTAAGCTGGTCGATACTAAAAAGGCTTCCCTAGGGAAGCCTTTTTTAATGCGTAAACGAGGTGTTATGCCTCATCTTCATCCTGCTTTCGCAGCAAATGAATGGCTTGTTTACGGAGGAGATCTTGATAACTATCACCCATGGATTGGATCAGCACTTTGTCCTCTTCTACGCGCTGGATGTTTGCTTGCTGCAATAGCGTGGATTTTAGGTGTGTTGCTTCCGTAAGTGCCGTGTGACTGATCAGATCATTAGATTGTGTTGTGCGGGTTAAAAAGAGTGCTTCCTCTTTCATGCGACCCGCTTTGGCTCGGTTGCCCCGTACAATGGCCGTGTGCAGATTCAACGTCGGCTGCATAACCTTGATGCGTGTTTGGTTGTACGCGCGGTAGATCAACGTGAACAGCTTGGCAGCACACAAAGCGTGAACTCCGTGGCCATCTTCGGCATCTTTTGTGTCAAACAGCAACTCCATATCGCCAGTCGCGTGTATTGTGATTTCACCACCATAAATACCGCTTACTTGTTTCAGTAGTTGCTCGTACATGCTGAGCAATAGCTCATGAAGTTCAGGCTCTACGTAGTCGCTGTGGCCGCTGGTCGCATCGATATAGATAAGATACGCGGCTTCCTCCGGTGGCAGAGTCAGCTCCAGTTGGTGCTCTAGGGTGTACAAGTCCAGCTGCTCTTCAGAGCGCGCAGGCTTGAAGGGCGCCGGTGTGTGCACTGGGCGCTCGCTCGGTTCGTGCTCGTCCACTTCAAAGGCTTCTTCAAGGGCGGGACGTTTAGCATTCACTGCACTGCCCGTCGGCTCAATCGGTTGTGGTACAAAGTGCGGCATCCGTGCTTCCTGATCGGGCTTTAATAGGGCGATTAACTCTTGTTGATCCAGATCTTCATCGACCGATTGAGTTTGATCATCTTCGTCGTACTCGGCTTCATAGTGATCAGTGTCATCGTCGTATTCTTCGTCCGTATCATCCTCTTCGGTGGCGTTGATATCGTCCTCTGCTCGAGGCTCATCTTCACTGTCTTGGAGGAGTGTATAGGCTTCAGTCTCAGGTAGCGGAGCAAAAAGAGGGTCGTTCTCATCGTCGACCTCTTGCGGGTTCAGTACCACTGGCGCTTCGTGCAGGTACTCTTCCACGACTTGCGCAGGAGGCGCTTCCATCAGGTGTGGTTTATCGTCAAGAGATTTGTCCGCAAGCTCCTGATTAAGCTGCGCTTTGAAGCTGTCGACCTCTTTTAGGGGGCTTGAGAAATCGGCGGTTTCAACGGTGCTGTCCGAAACGGGCGTGCTCAGCGTTTCGAGTAGCGCAGCGGCTTCACTCTCTTTTGGCTTATGATGCTCATCGTTGGATGGGGCTTCTGCTTGAGTTATCAGTCCTGCTTTTTCGTTGTCGTCTTCACTTTCGTTCTCTTCTTTGCTATCGCCTTCGCTATCGCCGATCAAGGCCAGAAGGTCGTTGTCGTCGGTGATCTGCTCTTTGACAGGTTCCGGCTCAGGTGTGAGTTCTTTTACTTTTTGTTCAAGCATTTTTAAGCGAAAGCTCATGGCGCGCGTGATCCACCATGCGACTAGCGCGGTCGCAAAGATGATCAAACAGGCCAGAATCGACGCTTGGGACAGCAAGGCACTGAAGCGTTCCGCATTTGGGACTTCATTTAGATAAACGGTGAGTCGGCCGGTTGTGTTGCGATCATTGCCGATCACAACGGTTTGTTCAGGGCCCACGAGATCGCCACTTTTTGCCAAGGTGGATTGGCTGACCGATTCTACTTTGGCACCGCGAATCAGTTCGGCTTCGGTTAATTCGGTGAGGACATAGTTAAGGCTAATGGAGTCTTCGGCCATCAAATAGGGCTGCAAGGATACCGCTGCTTGTCGGGCCAAGGCTTGGCCTTCGGATTGCGTGTCTTGAAGCGATAAACGGCTGGCTGCAAGCGATAAATACAGGCCTGCCAAAGCGGTTCCCACAAGGAGCACAACCAGTAAAACGATAACAGGACTGCGTAGGATAAGAGGTTTGAGCTGGGTCATGGGATATTCACAATGAAAAAGGCGATTCCTTGCCAAGGTGCGGATCAATAAGGCGTAAACCGGCAAATGATACCAGTAAGCGGAATTTTGGGGTATTCCTCTTTAACAATTCATGACCGAACCTTGTAAGCAGGGTATAATGCTCGGTTCTCGTGAGGGCACGTACACACTAACGGATAGATAAGAATGAACGTTGAAGCTTACATGATCGAGCTGGGCCAAAAAGCACGCGAAGCGGCGAAAGCCATTGCGCGCGCGGATACTGGCCTGAAAAACAAAGCGCTGTTGGCGATGGCCAAAGCAATTGATTCACAACGCGATGCATTGGCAAAAGCCAATGAATTGGATTTGGCGAACGGTCGTGACAACGGCTTAGACCCCGCCATGTTGGATCGCTTAGCGCTCAAGCCCGCAACCATCGATACGATGATTGAAGGCTTAACGCAGGTTGCGAACCTGCCCGATCCTGTAGGTGAAATTACCGATCTTAGTTACCGCCCGACGGGCATCCAAGTGGGCAAGATGCGTGTGCCGCTGGGTGTCATTGGCATCATCTATGAGTCTCGCCCTAATGTGACGGTCGAGGCCGCGAGCCTGTGCTTAAAGTCAGGAAACGCCACCATTTTGCGCGGCGGCTCAGAAGCGATTCACTCTAACCGTGCTGTTGCCGAGTGCATCCGCCAAGGCTTAGAAGAAGCGGGTTTACCGATTGATACCGTTCAAGTGGTCGAAACCACAGACCGTGCTGCGGTAGGTCAGTTGATCACTATGCAGGAGTACGTCGATGTAATCGTACCGCGCGGTGGTAAAGGCTTGATTGAGCGCATCAGTAACGAAGCCAAAGTACCTGTGATTAAACATCTGGATGGTATTTGCCATGTGTACATTGATTCACAAGCGGACATCGTGAAGGCCGAAAACATCGCGCTCAATGCCAAAACGCATCGCTATGGCACCTGTAATACGATGGAAACCTTGCTGGTTCACCAAGAGATCGCCAAGACCATCCTGCAAGACTTGGCCGATCGTTACGTGGCGGCTGGTGTTGAACTGCGTGGCTGTGAACAAGCACGTACGCTCTCTCCTGTCATGATGGAAGCCACAGACGAAGACTGGTCGACAGAATACTTAGCGCCCGTGTTATCGGTAAAAGTGGTCAGTTCGATGGAAGAGGCGATTGAGCACATCAACCGCTTTGGCTCGCACCACACCGATGCGATTGTGACCGAAAACTACACCTTGGCGCGCCGTTTCTTGCGTGAGGTGGATTCAAGTTCCGTTATGGTCAATGCCTCTACCCGATTTGCGGATGGCTTTGAGTATGGCTTAGGCGCTGAAATCGGTATCTCGACGGATAAAATTCATGCCCGCGGCCCTGTTGGGCTGGATGGTTTGACCTCCCAGAAGTACGTGGTACTTGGGGATGGACATATCCGTAAATGAGTTTAGCGCCCTATGTTGTGATGGGCGGGACGTTTGATCCCATCCATCACGGCCACCTTCGCACCGCGCTGGAAATTCAGCAGTGGTTAGGGGTGGATCGAGTGTACTTGATGCCCGCCAAACGGCCGGTGCACCGAGAGGCACCGGGGTGCTCAGCTAACGATCGCTTGGCCATGGTGCAGTGCGCTGTGGCCGATGAAGCCGCTCTGGGGTGCGACCCAAGAGAGATCGAGTCGGATGATGCGTCTTACACGGTATTAACGCTGGAACGATTAAGAGCTCAGTTAGGACCGACGACCCCCATTGTGATCTCGATGGGGATGGATGCTTTTATGGGGCTCGATCAGTGGTATCGCTACCAAGAGCTGCTGGTGCTGGCCAACATTGTAGTGGTGGCAAGGCCTGGATATGAGTGTACGCCAAATGCGGCGATCCAAGCGTTAATTGATCGCCACCAAGCGAGCGATGTCCGTTTAATGACGACAAGGCCGCACGGTGTCCTGATGATCCAAGAGCTAACCCCTTTGGATGTATCGGCCACGCAAATTCGCACGCAATTGGGCACTGGCGTTTCGCCGCGCTATTTACTGCCGGATGTTGTGCTTAACTATATTTACGACAATGCGCTGTACCACTCAGGTTCAGAGCACTGAAGACGGGCTTTTTGCCCAAACGAAAACTAGGTAATTAGATTCGAATGCAAACAGAACAGTTAATTGAACACGTTACAAAAACACTGGATGACATGAAAGCGCGTGATATCGAGGTCGTCGATGTGCGTGGTAAATCCAGCATCACTGATTACATGATGGTGGCGTGTGGAACCTCGAAGCGTCATGTGATGTCTATGGCTGAAGATGTTGTCGAGAAAGTGAAAGAGCAAGGGCTCCTTCCCATCGGCACCGAAGGCCAAGCAGTGGGTGATTGGGTTCTGGTGGATTTGGGCGATGTGGTCGTTCATGTAATGACACCGGATGCGCGCAGTTTCTACGATTTGGAGCGTCTGTGGCGCTTTGACTTCGAAGAAGAAAACAGCGAAGACCAAGAAGCGCTGTAAGCCACTTCTGTTTTTTACTACAGCCGCCATCGGGCGGCTTTGTGTTATTCAAAAAAGAACGATAAGCGAAATGAAGATTCGTCTGCTGGCCGTGGGTGGAAAAATGCCCGATTGGGTCACCCAAGGTTTTAACGAGTATGTAAAGCGCCTGCCGGCCGAAATGAGTCTGGAGCTGGTTGAGTTGCCTCTGGGTCATCGCGGCAAAAGTGCTGATCCGCAGCGCGCCATTCGCCAAGAGGGCGATGCCATGCTGGCGGCCATCCCTAAAGGGGATAAGGTTATTGCTCTTGAAGTACTGGGTAAGCCTTGGAGTACTGAGCAACTGGCGTCTCAGATGGAGAGTTGGCAGATGGATGGATGTAATGTCTCTTTGCTGGTGGGCGGGCCGGATGGTTTAGACCCACGTTGTTCTCAAATGGCGGATCAGAAATGGTCGCTTTCCCCGTTAACCTTGCCTCATCCTTTGGTTCGAGTGCTGCTGTCTGAGCAGATCTATCGTGCTTGGACGATCACCAAAGGCCATCCGTACCACAAATGATCAGCACGGTTTTGTTTCTTGAATATGGTGTCGTTGTGGCACGCTCGATAAAGGCGTGTTATGTCGCAGTTTGAGCGCTTAAAGGACTATTCCTCCGAGAGTCGTACGTTCGGTTTTCGGGCCATTATCGCCTTCTTGTTTGTGCTGGTGTTGATGGCTGTGCTTTTGGCGCGGGTCTATTTTCTGCAGGTGGTGGAGCATGACCGTTACACCGCTATGTCGGAGAAAAACCGAGTCCAGCTGCAACCCGTTGCTCCAACGCGTGGCCTTATCTATGACACGCACGGCGTTTTGTTGGCCGATAACCGCCCAAGTTACAGTGTGACGATCCTAAAAGAGGAAGTCGGACGCCATCTGGATGAAACCCTAGATGAGCTTCGCTCAATCATTGATATCAGCGATAAAGAGGTGGAGCGTTTTCGTAAGCGTTTGAATCAGAGGCGTCGACCGTATGAAACGGTACCGGTGCGTTTTCGTTTAACCGAAGAGGAAATTGCCCGTCTTGCGGTTAATTATCACCGATTGCCAGGGGTTCAAGTCGAGGCCGATCTGATTCGTTATTACCCGTATGGCTCTTCGCTTGTGCATGCAATGGGCTATGTTGGACGTATCAATGAGCAAGAGCTGCGCTCGGTGGATGAGAACAACTACGCGGGTACCCACTACATTGGCAAACTGGGCATCGAGCGTTTTTATGAGCCGATCTTGCACGGCAGTGTGGGGATGCAGAAGGTTGAAACCAATGCTCGTGGCCGTGTTATGCGCATACTCGAGCGGGTTGATCCGGACCCGGGTAAAGATCTTGAGCTGACGCTGGATCTTCGTATGCAGCAGATCGTCGAGCGTTTGGTGCAGGGCGAAAAAGCCTCTGTGGTCGCCATCGACCCAAAAACGGGCGGTATCTTAACCTTGGTCTCAACCCCAGGTTATGACCCGAACCCGTTTGTTACGGGTATCTCCAGTAAAGATTATTCGGCCCTTCGAGACTCGGACGACTTACCGCTCTTTAACCGAGCGATTCGTGGCCAGTACCCACCAGGTTCCACGGTAAAACCGATGACCGGCCTTGCGGCGATCGATTCGGAGTCTGTCCCGCCTAACCATACGGTCTGGGACCCAGGCTTCTATACCTTGACCAAAGGCGGTCGACGTTATCGCGACTGGAAACGAGGCGGTCATGGCAAGGTTGATATGGAGCTTGCCTTCGCGCAGTCCTGTGATGTGTGGTTCTACGATGCCGGCTATAAAATGGGCGTGTCGGTAATGTCGGACTATCTGGACCGTTTTGGCTTTGGTTCGGTCACCAGTTTGGACCTGCCCGAAGCGGTACCTGCGTTATTGCCCACCGCCGAGTGGAAGCAGCGTACTCGAAAAGTCCCTTGGTACCCGGGGGATTCGCTCAACTTAAGTATCGGTCAAGGTTTCTTCTCGGCCACGCCTTTGCAGCTTGCGACGGCAACGGCGGTGATTGCGAATAAAGGTAAGTGGGTTCAACCGCACCTATTGAAAGGCATTCGGGAAACCGACAGCGAAGGCAATATGACCATCACTCCTCCGGTGCTAGGGCAAGCGAGCGATTTCCCGAAAGACATTGAACTCAATCATCCGGAGTATTGGGACATCATCATTAAAAACATGGTGTCAGTTGTACACGGGCCTAAGGGTACCGCGCGCAAAATCGGCGCGGATGCTCAGTACAAAATTGCCGGTAAAACCGGTACGGCTCAGGTGGTCGGCATCAAGCAAGATGAGCGCTACGATGCCTCGAAGTTAGAGAAAAAGTACCACGACCATGCTCTTTTTGTGGCTTTTGCCCCAGCGGAAAACCCTAAAATTGCCTTGGCCGTTGTGGTTGAAAACGGCGGTGGTGGTTCCAGTACCGCAGCGCCGATTGCACGTAAAGTGATGGATGCTTATTTGTTGGGCATCGACCCAACAGAACCAGAGGAAGAGGGCGATGAGTTATCGAACCTTCCCAATGACGAAATTTGGATCGGCTCTGAGCACGCAGGGTTAACGCCATGAACAATCGTGATTTTGAACGCTCAATGCCGGAGTCCGGCCACCATCTTCGCCGCAAGCCTAGCTGGTGGAGTCATACTCATCTAGATGCTTGGATGCTGTTTTTACTTTTTACCCTGTGCTGCTTTGGCTTGTTTATTTTGTACAGCGCCTCTGGTCAGGATTGGGGATACGTTACCCGTCAGGCGGTGCGTATGGCGATGGCGTTTGGGGTCTTAATCTTTTTGGCGCAGTTAACCCCTCGGTTTATTGCCCGTTGGGCGCCTTGGGTTTACGCAGCGGGTGTCTTGTTGCTGGTGGCGGTTATTTTGATCGGTGTTGGGGCCAAAGGCGCGCAGCGCTGGCTGGCACTGCCCGGATTCCGTTTTCAGCCATCAGAAATTATGAAGCTGGTCTTACCTTTGATGATAGCGGGCTATTTGGCGCGAAGACCTCTTCCTCCAAGCTTTAAACACTGTGTGATCTCGCTGGTGATGATCGGTGTACCTACCTTGCTGATTATGAAACAGCCTGACTTGGGGACCTCTTTGTTGATTGCAGCCTCCGGTATTTTTGTCATGCTTTTCTCCGGCATTCGTTGGCGCTATATCTTTGGTGCGCTTGGGCTTGCGGCCGCCGCTTTGCCGGGGCTTTGGATGACGATGAAAGATTATCAAAAGCAGCGGGTGTTAACCTTTTTAGACCCAGAGAGCGACCCGTTAGGGTCCGGTTGGAACATCATTCAGTCAAAAACCGCGATTGGATCTGGTGGTATTGATGGAAAAGGCTGGCTCTCAGGGACGCAGTCTCAACTCGACTTTCTGCCCGAATCGCACACGGACTTTATCATTGCGGTGATTGCCGAAGAGCTTGGCTTAATTGGGGTCTCGATTTTGCTGTTTTTATACCTGCTGATCATCGGTCGTGGGCTTTGGATGGCCTCTCAAGTGACGGATAGCTTTGGTCGCTTGGTCGCTGGCAGTATCGTGTTAACCTTCTTTGTTTATGTGTTCGTGAATGTCGGTATGGTCAGTGGTATCTTGCCGGTGGTTGGGGTTCCGTTACCGATGGTGAGCTACGGTGGTACCTCCATTGTTACTTTGATGGCAGGCTTTGGTATCCTGATGTCAGTGTACACTCACAAACAGTCTTTGATGCGTAAGTAGCCGTTTTCACAAGGATGATTATGAATTTTAAAGCCGTCACTCAAGCGTCAGCCCGAGTACTTTCAATCCTCGCTTCAATCGGTTTTGGGGTGCAGGCACAGGCCGGGTATGAAGAGCACCCGGTCGCGAAAAACTGGGCAAAAGCCCAAGTTGAAGCAGGCCATGATGCCGCCAAAGTACAGACGCTGCTTAAGGAAGCCACCAAGAAGCAATCCATACTCAACGCCATGGATCGCCCCGCCGAAAAACGCTTGGACTGGGGGCAATATCGAGATCTGTTTGTCGAGCCTAAACGGATCGATCGGGGTGTTATATTCTGGTTTGAGCATCAAGCCAGTATTGCAAAAGCCGCTGCGGTCTATAACGTGCCTGAAGAGATCATTGTATCGATCATCGGTGTAGAAACCTTTTACGGTCGCAACATGGGTAGCTACCGTGCGGTTGATGCGTTGGCTACTTTGGCATTTGACTACCCACGTCGCGCTGAATTCTTCCAAGGCCAATTGTCCAACCTTCTCACTATTTCTGAAACGGAAAATCGCCCTTACGCCCTGATGAAAAGCTCGTATGCTGGTGCAATGGGTTATGGGCAGTTTATGCCCTCCAGCTTTTTAAGTTACGCCGTGGATTTTGATGAGGACGGACACAAAGATATCTGGGGCAATCCGGATGATGCCATCGGCAGTGTCGCTCATTACTTCGAATCTTTTGGTTGGGAAAAAGACAAACCGGTGGTGGTTCCGGTGTCGTTGACCAAAGAGGTGGACGAGTCCCTGATCAATACCGGCGAGATTCCGGCTAGGCCACTGATGGAGTGGCAGGAGTTGGGTGTGTCGGTACCAGCGTCGCTGTTAGAAACGGACGCGTACGCCCCGGCGGTGCTACTCAAAATGAAAGAAGGGGAGAAGGTTGAGTACCTTCTTGGCTTTAAGAACTATTATGTAATTACCCGTTACAATCGAAGCCGTCTATACGCGAATGCGGTGTTTCGCTTAGCCGAGGCGCTTCGAGCGGCCTATGAAAAAGAACAACAAGGGTCTTAATATGCGCGCATGGTGCCTTTTAATCATTACCGCTCTGTTTTTAGCGGGCTGTTCCTCCAGTCCGAATAAAAAGCCGACCAGCCGATACAGCGTTGAGCACGATTACGGCCCTGATGAAGAGGTTGATGTTTCGCATGTCAAAGACGCAGTACCGCGTGTAGAGCCACTCAGTCGTGGCGGTAATAAGAGTCCATACCGTGTGTTGGGTCGCACCTATCACGTCATGAATGAGTCAAGCGGCTATAAAGAGCGCGGCGGTGCATCTTGGTACGGCAAAAAGTTTCACGGTCATCTGACCTCCAACGGCGAGGTCTACGACATGTACGGCATGAGCGCGGCACATAAATCGTTACCGCTGCCAACTTACGTGCGCGTAACCAACCTTGCTAACGGCAAGCAAGTGGTTGTGCGGGTGAATGACCGCGGGCCATTCCACTCGGGCCGTATTATTGACCTATCTTATGCGGCGGCGTCTAAGCTTGGCATGTTGAAGCACGGAACGGCTCGCGTAGAGGTTGAAGCGATCAATCCGCGTACGTGGCAATCGCCTGAGAGTAACACCACGGTGGTGACGGCTCAGCCGACCAGCCCTGCGGTAGGCGCGGTGCCTGTGAGCACGACATCAGCGATGACCGATGCGATGGGCCAAGGTAAGTACATTCAAGTGGGGGCGTACAGCCAAGCAGGCACGGCTAACCGTGTAGCACAGCAATTGACCGGCTTGTACGGTCGGGATACGCGCCTTGTGAATGTTCAGCGTGGCGGTCAAGTCTTGTACCGTGTACTGGTTGGCCCTATTAACTCAGTCAGCGACCTGAACATCTTGACCGACCAACTGAACCAAAGCGGATATCCCGGTGCGCATCCGGTAGACTATCCGTAAACCGCTCAGTTAGAGTAGAACTAAATTAAACCACTGACGTCTATTGACCGATTTAAATCTGTAAATGCTTCGGGAAAACATTGTGCAAAGACTGAAAACAGCCTTTTTGTCTCTCTTTTTTATTATCACAACAACGATGAGTGTTGCTGCCAGTGCAGCTAACGAGCTGATTCCAGCTGCGCCTCAAATCGCTGCCAGAGCCTATCTGGTGATCGATGCGGATACGGGCAAGGTGATTACCTCCCATCAAGCGGATGAGCGTTTCCCGCCGGCCAGCTTAACCAAGATGATGACCAGTTACATCACCGAGTACGAACTGGATAAAGGTAATGTCTCGGAAGATGATCTGGTTCTGGTCAGTGAAAAAGCGTGGAGCACTGGTGGTTCGCGTATGTTCATTAAAGAGGGAACTCAAGTAAAACTGGGTGACCTTTTACGTGGCATCATCATCCAGTCCGGTAACGATGCCTCGGTTGCGATGGCTGAGCACATTGCGGGCAGTGAGGCGGCGTTTGCGGACCTTATGAATCAGCACGCCCAGCGCTTAGGTATGACCGACACGCACTACATGAACTCGACCGGTTTACCCGCCGAAGGTCACTACGCGTCGGCGATGGACCTTGCGAAGCTTGCAAAAGCGATCATTCGTGACTTCCCGGATCGTTACTCGATCTACTCCGAGAAATACTTTACGTACAACGAAATCCGCCAGCCTAACCGCAACAAGTTGTTGTGGCGCGATAATACCGTTGATGGTTTAAAAACCGGCCATACCGATGAAGCCGGTTACTGTTTAGTGGCTTCTGCGGAACGCGACGGTATGCGTCTGATTTCGGTTGTAATGGGTACCAGCAGTGAAGAAGCGCGTGCGCAAGAAACGCAAAAACTGTTGGCGTACGCTTTCCGCTACTACCGCACAGAAAAACTCTACAATGGCGATGAAGTCCTAAAGAGTGCTCAAGTCTGGGGGGGCACCGCGAATGAAGTGCAGCTGGGTCTGCAAGTGCCGTTGGTTGTAACCATTCCGCGTGGTCAGTCAGCTGGCCTTGAAGCGACGTTGGATATGAACGACACCATCGAGGCACCTGTTGCGCAGGGCCAAGAGTACGGCACCGTTCGTGTTACGTTAAACGGTGAAGAGGTGGCATCCGCGCCCTTGGTTGCACTTGAGAGTGTTGATCAAGGCGGCTTGTTAAAACGTATATGGCATAAGATCATGCTCTTTTTCATGGGCTTGATCAGCTAAATCAACCCAACTTGAAAAGAGCAGGGATGCCCACATTAAACCAATGTGGGCATTTTTATTTATGGCAACTGACATCGTTTATCTAAATGGCAACTTCCTCCCCGCATCCGAGGCGAAAATCTCTGTATTTGATCGGGGATTTTTGTTTGGGGACAGCGTTTACGAGGTGATCCCCTTCTATCATGGTGTGGGTTTTCGTTTATCCGAGCATTTGGATCGCCTACACTACAGCCTACATGAGCTGGGTATCACCCAACCGGATGGGCTTGAGCCCATTTTAACGGAGCTTGTGGCCCAAAACGGTGGCGGTCATCAATCGGTGTATTTGCAAGTGACCCGCGGAGCAGGCGAGCGGCGCTCCCATGCGATAGAGCCGGGTCTTATGCCGACTGTATTTGCGTGTACCCAACCGATCCGTGATATTTACGACGAGGGCGCCAGCCAAGTGGATGGCATTAAGGTGATCGTGACCGAAGATCTTCGTTGGAAGCGGTGCGACATCAAAGTCAATGGGCTATTGGCCAATATCTTGGTGATTCAAAAAGCCAAGGCGGCGAATGCCGCAGAAGCGCTTCTGATCCATGAGGGTGAGCTGACCGAAGGGGCAAGCTCCAACTTTTTTATTGTAGAGTCGGGTGTGATTAAAACCCCGCCTTTAGAAACCGGCATTTTAAGCGGTACGACACGCTCCTTGGTGCTGATGTTGGCCGCACGAAACGGTGTGCCGTACGAAGAGTGCCGAATTGATTACGCGCGTCTTATTAATGCGGATGAGGTTTGGATATCAAGCTCTACCCGCGGTGTGATGCCGGTGCTAACGGTCGATGAACACATCATTGGCGATGGCCAAAAAGGCCCCATATGGGCGCAGTTTTTTGAATGGTTTATCGAACATCAAGCCCAAACGATGCAGGCTTTAAAGCCGGACTAATCGATAAACCCATAACCGAATGTGAGCAAAATGACACAGCAAGAACCACCAAAAATTGAATTTCCATGCCCGGATTACCCGATTAAGGTGATCGGTAAAAACAAAGATAACTTGGTCGCCTTTGTTGTCGAGCGTGTCCGAGTCCACGTACCCGATTTGGATGTTGAGCGCATCACGCTTCAAGAAAGTGGGAAAGGCACTTTCTGCTCTGTGCGCATGTTCATTACCGCTACAGGTGAAGCGCAATTGAAAGCGCTGCATGAAGATCTGATCGCTTCTGACCTGATCCACATGGTGATCTGATGACAACGTCATCAGCCCCACAAGAGCGAACGCTTTGGGTTAGAAAACTGGGCGTGCAGCCTTATGAGCCCATCTTTGATCGCATGAAAGCGTTCAATGAAGCGCGTAACGATCAGACCATTGATGAGATTTGGTTACTGGAGCATGAGCCTGTCTTTACCCAAGGCCAAGCGGGGAAGCTTGAGCACCTGTTAGCAACGGGCGATATCCCTGTGGTACAAGCCGATCGGGGTGGGCAGGTAACCTATCATGGCCCTGGGCAATTGATTGTCTATCTTATGTTGGACCTTCGCCGAAATCATTTAGGGGTTCGGGATGTGGTCACCATGATGGAAGAGTCCGTCGTTCATACGCTGAGCGCGTTTGATATTGACGCCTACGCTAAACCCGATGCACCGGGTGTGTATGTGGATGATGCCAAGATCGCTTCTTTGGGGCTTCGCGTACGCCGTGGCTGTACCTTCCATGGGCTTGCGTTCAACCTAGATATGGACCTTGAACCTTTCCTAAGAATCAACCCATGTGGCTACGCTGGCATGGCGATGACGCAACTGACCAGCCTTAAACCTGATGCATCACCGGAACATGCGGTACAGATTTTGATCGATTACCTGATCGACAAAATAGGGTATACTTCCGTCTCTTATCACAACGGCCTATAACACAGAGTACCTATGACCGAAATCGCAGCGAAACCGGGTGCACCTGCAAAAGCCCACAAGGCTGAGCGAGGCGTTAAGCTAAGGGGTGCCGACAAAGTATCCCGCATCCCAGTAAAGATTATCCCAACCGAAAAAGAAGACATGCCGCGTAAGCCTGAGTGGTTACGTGTTCGTATGGGTTCGAATACTGAAGTTAAGCGGATTAAGGATAAGCTGCGCAAACACAAATTGGCATCGGTCTGTGAAGAAGCGAGCTGCCCAAACTTGGGTGAGTGCTTCAGCAATGGTACGGCGACCTTCATGGTGATGGGCGAAATCTGTACACGTCGCTGCCCGTTCTGTGACGTAGCTCACGGTCGACCAAACGCTTTGGATGAGAACGAGCCACGCGAGTTGGCCGAAGCGATCGCTGATATGGAATTGCGCTACGTCGTTATCACGTCGGTAGACCGCGATGACCTGCGTGATGGCGGTGCACAGCACATTGCTAACTGCATCAGTGAGACGCGTCAGCGCAGCTCAACTATCCAGATCGAGACGCTGGTACCTGACTTCCGTGGTCGTATGCAGGTGGCACTTGATATCCTAAGCGAGACCCCGCCGGATGTGTTTAACCACAACTTAGAAACCGTGCCGCGCTTGTACAAAAAAGTGCGCCCAGGTGCGGATTACCAATGGTCTTTGGATCTGTTAAAAGGTTTTAAAGAGAAGCAACCTACCATTCGTACCAAGTCGGGTTTGATGGTTGGCTGTGGTGAAACCAACGAAGAGATCATCGAGGTCATGAAGGACCTGCGTACTCACAACGTTGATATGATCACCATTGGTCAGTACCTGCAGCCAAGCCGCAACCACTTGCCGGTGGATCGTTTTGTAACGCCCGCCGAGTTTGATGAGTTTGCTCGTATTGCCAAAGAGCTCGGCTTCTCCCATGTGGCCAGTGGCCCGTTGGTGCGCTCCTCTTACCATGCGGATCTTCAAGCGAAGGGCGAGAAGGTTGGCTAGGTCTCTTGAGGCTGTCTCTATCTCGGAGGCAGCCTCACCACAAATTCAGCCAAACGATTGGCTTTATCTTCCCTCAATCCGCTTAAATTGATCGGTGGATGCGGCGGTTGGTCCTGATACTGCAGCATCATCAACACCTGATAGCTCGCCATTCTTTTCTTGTCGCTGGGTAAATTCTGTAAATATGAGCCGACACCTGGATTTTGTGCATGACAGGCTTTGCAGTAGTAGTCGTATAGTTCTTGCCCTGTTTTGGGGTTGGGGGCTTTGGGTCCACAGCCGGATATCATCAAGGCAAAGCTGGTAACGGCCAATAGGCTAACGAGCGGTCTTGTCATCATAAACGATCACCGTTTTATTAACAGTGTAGTTGATGGATGACGAATGTGTAGAGTGCTCAGTCGAGCGTGGTCGGGATGCGTAAGGCGTGCCCGCAAAGGGCTAAGGATAAATCGGTGATCATTAACCAAGGGTCACCACTGCCCACACCCTTAATGGCCTTATCTACCTGTTGGCTATCGTGCAGTACACGCTCAAGCGTGTCTAGCGTGAGTCGGTCGGCGCAGCGCTTTAGTGTGGTTTTACGCTTGCCCCAAATCCGCTCTTTTTGACAGATGGTTTCCCAAGCAAGGCCTCGTTGCTGGTGGGATTTTGCACTGTACAGCGTGCGGGCTTCTTTGGTGATGGCCCACAAAACTACCGGTGGTTCAGTGCCCTCTTGGCGTAACACGTTGATGATTTTAATGCAGCGGGGCGCTTCCTGAGCATTAATGGCATCGGTAAGGCCAAACACATCGTAACGCGAGCTGTCCGAAACGCTGTTTAAAATATCTTCGGCCGTGATAGGGCCATCGGCGTGCAACAGGGGGAGTTTGTCGAGCTCTTGTTTTGCGGCCAGAAGGTTGCCTTCAACGCGCTCACTCAACAGCTGTAAGGCTTGGTCATCCAGCTGAATCCCTTGGGTGTTGGCGCGATGACGAAGCCAGCCTGGAAGCTGTTGATGATCAACCGGCCAGATCTCAACGTAGGTGCCAATTTGCTCAATCTTTTTGACCCACGCGGATTTTTTCGCACCGCCATCCAACTTATCCGCGATGATCAGCAAGATATTATCTTCTGGGGCGACCTTTAGGTACTCCTGAAGGATCTCGCTGGCGGCCTTGTTGACCTTATGGCTGCCTAAGCGAATCTCGATCAGCTTTTGCTCGGCAAAGAGGGATAAGGCATTGGCGCACTCGAGCAGATATTCCCACTTAAACTGCGCATCCACATGCAAAACTTCACGTTCTTGAAAACCTTGGTCGCGAACAAAAGCCCGAATGCGATCGCAGCTCTCTTCGACTATTAAGGGCTCATCGCCGGCAACAAGATACACCGGTTGAATCCCTTTTTTAAGTTGAGCGGGCAGCTGTTCTGGCGAGGTTTTCATGTCGTCTAGGAGGCGAGTTTATTGGGCGCGGGCAATGAACTGGCGCACAATTCGGTCAGCCAAGGTTTGCCACATTTCACGTTTGATGGTGGTTTCAAGCGTGGAACTGGCGGCTTCGTTGTTTGCATCGTAATCGAGAATTTTCTCGCTGAAGGCACGAAGGTTACCTGACGCTTTTTGGGTTTCGCGGTTCAATACGGAAAAGTGCACCTGCATTAGCATCTCGTATTCATCGGTATTCGCTGAGCTGTCCAGCGTGATCTCACGGCGGTTTTGCTCGACCTCTTCAATGATCAGCTGATAGGTAGCGTTGGCATTGAGTTGGATACCTTGTTGGCGAAAGCTGTTACGCAGTGCGTGTTCAAAGACCACAGGGGTGTCGCTTTCAAGGCTTAAGGCCACTTGTTGTGCCGAGGTTGGCAAAGGCTGATAGCCGCTAAGCTGAAAGCCGCAACCGCTTAAGAGCAAACCTAATAGGGCAGGTAACAGCAAGGAGAAGCGTTGGCTGAAAAATCGCACCGTGTATGTCCTTTAACAAGTGATCAGAAACAAGGCGCCCAAAAGAGCGCCCTGCAATCGACGTTTAGCCGACGACGATGTTGACCAAACGACCCGGCACAACAATCTTCTTACGAAGCGTTTTGTCAGCCATAAACTTCTGAACGTTTGGATCGCCAAGAGCGGTGTGCAAAATGATGTCTTGGTCAGCATCGGCCGCCACTTCAATTTTTGCACGTACCTTACCGTTGACCTGAACCACCATCTCGATGGTGCTGCGCACCAGAGCGGATTCATCGCATGTTGGCCAAGGGGCGGTCAGCAGGTCTGATGTGTGACCCAGCTCACTCCAAAGCTGATGCGTGATGTGCGGTACGATTGGCGCCAACAACTGAATCGTTGATTCCAGCGCTTCACGCATCACGGCACGACCTTGGTCAGAACTGTCCACAAACTTAGAGATGCTGTTAAGCAACTCCATCACAGCCGCAATCGCGGTGTTGAACGTTTGACGGCGGTCAATATCGTCTGTCACCTTGCTGATGGTCTCGTGCACCTTACGGCGCAGCTCTTGCTGCTCTTTGGTCAGCGCCGACGTATCGAGTGCAACTACATCGCTGCCACCTTCTAGGTGATCAAAAACTTGTTTCCACAGACGACGCAAGAAGCGGTTTGCACCTTCAACACCCGAATCAGACCACTCCAGTGATTGCTCTGGTGGTGCTGCAAACATCATGAACAAACGCACGGTATCCGCACCGTACTTGTCGATCATCACTTGCGGGTCGATGCCGTTGTTTTTGGACTTCGACATTTTGCTGACGCCTGCTTGAATAACCGGCAAGCCATCGTCTTTGTGTACGGCGCTGGTGATGCGACCTTTATCATCGGTTTCGGTGATAACGTCGGTTGGCGCAATCCAGTCTTGACCGCCTTTCTCGTTTTCACGGTAGTAGGTCTCAGCCAACACCATGCCTTGGCACAATAAGCCTGTGAAAGGCTCGTCGGAGTTCACCAAGCCTTCGTCACGCATCAACTTATGGAAGAAGCGTGAGTACAGTAAGTGAAGGATGGCGTGTTCGATACCACCAATGTACTGATCCACCGGCAGCCAGTAGTTGGCTTTCTCAGGGTCCAGCATGGCGTTGTCTGTGTGGCGTGACGCATAACGCGCGTAGTACCAGCTTGATTCCATAAAGGTATCAAAGGTATCGGTTTCGCGCTCAGCTGGGCCACCGCATTCAGGGCAGGTGGTGTTGATGAAGCTTTCCATCTTCTTTATTGGCGAGCCGCTGCCATCAAATTCCACCTCTTCAGGTAGGCGTACTGGCAGTTGATCTTCCGGTACCGGCAAAGAACCACAGCTTGCGCAGTTGATTACAGGGATCGGCGTACCCCAATAACGCTGGCGGGAAACACCCCAGTCGCGCAGGCGGTAGTTGATGGTGACTCGGCCTTTACCCAGACGCTCCAGTTCCGATGCGATCGCTTTAAACGCCACATCAAACTCTAAATCATCAAAGTCACCCGAATTCACCAAAACGCCTTTATCGGTGAAGGCTTCTTTCTCGAGATCGATCACCACTTGTGGGTCGGTCGATGCTATGACTTGCTTAATTGGTAAGCTGTACTTTTTGGCAAACTCAAAGTCGCGTTGGTCGTGACCAGGAACAGACATGACCGCGCCTGAACCGTAATCCATCAGTACAAAGTTGGCGGTCCACACCGGAATGTCATCACCGGTCAGTGGGTGTTTAACGGTGATGCCAAGCGGCATACCGCGTTTTTCCATCGTCGCCATATCGGCTTCAGCAACTTTGACGTTTTTGCACTCGTCAATGAAGGTCGCAAGCTCCGGGTTGGTTTCGGCGGCTTTTAAGGCCAGTGGGTGTTGTGCTGCTACGGCAACATAAGTAACACCCATCAGTGTATCGGGGCGTGTTGTGAACACTTCCAGCTTGCTGCCGTCCGCGACATCGAATGACAGCTCAACACCTTGTGAGCGACCAATCCAGTTGCGTTGTTGGGTGCGTACTTGGTCTGGCCACTTATCGAGTTTGTCCAGATCATCCAACAGTTGGTCGGCGTAATCCGTGATTTTCAAGAACCACTGAGGAATCTTCTTACGCTCTACCAATGCACCCGAGCGCCAGCCACGGCCGTCGATCACTTGCTCGTTCGCCAGAACCGTTTGGTCAACAGGGTCCCAGTTGACTTCGGCTTCTTTCTTGTAAACTAAGCCCTTTTTCATCAAACGCGTGAAGAACCATTGCTCCCAGCGGTAGTATTCTGGGTGGCAGGTCGCCAGCTCACGATTCCAATCGTAACCAAAGCCCATCTGCTTAAGCTGATCGCGCATGTAATCGATGTTTTCGTACGTCCATTTAGCCGGCGGTACGTTGTTTTTCATCGCCGCATTTTCAGCCGGAAGACCAAACGCATCCCAACCCATAGGCTGCAGGACGTTTTTACCCTGAGCGCGCTGGTAGCGGGAGATCACATCACCAATCGTGTAGTTACGAACATGTCCCATGTGCAGTCGACCACTTGGGTATGGGAACATGGACAGGCAGTAGTATTTCTCTTTGCTGGTGTCTTCAGTGCATTGGAAACTGTTGTTCTCTTCCCAGTGTTTTTGCGCCTGGGTTTCAATCGCTTCTGGTTGGTATTGTTCGTTCATAGCCTAATCGTTGATATGTAAGCCAAAAAGACGGCAACCTTGATGCCGATTAATGGTCAACTGATAAATAAAGAGTATGCTGCATAGAATACAGTATTCGTGGTGCGGACTACAGCGAATTGAGCGTCATTTGGTCAAGGCCAAGACGTGAGTAATGGAATGATCATTTTCTGGAATAAGGGCGGAGTTACTGATATGTCAGATAAACACAACCACTCAAATAAAGAGGACGCATCCGTTCAGGCGTTTAATCAGGTGTTGGATCGGTTAGATCGCACCATCGAGCGTGCGGAGCTTCGCAGTTGGGATTACCTAAAAGAAAAAGTTGAAGAGGCCGTTGAAGTAGAGCAAACCGCCGAAGAAATGACGCGGGATGAGGTCGATCTGTTAAAAGCCTACGTGATGCGCGATTTAGGTCAACTGGGTCATTTTGCTCACGAAACCGGCGAGGGGATCGCTGCTTGGTTAAATTTTGATCTTAATTATCTGGAAGCCACCTTTGTAGAGCGTTTAAAATCCCTAGCGGACAAAACCCAGCTTGAGCAAGAGCGACTGCGGGAGCAGCTCGATCATGATGGGGATCGTTACATGGCCGGTGAAATTACCGCAGGTGGCACCTTCGAGTGTTTGGAGTGTGGCAAAGCGCAAGTGTTAAAAGGTGCTGCCGTGTTAGCGCCGTGCCATGCGTGCGAGTCCATCTACTTCAAGCGCAGTTTGGGCACGTGGCCTCTCTAAAAGTGAAGGCTAACGGGTCGGCGCAAACTCGTTAACGTAACAACAGGACGATGTTCATGGATGAAAAAAACACACCTAAGTCATCTGGGCTGGATGACTTAAAAAAAGAATGGCTTTTGCAGCAAGCAGAGACGGATCGCTATGAAAAGTGTGCCCTAGGGATTAAGCTTTTTACGGTGGCGATCTGTGCTTTGCTGCTGATCAGTCAGCCATTGCTCATGTTCAGTTGGGCGGTTCTGATTGTGTTGGTAGTGGGGCTTTTGTGGCTGACCGAAGGGGTGTGGAAAACCTACCAAGCCCGAATTGATCAACGATTACTTCAGCTTGAGCAAGCGCTTGAGCAAGAACAAACCGCACAGGCCTTCTACTACCAATTGCAATTTGAGCGAAGCCGGGAAGGGCGTTCTTTGGTGAGCGAGTATCTTAAAAACAGCCTGCGACCGACCGTGGCGTATCTATATGTCAGCTTGATGGCGATCACATTAATCTACTGGTTGATCAGCCCGCGTATCTTTTAAGCCTTCTTGAGTTGATTGCGCCTCTACGGATGGCAATACTCATCCCTACGGGCTTTGATCTCATCTTTAATGTCTTCGGCATCCGTACCGGTAAAGTTCATCTCATTACCGGTGAACGGGTGCTTAGCCGTAAAGGTATCTTGACTTCGGATGTCGGCGTACTGCTGTTTGTATTTCTCGCACTGCTCTTCGCGATATTCTCGCTGTCTCGCTTCTTGCTTGCGCTTATAGTCGGCCGTTTCCATTTCGCGCTCTTTTTTACGGTCGGCCTGTTCAAAGGAGTTTAGCCTACGTTGCTGCGATGCTTGGATGCGGTAAGCGTTGGAACGGTCCGCAGGCGGGACTTTGATATCGGCCTGCTCGACGTTGGAGTTTTTGCCCGGTAACGCTGGCGGCACACTGGAGTAGTGTACCTTGCCATGTTCATCGGTCCATTTGTAGATTTCTGCAAAGGTGGCCGGTGTCCAACCGACCACACACAATGCTAAAGCGAGTGCGTAACGAGACTTCATTGTTCGACTCTACATCCTGAGTGACTTTAAAGCGGCCTAGTCGATTAGGCCGTACTCCTCTTTAAGAATAGCAATGATTTCTGCTTTTGGGTTGTCCGAGAGATGGATCGTTTGACCAATGATTTTCTCGGCAATGCCCACATAGGTGCGAGAAATATCCAGCATCACCTCTTCAGGCAGGGCGTTGTCGCGGGCCAGTGCTTCACGCTCATCCATGCGCTCTTTGTTTAAGAGGATGTCAGGGTCGGGGAAGTGGTTCAGCAGCCACTGACGGAAACCCTCTTTGGAGTTTTCGATGATCTTACCCTCTTGGTAAGCGGCGCCATCCCAAATACGGGATGAATCCGGTGTGCCCACCTCATCCATGTAGATCAGTTTTTCTTGGCCTTTGGCATCGGTCACATAACCAAACTCAAATTTGGTATCCACAAAGATCTGATCAATCTCAGCCAGCGCATCGCTGATCACGCCAAAGCCTTCTTTCAACAGTTTTTCGTACTGATCGATGTCAGCTTTGGAGCTTAAATTGAACGCCGCAAAATGGTTTTCCAGATCAGCACGAGTGATGTTCACATCGTCCGCTTCGGGAACGCCTGGAATACCGCGCAAGATACCTTTGGTGGATGGTGTGATTAAAATCTCGGGCAGTTTTTGATCTTTTTGAAGGCCTTCTGGCAAGGTGATGCCGCAGAACTCGCGCTCGCCCTTGCTGTAAGCACGCCACATGGAACCTGTGATGTATTGACGGCAGATCGCTTCAACCATGACAGGTTTGGCTTTTTGCACAATCCACACAAACGGGTGCGGGATATCCAAAATATGGCTGTCGGCTAACCCGTTTTCTTTGAACAGACCAAACCAATGATTCGAGATAGCGTTCAGCGCCGCGCCTTTACCCGGTACGCCATTAAGGCCGTTTTCACCCTGCCAAATGCAATCAAACGCCGAGATACGGTCGCTGATCACCATGATCGCAAGCGGTGCATCGTCGGCCACATCGTAGCCTTTCTCCTGAATCAAGCGACGGCTGTCGGCCTCGGTCAGCCAATAGACTGAGCGCACTTTACCGGAATGGATTGGTTTATCAGTGCGGATCGGGAGATCGTTATTCACGGCCAAAACAGTGTCGGCAAGGCTCATCGGAAAAAGTCCTGTTCAAAAGAGAAGAATGCTCAAATTTTAACAGAATCCTGCGCATCGACCAGACCCTTTGAGAGGGGGCGTTATGTGATTTAAAAATGTACTAGCGTACTAGTATGGTGATACGTTACACTCCAGCTATGGATAAAGAAAACGAATACGTAGCGGATCTGATCGATCACCTACTCTCCCTATCAAGCCCTAGTGCACTGGAAAACAGCCTGCGCGAGCTGCTGACGCCTGCGGAGTTCACAGAAGTGACCAAGCGGCTGCAGATCATTCGCATGCTCGAAGCCGGTGTGCCGCAGCGACAAATCGCTGAAACGCTGGGTGTGGGCATCGCGACCGTAACGCGAGGCTCGAAGATACTGAGTGCCCGCCAAGACGGGGAAGGGGAGTCGTGATGAGTTGCAAGATTGGTCAGTACTTAGGTCAGTTTCGATGGCGAACATCGCTTTAATTCGACCGCCATCCATCCTTTATACGATTTGAGACGATTATGAAACGACACCCAGAACGCATCGAACTGCCTCGCAAACCGCACTATGTCACCTTAACCGCGGATTGCGATTTCTTTGGCCTCTTTAAACAGATCGATAAACGCTTTGATACCTGCTTTATGCTGGAGTCCTTGGGCGAAGAGAGCTTTATCTCTCGCTACTCGATCATCGGTTTTGACCCGGAAAAAACACTGTACGCCAACGGTAACGAGCTGTGCATCGAAGACCGTGAAGGTAATGTGGAGCGCTATGAGAGCGACAACCCGTATTACCTACTGCGCGAGATTGTCCCGCAGGATGTGATCTCGCGTAAGTACGCCGGTGGCTTAACGGGCTACCTTGGCTACGACAGCATGAACTACTTTGAGCCAAGCCTGAGCCTGCAAAGCAGCGAGATGTTCGATGCCTTCCGCTTTGGTCTTTATAAGGATGGTTTGATCCTCGATAAGATGACCGGCGAAGTGTTCTACTTCTACTACAGCGATAATCGCATCGGTTTGATCGAAGAGCTACTGAACACCCCATACGAGGGCAATGGCGAGCTTGAGATCGAAAACTTAGGCGACACCATGAGCCAAGAAGATCATGCCAAAGCGGTGATGAAGGTCAAACAAGACATCATCGACGGTAAGATTTTCCAAACCGAAGTGGGCTTTAAAAAACGCTTCCGCTTGAAAGGCGACACCATCAACATTTACGAGCAACTGCGTGAGGTGAACCCGTCGCCGCAGATGTATTACGTCAAGTTTGGCGAGCAAAAACTGATTGGCGCAAGCCCAGAGCTGTTGTTCCGACTTCGCCAAGGCGAGATGGAAACCTTCCCTCTGGCCGGTACCACCACCCGTGGCAAAACCGAAGAGGAAGACCGCACTTTGGCGCGCAAACTCTTGAACGACCCTAAAGAGATTGCCGAGCACAACATGATTGTGGACTTGCACCGCAACGACATTGGCCGTGTTGCTCAGTTTGGTACCGTGAAAGTACGAAGCCTGATGGACATCAAACGCTTTAGCCACGTACAGCATATCTCCAGCGAAATTGTGGGGATTATCTCCCAAGAGCAAGATATGTTCTCGGCGCTGGCCAGCAACTTCCCAGCGGGCACGTTAACCGGTGCACCGAAAATCGAGGCGATGAAAATCATTGACGATCTAGAAGCCGATGGCCGCGGCCCATACGGTGGTGCGGTAGGTCACTTCTCCTTTAACGGCGATTGCACCTTTGCGATCCCGATTCGTACCGTGTTTGCCAATGGCGAGGAAGCCTACGTTCAAACCTGCGGGGGCAACGTCTACGACTCCAATCCAGAGGATGAATACGAAGAGATTCGCCGTAAATTTGCCGGGACTAAAAAAGTGCTAGATCAATTCATCAAGGCGGAGGCGTAATCATGAACGTATTGATTGTGGATAACTACGACTCTTTCACTTACAACCTGTATCAATTCATCGGCGAGATCCTCACCACAGAGAAGATCAAAGGCCAAATTGACGATTTCACCATCACGGTTAAGCGCAATGATGAAATCACCCTTGAAGAGATCAAAACCTTAAATCCGGATCGCATCATCATCTCACCAGGGCCAGGCTCACCGGACGATGAAGCCTACTTTGGTGTGTGTGCCGATGTGATTCGAGAGCTGGGTAAAACCACACCGCTGTTAGGTGTGTGCCTTGGTATGCAGGGGATCACGCACGTGTTTGGTGGCAAGGTGGTTAAAGCACCATTACCGATGCACGGTAAGGTCAGCCCGATTCGCCACGACAGTTCCGGTATGTTCCGCTCCATCCCCGATCAGCTCGAAGTGATGCGTTATCACTCTCTGATTGCGGAAGCCGAAAGCTTCCCGGATGCCTTGAAGATTACCGCGGTGGTGGGGGATCTAAGCCAAGATCAGTTCGAGCAGCTAGAGCGCGTTCGCCAAGGCGGTGAGTTTGAAATCATGGGGATTCAGCACCGCGAATACCCGATCTATGGCATTCAATTCCACCCCGAATCCTTCGCGACCGAGGGCGGTAAAGAGCTGATCCGTAACTTTATTTTTATTGAGTAATCGCGGTCTTATCATTGCCAAAAAGCCACCTAACGATCAGGTGGCTTTTTTATGGGAGCGAGTTTTATGCAGGATCTTATTCAACACCTAAAAACGTACTTGGCTTCTGATTCCCAAAACACGCTTTGGATCGGCCTTGCAGGCGCCCCCGGCAGCGGTAAAAGTACGCTTGCGGCCAAGTTACAGACGCAGTTTGGTGATACCTTGCTGGTTATCCCGCAAGATGGCTATCACTACTACCGCCATCAACTGGATGCGATGCCAGACCCCGCCATGGCTCATGCAAGACGAGGTTCGCCCTTTACCTTTGATGCTGAGCGTTTTGTAAACGACTTAATTCAAGCGAAAGTCACGGGTACTGGCGTATTTCCAAGTTTTGATCACGGTGGTGGTGACCCCATTGAACAAGCCATTCAGCTTACCGATCAACATCGCATCGTGCTGGTGGAGGGCAGTTTTGTACTGTTAAGCGATGCGCCTTGGTGCGAGTTAAAGCGTCAAGTGTTCGATGAAAGCTGGTTTTTAAACACCAGCCTTGAAGAGTCCTGCGCGCGTGTGATCAAGCGTCACCTACAAGTGGGGCGTACACAAGAAGAAGCCGAATACCGAATGGTCAATAATGATCGGTTAAATGCGCAGCTGATTATTGAGCAGTCGGTTGTAAATGCGGACCGGCTCATTGATTAGCAAGACCTCCTCAGATAAGGTAAAGCCCCCAGCTATCAAGGATGATCAGCATGAATCAAGCACCAGATACCCCAACACTAGACCAAGCTCTGGCGGATTTTTACGCGAAAAGTGGTTTCGAGGTCGAAACCGGCAAACGCCCTTTATTTGTGGATGTGTTTATTGGTTGCTTGTTGGTACCACTGCCCAACATTGATACCCGCCGTAAATACCTGAAATACCACGACCTTCATCATGTAATTACAGGATACGATGCGAGCCAAATTGGCGAGGGGGAGGTCAGCGCTTGGGAGCTTGGAACAGGCAGTTTGATCCACCCTGTTTTGATGTTTATGAATCTAATTGCGATCTCGACGGCGTTGGCGATCAGCCCAAAGCGGGTGTTCAAGGCTTACCTACTTGGCTGTAAAAGCCGAAACCTGTATTGCCCCAAAGTGCGAAGACGCATTGAGTCTGGTGAGCTATCACGGTTGGATCAGGCCAAAGCGGAGTTTGTAAATTGCCGCTGCAGTGACGGTATGATCGCTTTAAAGATGATCCCGTTTGCGCTGTACGCCATACTTTCGGTGCTGGTGCACGCGGGTTTAGTCATCCCAGCTTTGATCTACAAAAAGGTGTGGGGGCGGTTTTTCCCCGCCCCGTGGGTCAAAAAAGTACGCGTTAAATCTTAATGATTGCAGCACGAGGGCTTATCGCCTTCGGTTGCGCCTGCTTCGGCCCAGTTTTTCAATTTGGTGGTTTTACCAATGCCTGGGTTAAAGCTGTTGGTTGGGTCCAGCGACTTATAAAAGTTTTTCAGCGTAGGTTTGGCAAAGTACTCGTGGCCTACGTTGTGCTCGGCTGGGTATTCTGCCCCACGGGCATCAAAGGTTTCTAAGATTTTCGCTTTCAAGGCTTTGGCATCCGCGTCTTTTTTCACAATGTAGACCTGGTGCATAACGTGGCAGAACAGGTGGCCGTAGTAGAATTTAGCCGCAATCTGGTTATCGATTTCTGGCGGTAGGGTTTCAAACCAATCTTGTTCATTACGTGGGAGGGCCACGTCAACGGTCATCATGGCGCCAAGGTCTTTGCTGTTCATCGCAAGGTAGCGGCCAATTGCACCACCGGCCGCAAAGCGGTGAAGGATGGCTTTGTCGCCTTCCTCTTTGGTGCACTCAAAATAATCGCCAGAGTTCGTTTTGAAAAACTCTGTCAGGTAGGCGCGTAATTCGTCGACGCCGTCGTTGCTCATCTCCAGAATCCAGTGGTGCTCAAAACGGTCGCGGTACTCGTCCATGCGTTTTGGCAGATGGTTGGGCCACAGGTAGCTCATGTACTGCATGATGCGGTCCGACATCTTGGGCGGCAAGAAGGAGAACTTACCCGCAATGCGATCGACTTTGCGTTTGAGATCGAACATTTTTGGGATGTACTTCGAGCCCAGCTTGTCGATCACAATAAAGGTATCTTTGCCGTATTTTTTGGAGGCATCGTAGCAGTCGCGGTGCAGGTATTCGCCCGATACTGGCAGGTTTTCAAACGTCGAGAGCACATCACGACGAATCTTAGCCAGTACGGCTGGGTCATCAGTGCCTACATAGAAGACTTGATGCTTTTCAGGGATAGGAAACGTATCCAAACGGACCGCAAACACCGCAAGTTTGCCTGCGCAGCCAGAGGCTTCGTACAGGCGGCGGCCATCGTTATTAAACCGTGATGGGGTGTCGGCATCGACGTCACGAACTCGCTCGTGATATTCGTTATCCGAGGCGCGTGCGGTGTCTGGGTGCTGCACGTTCGCATCCGTGTAGTTTTTCTCTTGTAGGTTGGTGAGGATCTCCTCCGGTGTTGAGCCAAGGTCGATCCCTAAGTTGTTCACCAAAGACAGCTCGCCATTGGTATCTACTTGGGCAAACAGCGACAACTCAGTGTACGCAGGGCCTCGTTGAACCAAAGCCCCGCCAGAGTTATTACAGATACCGCCAACAATGGATGCGCCAATGCAAGAGGAACCAATCACCGAATGCGGTTCGCGACCGTAAGGGGCCAGGACCTCTTCAAGTCCAAATAACGTACTGCCTGCAAGACCGACGATCTGTTTCGCATTGTCGATTAATTGAATCTCATCGATGCGCATGGTGCTGATGATCACCAAAGGGCGATCATATTCTTTGCCATCTGGCGTGGAACCGCCGGTCAGGCCAGTGTTTGCCGCTTGCATTATGACCGCAACGTCGGCTTTGTTACACGCCTTTAGAACCTTCCAGATCTCTAACAAGGTGGCTGGGCGCACCACCGCCATCGCCTCGCCCGAGCCAAAACGAAACCCTTTGGTGTATGGCAGCATTTTGTCGCTGTCACTGATCAGGTAAGAAGCGCCAACAAGGGCTTTAAGTTCGTTGAGGAGATCGGTCTTCACATCTGACATGGCGGTTTCCAATTAGCTAAATAACAAAGGCAGTAGCGCTTACACAGGATGAGCCGTGTATTTTAAAGCATTTAGTGGTCGCGTTCTAACATGCACGTTTCCTAAAACGATTATTCGCGTCGGGTTCTGGCCTGAAACGCCAGCAACAATAACGCCAACGCCATAACCGCAACCGGCCATAACCCCCAACGTTGATAAGGGGTGTGGCCATTTCGACTCTGAATTGTGCCGTGCAAAACGCCCTCTTTATACGCAGGAATGCTCATACTGATCTTCCCGTCGGGGGCGATTAGCGCGGTTAGGCCGTTGTTGGTGCTTCGGACCAACCAGCGTCCGTTCTCAAGTGCACGCATACGGGCAATCTGTAAGTGCTGATCGGGCGCGATGGTGTGGCTAAACCACGTATCGTTCGAAACGGTGATCAGCCAGTCGCTGTCTTGGGCTGTTTCACGCACCAGCTCTGGGTAGGCGATCTCGTAACAGATGGCTGCCGATACCTTCATGTGGCCGGCCTCTAAAGGGCCTTGGCCTGGGGCGGGTAAGCTGAAGCTCGACATCGGGAGGTCAAAAAAACCACCGAGTTTGCGAAGCAAGGCTTGGAAAGGAACGTACTCGCCAAAGGGGACAAGGCGCTGCTTATGATAGACATCACCATCGCCGGTTAATACCGCCAAGCTGTTAAACACATCATAGCCATCGGGGGCTTGGGGGTTAAATTCAAGTGACGGAATACCGCTGATCAGAATGCGCTGGTCTTGATCAAACTGCTGCAACAGCGGGAACAAATACGGGCTGGCTTCGCTGTAGATCGCGGATACGGCCGTCTCTGGCCAAACAACCACCGGGGCGCGGGTTTTTTCTTGGGTGATGTTGACGTAGCGCATCAAAAAATCGGGCAGGTAGTTTGGGTTCCATTTCAAATCCTGCGGAATATTCGCTTGAACGATGTCCACATCAAACGGCTCGCCTTTGGGTTGCGTCCACTCATGGTCCAGCAAAGGCAAGGCGCACAGTACAGTGATGGTTGCGGCACACAGTGCCCGTTGTGGGAGTGTTTTTGCGGTAAAGAGATTGACAAGGCAGGCACTGATGGTGACACACACAAAGCTGACCAACCATACGCCGCCCATCGGCGCCAGTGCGCTAAAGGGGGTGTCGATTAACGCATAGCCGCTGTAGAGCCAAGGAAAGCCTGTTAAAAACCAACTGCGCAGCCACTCGGCAAACATCCAAGTGCCGACAAAACCGGCGACACTGAAGCCTTTGCGCGAAAACCATCTGGCATACAGATACGTTTGCAGCATGAAAAAGAGTGCAAGCCCAAGCGCAAACAGCGCGGTCATTAACACCGCCAGTGGCAGTGGCGTGCCCCCAAAATCATGGATGCTGCGAAACACCCAAGAAACCCCGACACCATAAAAGCCAACACCAAAGACCCAGCCATACCACAGGCTTTGTTTGACGCTGGTATGGCGAATCAAACTGTAAAGGATGGCCGGCGTGATAAAGATTAAAGGCCAAAGTTCAAATGGCGCAAAAGCGAGAGGGGTGAGCGCGCCAGCGGTCAGTGCTGAAAGAGCTCGAAAACGAGGGGGGATACCCGCCATGAATGCTTCCTTGGGGTTGATTCAAGAGATACCGCTATCTTACTGTATGAATCTAAAGATGAAATCCTTTCAGACTCAAGACACAAAAAAGGGCGATTAACTCGCCCTTAGTACCCAGAAACCGTCATCAGTTTCGTGCGACTTGTAAAAGTCGAATTCGACGGTTGTCCGATGAGAGCACCTTAAAGGTGAAACCATCAATGATGACCTCTTCATCTTTGCGCGGTAAGTGACCAAAACGGCGGGTCACGATGCCACCTATGGTATCGAACTCGTCCGATGGTAGGCTGCAATTGAAGTACTCGTTGAAATCATCGATTTCGGTCAGCGCTTTTACAATGTAGGCGTTTTCATCAAACGGACGGATGTTGCCATCGTTATCGTCTACATCGTGCTCATCTTCGATCTCACCTACGATCTGCTCAAGCACATCTTCGATGGTCACAAGGCCTGCAATGCCGCCGTACTCATCAATGACAACGGCCATGTGATTGCGGGTGGCACGAAACTCTTTGAGCAGGGTGTTTAGGCGCTTACTTTCAGGGATGAACGTCGCTTTGCGAAGTTTGCTGTAGATGTCGAACTCTTCCTGATTATCTTCAAGGATTAAAGGAAGTAGGTCTTTTGCCAGCAAGACACCGATCACTTCGTCGGGTGATTCACCAATCACCGGGAAACGCGAGTGTGCGCTTGAAATGATCAGGGGGAGAAACTCTTTTGGAGTTTGATCGGCTTGAACCACGGCCATTTGTGAGCGTGGAATCATGATGTCGCGAACTTGCATTTCGGACACCTGCATTGCGCCTTCGATGATATTAAGGGCATCGTAATCGAGGATGTTTTCCTCGGCGGCCTCCCTTAAAAAGTCTAAAACGTCCGTGCGACTTTTTGGTTCATCAGAAAACGCCTGGGCAAGGCGCCCGAACCAACTTCGGGGTTGTCCCGTTCGATCTTCACTCATAAAAGAGCCTCATTCTCCTTCAAAATAGGGGTCTGGAATGTTCAGTTTTTCGAGCAATTGGATCTCCAGTGATTCCATCTGCTCAGCGTCAGCCTCATTTATATGATCGAATCCGATCAGATGCAAGATGCCATGGATGACCATGTGCGCCCAATGGTTGTGTAAAGGCTTCTTTTGTTCGGTAGCTTCCGTGGCTACTACCTCGGCACAGATGGCTAAATCCCCCAAAATTTCGGTCGGGACGCCAGGCGGTGCCTCAAAAGGAAACGACAGTACATTGGTCGGTTTATCTTTTCCACGATAGGTCGAATTGAGCATCTGGCTCTCTTCGGGGTCCACTAGGCAGATGCAGACTTCGGCCTCATCTCGCTGGCCTTCCAGCGCCAAAGCGACCCAACGTTCAAAGTCGGCATCGCTTGGCAGCTCTGGGCCATCGACTTCGCGTTGGATCTCTATGTAGAGCTCGCTCATGATTCTTTTTTCTCATCCTGAGCGCGTTTTTCGGCGCGTTTTTCAAAACGGTCGTACGCTTCCACAATGTGCTGAACCAGCGGGTGGCGCACCACATCTTTGGAGGTAAAGTGGGTAAAGCCAATGCCTTTGACGCCGCCGAGGACTTCCATCGCGTGCTTCAAACCCGAGGATGAGCCTTTAGGCAGGTCGACCTGCGTCACGTCACCAGTGATGACCGCGGTGGAGCCAAAACCGATACGGGTCAGGAACATCTTCATCTGTTCGCGTGTGGTGTTTTGGCTTTCATCCAAAATGACAAAGGCGTTGTTCAGCGTACGACCACGCATGTAGGCCAATGGCGCGATCTCGATGACGTTTTTCTCGATCAGTTTGGTCACTTTCTCAAAGCCGATCATCTCGTACAGCGCATCATAAAGAGGGCGCAGATAAGGGTCGACTTTCTGTGACAGGTCACCCGGCAAAAAGCCCAGTTTCTCGCCGGCTTCAACGGCAGGACGTACTAACAGGATACGTTCGATCTGCTCTTGCTCCAGCGCTTCAACAGCACACGCAACGGCCAAGTAGGTTTTACCGGTACCGGCAGGGCCGATGCCAAAGTTAATGTCGTGAGCCCAAACTGAGCGCACGTATTTTTGCTGGTTAGGCCCACGGGGGCGGATCAGCGCTTTGCGCGTGCGAATCGCCACCTCGCCACTGAACTCATCTTTGGTGCCGTTTTTATCGGCCGCCGCTTGCTCTTTACGGTGTTCTACGCCCGATTGTTGTAAGTGCAAATGGATGGATTCAGGGGTGATCTCGTAGCCTTCTAGGGCTTCGGAATACAGTTGCTGCAGCAGTTCGCTGATGGGTGTCAGTAGGGCTTCGTCGCCGCTGACTTGAAACGCGTTGCTGCGGTTGTTGATCTCGACGCCTAAGCGGGTTTCGATCAGTTTTAGATGTTGGTTGAGCTGGCCGCATAAGCTGGCCAGCGCATTGGCATCATACGGGGTCAGCGTAAAGCTGACCGCTGATGGGGATGGGGTTGTCATATAAAGCGGTGACGCTCCGTTATTGAAGGGTGTCAAGCTCAGAGCCAATCAGCTCGCCCAGAAGCGAGTTGGCGTAAGCTTCTAAAATTTTCACATCCGCAAAGTGGCCGATCAGGTCTGGGTTGCTGCAACGGAAGTTAACCACTCGGTTGTTCTCGGTACGGCCCGACATCATGCCTGGGTCTTTCTTGGAGTAACCGTTGACCAAAATGCGCTGAGTGCTGTCGACCATGCGACGGCTGATCTGCATCGCTTGCTGGATGATACGCTTTTGCAAGATGTCCAGACGTTGCTTTTTCGTCTCTTCGGTAACGGTATCTGGCAAATCAGAAGCCGGTGTACCTGGGCGACGGCTGTAGATGAAGCTGAACGAGTTATCAAAGCCGATCTCTTGGATCAGATTCATCGTTGCTTCAAAGTCCGCGTCGGTCTCGCCAGGGAAGCCGATGATAAAGTCGGACGACATGCTGAGCTCTGGGCGGATCTTCAACAGCTTGCGAATTTTGGACTTGTATTCAAGGGCGGTGTGGCCGCGTTTCATCGCCATCAAGATGCGATCCGAACCGGATTGCACTGGCAAATGAAGGTGGCTTACCAGCTCGGGTACATCGGCGTATGCCTCGATCAAGCTTTCTGAAAACTCAACTGGGTGCGAGGTGGTAAAGCGAATGCGGTCAATGCCATCGATTGCGGCAACGTTGCGGATGAGCTCAGCTAAATCGGCAAAATCACCATCGTCCGTCGCGCCTTGGTAGGCGTTTACGTTTTGGCCCAAGAGGTTTACTTCACGCACGCCTTGTTCGGCTAACTCAACGCACTCAGCCAATACATCACGCATCGGGCGGCTGACTTCTTCGCCACGCGTGTAAGGCACGACACAGAACGTACAGTATTTGCTGCAGCCTTCCATAACGGAAACAAACGCTTCTGCGCCTTCCACTTTGGGCGCGGGCAGAGCATCGAATTTCTCGATTTCTGGGAAGCTTACGTCCACCACGCCTTTAGAGCCTTGGTGGGTTAAGTCGATCATCTCTGGCAGGCGGTGCAGGGTTTGCGGGCCAAAGATCATATCCACGTACGGTGCACGTTTTAGGATGTTGTCGCCTTCTTGGCTGGCAACACAACCACCAACGCCGATCACCAAATCAGGACGCTGAGCTTTCAATTTGCGCCAACGGCCAAGCTGGTGAAAAACTTTTTCCTGTGCTTTTTCACGGATGGAGCATGTGTTGAGCAAAAGGACATCGGCATCATCCGGGTTGTCGGTTAACTCCAATGCATGGCTTTCGCCAAGAAGATCCGCCATACGAGACGAATCGTATTCGTTCATTTGGCAGCCATGAGTTTTAATAAACAGCTTTTTAGCCATTACACACCTAAACGTTTTTAGATCGCTGGACTCCGCGGCCAGAGGTAAGGGCCCTTTTTGGGCGGTCAACGGCGCGGGTCGAACTAGGTTGGTTAAAAAAAGACCAGATATTATACGCGAATGCGGCTCCTTCGAGTAGCATAATCTAGGGTTGAAAACAGACTTTTTCGACTCCATAAACGAGCCAATGACAATCAAAAAAGTGGGTGAGGTGCGGTATGGCAACGTCGAAACAGGATCATCTGTATCGTGTTGTGTTTGTAAATCAAGATAAAGTCTACGAAGTCTTTGTGAAAAACGTCTATCAAAGCGATATGTGGGGCTTTATTCAGATCGAAGATTTTGTCTTTGGTAATCGCTCGGACTTGCTGGTGGACCCCAGCGAGGAGAAGCTCAAACAGCAGTTTGCTGAGGTTAACCGCAGCTATATTCCTATGCAGGCGATCATCCGCATCGATGAGGTCAAAAAAGAGGGCGTGTCCAAAATTACAGATGCCAAAGGCAACGTCACTCAGTTTCCGGTGATGCCGCCACCGAGTAAAAACTAACAGCGAAAGCCATAAAAAAACCGGGACGTAAGCCCGGTTTTTTTGTGCCTGAACGCGCGATTATTGTGCGATGCAGGTATTGGTTTTAGCCAGTGTTTCGCCTTTGGCCACTTCAACACTGCCATCGGAGAAGACGATCTCAACCGAATCGATGTCTAGGCAAGACACACCGGAGCTGGCCCAGGTGTTGTTCCAGCTGTTACCCATGCTGCGCTCGCCAGGTCCGATAGGCCCTGCGACACGAAGGTAGGCGCTCTCATCCAGGCTCTTGCGCGCTTTGATCACTTTGCCCGCCGCATCATACGCGGTGGTGCGGAACAAAATGTACTGGTACGTGCCAGGCGAGGTGTTTAAAAAATCAATGTTAGCGCCGACAGGGCCACGTTTTGATTTGGCAATGGGCAATGCATTTTCCAGTGTGATCAGCGGGGTGATCACAATCGGTGGTGGAACTTCTGGCTCCGGTGGTGCGACAACAACTTCTTTTTGAGAGCAGGCAGAGAGCAAAGCAAGCACTGCGACTAGCCCTGTCCATTTAACCATCCTATTTAATCCAGTGTACATAAAGCGCTTAACCTGTCGGTGTGTTAGTAATCGATACAGTGATAGACGGCAGATATTAGGTGTTTTTGATGATTTTTTAAACAATTGTGGTTGAATAAATCACACTGTGAGCCAAGTTTTTGATGGCTTACCCGGAATTTCGCGCGCCAGTTTGGGGACCAAATAGCCCGGTAACCGTGCCTGAATCTGCCGAACCAATTCTGCGGCATTCTGATCTGAGATGTCAAAGTGTGCTGCACCTTGAACCGCATCCAGAACGAACAGATAGTAGGGTAAGATACCTGCTTCAAATAAACGTTCACTTAACGCGCACAGCGCATCGGCATTGTCGTTAATCCCTTTGAGTAACACCGCTTGGTTTAGCACGGTCACATTCGCGGCTTTTAACCGCGCAATAGCGGCATCCACCTCGGTATCCAACTCGTTGGCGTGATTCACGTGCACCACACACACCACGTTCAAACGACACTTTTTAAACCGTGCTGTTAGTGATTCTGTGATGCGGTTCGGTAATACCACCGGTAAGCGTGAATGGATGCGCACCCGTTTTAAGTGTGGGATCGCTTCTAGGTCATCCAACATCGAAAATAGACGCTTATCGGTAGCAACGAGCGGATCCCCCCCTGAAAAGATCACCTCGGTAATGGAGTCATCGTTACGCAAGTACTCCCGTATCGCTTGCCAATGATCACCGCTCGATTGCTGATCCGAATAAGGAAAGTGCCTTCTAAAGCAGTAGCGGCAATGAATGGCACACGCCCCCGAGAGCACCAGCAGCACACGGCCATGGTATTTATGGATCAGCCCCGGAATCGGGTTGGCATCCATCTCCTCTAAGGGGTCGGTGGTGTAACCTGGGTGAAGCTCCATTTCACGAGGGTCAGGCAATACCTGAAGCAGTAAAGGGTCGCGAGCGTCCCCTTTGCGTATCCGCTTTAAATAAGCCCCCGGCACCTTAATCGCAAAGGCTTTTGCCGCCGCCTCGCTGACATTGACCGACTCGGCGGTTAAGTCCAGCGAGCGCAAAAGGGCTTCTAAGGAGAGCGAGCAGTCTTTAAGCTCGGTTAACCAAGGCTCTTTTGTAACGGGGGAGGCGGGCGCTGCATCTAAAATGCGCATAGGGGTCACTGCCATGAAGCTGCCAAAAATGAGTGAAAGAATTTTGCTCGCATTCTCCTTTTAAGTAGAATACGAGTCAATTTCGAATAAACCGATCAATGCAAATACGTTTGCAGAACAAAAACGAGATAAACATGGCTACATATTCATCCAACCAGCTCAAGAATGGCTTAAAAGTAATGATTGATGGCGACCCTTGCGCCATTCTGGATCTGGACTTCGTAAAGCCAGGTAAAGGTCAGGCTTTTACCCGTTGTAAACTGCGTAACTTGCTGACCGGTCGTGTCTGGGAGCGTACTTTCAAATCGAACGAATCGGTTGAAGGCGCAGACGTTATGGATCGCGACATGGATTACCTGTACTTCGACGGTGAAATGTACCACTTCATGGTGCCAACCACATTCGAACAGTACGCTGTAGACGACCGTGCTATCGGTGATTCGGCTAAGTGGCTGAAAGAAAACGACAGCTGCCTGATCACCCTGTGGAACGACAACCCAATCTCGGTAACGCCGCCTAACTTTGTTGAACTGGAAGTGGTTGAGACGGACCCAGGCCTTAAAGGCGATACTGCACAAGGTGGTTCTAAACCAGCCATCATGAGCACCGGTGCGGTTGTACGTGTACCTTTGTTCATCGAACAAGGCGAAACACTGAAAATCGACACGCGTACTGGCGAATACGTTAGCCGCGCTTAATTCGATTTCGAACTTCCCAAACGGCAGCGCAAGCTGCCGTTTTTCGTTGTGAGACCCATTATGAGCCCATGGCAAACCCAAGCGCCGATCAAGAACCTAAAGGCCCGTGCGCAAATTTTAGCCACTATTCGTCAGCATTTTGCCGATCAAGCCGTATTTGAAGTGGATGCTGCGGTGATGTCGCACTGCGCGGTGAGTGACCCTTTTATCGATTCGATTGAGACGGTGTATCAGCCCTTTGCAGGCGGTGAAGAGCAGCGCTTATACCTGCAAACCTCGCCAGAGTATGCGATGAAACGTTTATTGGCCGCTGGCAGCGGTGACATTTATCAAATGGGAAAAGTGTTTCGCAACGGGGAGAGCGGGCGAATTCATAACCCCGAATTCACCATGCTGGAGTGGTATCGCTTAGGGTTTGATGATCAGACCCTGATGGACGATGTGGAGGCCTTGGTGCGCAAAGTCTTACCCATTGGCCCTATCCGTCGCGTGCGCTATCAAACCTTGATGCAGGAAAAGACCGGCCTTGACCCGATTAAAGATGAGACGACTAAGCTCAAAGCGTACGTACTTGAGCGCTTGGACGTTGCGATGGACGATGATGATCGTGACGGTTGGCTCAGCCTGATCATGTCTCACTTTGTTGAGCCTGCCTTAGTTGATGAGCCTGTGTTTGTGACCGATTACCCCGCGAGTCAGTCGGCGTTAGCGAAGGTGCGCCCCGACGCCACAGGCACGATGGCCGCAGCCCGCTTTGAGCTGTTTGTCGGCGGAATGGAGCTTGCCAATGGGTATCACGAATTAACCGATGCGGCTGAACAAAAACGGCGTTTAGAGGCGGATCTTTCAACGCGGGTCCAGCTTGGCCTGCCCGAGCGTCCACTGGAATACCGCTTGGTCGCTGCACTTGAGGCTGGGCTGCCTGAGTGTGCAGGGGTGGCGCTGGGGGTGGATCGCCTCGTGATGTTGGCCTTGAACGCGCAGTCCATTGCTGAAGTTATTCCGTTTGCGTTTGCAGATGCCTAATCAGCGCACTGAGTGCACGCGCGCTTTCAGGAATCTGTTCGCTATCGCACCCTGCAAAGCCGATCACCAGCCCATTGGGTGGGTTTGGCGTGCGGTAATAGGTAGACAGTGCTCGAAGGCCAAAGCCATGTTCTTTGGCCGCTTCTACAATGGCAAGGTCCGTTAAGCCAAGTGCCTTGTCGATCAAAAATGTATCGTGCATACCGCCTTGGTTGGGGATCTGTTTAAGCTCAGGTAGGTGCTTGGCTAAACTTTGGTGCAGTTGGGTTTGTTTGGCTTGGTAGTGCTTGCGCATCCGTCTTAAATGGCGCTCGTAATGGCCCTCTTCCATAAACAACGCTAAGGCGGTTTGTGCCAAGGTGTTCATGCCACCATCCATCACAGCTTTAAGCTTTAGAGCGCTTTCGATTAATGAATCTGGAAAGACCGCATAGCCCAGTCGAATTCCGGGAAACAAGGTACGGGAGAAGGTCCCGGTATAGATGACCCGTTTGTGGCGATCCATCCCTTGAAGCGCTGCCATCGCGTGTCCGCTGAATATAAACTCGCTGTCGTAATCATCTTCAACAATCCAACGCTGGCGCGAACCTTGGGTTACCCACTCAAGGATCTGGTTGCGTGCATCCAGCCCAAGCGTTTCGCCAAGCGGGAAGCTCCGAGAGGGGGTAATGATCGCGATGTCCGCCTCGCTTGACCAAGCGCTGTGATCCTCTTTGTGAAAGTCCACCACCTCTGTGCGCATCTTATTTAAGGCTAAAATCTGATCCACCCCAGCAAAGCCCGCTGGCTCCAACAGGATTAACGAGTCGGGGTGTGCAATCAGTTGCAATATCAGATACAGCGCCTGCTGAGAGCCTGTGGTGATCATCACCTGCTCGGGCCTGCACACCACACCTCGGTAACGGCCTAGATACTCTGCAATTTGCTCTTGAAGTGCACGCGTTCCCGAAAGGGGCGGATAACGAAAATGCGCGGTCTGGTTTAACGCCGCGCGATAGCACTTGCGCCATTTTGTATAAGGAAAGACCTCAAGGTCTGGGTTGGCGGGCAAGAAACGACTGCTGGTCCGCTCCAGTCGTTTGGGAAAGGCGTTGTCTAGGCGCTCTGGACGCTCGCCTGCGTGACCTGCCGCAAGCAGAGCAGGTGCTTCGATGCTCGGTTCTAAGGTAGTGGGGACAAACAAGCCACCCGGTGGCGAGATCACAAAGGTGCCTGACCCTTGTCGGGTGGTTAAGTAGCCTTCGGCAATTAAAGCTTCGTACACACTTTGCACGGTGATGCGTGAAAGCCCCAGTTGATCGGCCAGTTGTCGGGAGCTCGGCAGGCGGGTGCCAGGCGGCAGTCGTCCGCTTCGTATGTCGGATAGATAGTGCTCATACAAGTGGCGTTGCTTACTTTTAGCCGTCGGTGCGCTTTTATCGGCAGGGCGCTCAAGAGGGTGCGACATAATAAAGCCTTAAAAATTGGACTTATAAAATAATCAAAAGTGGATCTAAAGTTAAGTCCAAATGCTAGCTATGCTACGACTCATAATGAACAGAAACACTGAGCGAGCACTCACATGGAAGCGCAATTTAAAACCTACCCGCACACTAAGGTGAAAAGGGGCAACAAACGAGCTACATACGATGTAGAGCAGGTGTACGGCATTTTGGACGACACTTGGATGTGTCATCTGGGTGCTGTTGTAGACGGCCGCCCGGTCGTGCAACCGAACTTGCACTGGCGAATCGGTAATACCCTCTATATTCACGGCTCTTCTAAAAATGGCTTAATTCGAGCGGCCTTTGAATCTGGGCAGTTGTGCATCAATGTTGCAACCTTGGATGGCCTGGTGTTGGCGCGCTCGGCGTTTCACCACTCGGTGAATTATCGCTCGGTCACGGTATTTGGTGCGCCGCGCTGGGTCGATGACCCAAAAGAGGCCAAAGAGGCCCTTTACGCCTTAGTGGAAAAAACCGAGGCAGGGCGCAGTAAAACCGTGCGACCGATCACCGATACGGAGCTAAAAGCGACCGGTGTGATCGCTCTGGAGCTTGAGCAGGTCTCGGCGAAAGTGCGAACAGGCCCACCGATTGATGACCCTGAGGATATGGACTGGCCGGTTTGGGCCGGCGTGATTCCTTTCGAGCAGGTCATCGGAGAGCCGATTCAAGATAGGGGTGAGTCGGCCTAACCTAAGGCCGTATCCAAAACCATCATAAGCGCAAACCCCATCATCAGACCGACGGTGGCTGGGGTTTGATGGCCGTTTCGGTGCGTTTCTGGGATCACCTCGTGGGAGACCACAAACAGCATTGCACCGGCGGCCAAGCTTAAACCAATCGAATAAGCAAGCGGCAAACCGCTGGCCACGCCAATACCGACAAACGCCCCTAAGGGTTCCATCAACCCGCTACCGGCCGCCATCAAAAATGCCCAGATGGGTTTGATGCCCGCAGAGCGAAGGGCCATCGCAACGGCCAAACCCTCTGGAATGTTCTGAATCGAAATAGCACTGGTGATGGCCACGCCAATCGGATCATCACCACCGGCAAAGCCTACCCCAATGGCCATCCCCTCCGGGAAGTTGTGCAACGTGATTGCCATGGTGAATAACCAAACGCCACTTAAGCGGTCGCGACCCGGGCCAAAGGTGCCGCTGTACTCGTGAGCGTGCGGCGTAAAGCGGTCCAGCCCCAGCATCAACAAAACGCCCAAAGTTAAGCCGAGAACGATCACCAACGGGGTCCAAGTATCTGAGCCCAGCAAGGTGTCGGAGGCTTCCATCGCCGGTAAAATCAGCGAAAACACGCTCGCAGCCAGCATCATGCCTGCGGCAAACCCCAACATGCTGTCTTCGGTTTTGGTGCTGAGCCCCCGAAGCACTAATGCGCCTAAAGCCCCCAGAGCGGTCGTACCAAAGCTGATCGCACTGCCGAGCATGGCGTGATTGAACTGAGTGTTTTGTCCGCTAAGCGCTTGGTACTCGATGAGCATCAAGACGAACATCACCAAGACAGAGAGCCCAAACCCTGCGCTTAGCAAAGGGTGGGCTTTAAGCTCCGCTAGTAGCTGGGTAATAAAACCATCAATTTTGGTATTTGGGTTGGTTTCATCGGGCTTAATCGCATCAACCTTATTCGTATCATGGAGGTGTTCGGTGGCGCTGTGTTCGCTGCTCATGTGAGGCGGCATCCTTACTTCGTAAATACGCGTTCTATACGGGCGACGGCTTCTTCCAGACGCGACCTTGGGCAACCAAAATTAAGTCGCATAAAGCGATCATTGCCAAAGTCACGCCCTGGGGACATCCCCACACCCGCGTCTTCAAAGGTGTGAGGTAAGTCTTGAATATCGGTACCGGAGAAATCGATCCACGCTAAATAGGTCGCTTCGATGGGGCGAAGTGTAACGCCAGGCAAAGCATTTAAGCGCTGCATTAGGTAATCCCGGTTATCTTTTAGGTACGCGCATTGGGCTTGGTTCCAATCATCACCGTCTTTGTATGCGGCTAGTGCGGCCGTGTAACCAAGAAGGTTCGCATCTGGCACGATGCCGCGGCGGACTCGGTGAAATGCCGAGCGAAGCGTCGGGTCGGGGATGATCGCCACCGAGCACCCCAAGCCTGCAATGTTAAAGGTTTTGCTCGGCGCCATCAGAGTAATTGTGCGCTTGGAGATTTCGTCCGAGAGGGAGGCGATTGGGATGTGTTTAAGGCCCGGTTCCAAAATCAGGTCGCAGTGAATCTCGTCCGAGCATATATAAAGGTCATGCTCGATCACAAAGGCCGCCAAGGCGTCGAGCTCCTCTTTGCGGTACACTGTGCCGCCAGGGTTATGCGGATTACAAAACAGCACTAAACGAGTCCGATCAGTCAATTGGGCTTTAAGGCCCTCTAAATCGATCACCCAACGCTGGTTGACCTCCTTCATGGGGACTTTGACCGCTACTCGGTCGGATAGCTTAGGTGCACTGATAAAGGGTGGGTAGATGGGGGTAGCACTCAGTACCTGATCGCCGGATTCGCCAACGCTTCGGCACGCCAAATTTAACCCACACACCAAACCGGGTAACCACACTAAAGATTCCGCGGTCACTGACCAGTCGTATCGCTGTTTTGCGCGCGCTATAAATACCTCGACCAGCTCATCGGGCGTGTGCGTGTAGCCAAATACACTGTGATCGATTCGTTGATGCAGAGCCTCCATCACGCAAGGGGGCGAGGCAAAGTCGGTATCGGCAACCCACATAGGCAATATCGGAAAGTCTTGGTACTTGCTCCATTTCTCGCTGTGGGATTGGCTGCGATCTATCAAATGATCAAAGTCGAACGTGCTCATGGCGTATCCTTTTTCTGTGACTCCCTAACAGTAAAGAATCGCCATGCGCAAATAAAGCAGCAGCGTGTTGACCCACGCATGCAGAATGACGATTTCGCCGTCATACTGTACACTTTAGGCCGCTACAATCCGTACCTATAAAGCGCTGCGACCGCAAGCAACGCAGCCATATACGACAAGACACCCTGGGAGTGAGCATCATGAGTCAACAAGACCGAGTGATTATATTTGATACCACCTTGCGTGATGGGGAACAAAGCCCCGGCGCGTCGATGACTCGTGATGAGAAACTCCGCATTGCCAAGCAGCTTGAGCGCATGCGCGTGGATGTGATCGAGGCCGGCTTTGCCATCGCCTCCCCTGGGGATTTTGAATCGGTCAAAACCATTGCCGATGCGATCAAAGAGAGCACCGTGTGTTCGCTTTCACGCGCACTTAATGCCGATATAGATCGAGCCGGCGAGGCGCTTAAAAACGCCGCGTCCGGTCGAATCCACACCTTTATCGCGACCTCACCAATCCACATGAAATACAAACTGCAGATGCAGCCAGACCAAGTGGTTGAACACGCGGTGAAAGCGGTGAAACGAGCGCGCTCTTTGGTAGGGGATGTGGAGTTTTCGCTGGAAGACGCC
Organism: Neptunomonas sp. ABH4_499; assembly: GCF_056160565.1. Classification (NCBI taxonomy): domain Bacteria; kingdom Pseudomonadati; phylum Pseudomonadota; class Gammaproteobacteria; order Oceanospirillales; family Oceanospirillaceae; genus Neptunomonas; species Neptunomonas sp. ABH4_499. Next base: position 170,373 of record NZ_JBSWXK010000004.1, on the reverse strand, counting down.
AGCCGCTCTGAGCTGGATTTTATGTGCCGCATTATTGAAGCGGTAATCGATGCCGGAGCATTGACGATTAATATCCCAGATACCGTGGGCTACGCGGTTCCCGAAGAGTTTGGTCACACCATCGGTCAGTTAATCGAACGCATCCCGAACTCCGATAAGGCCATTTTCTCGGTGCATTGTCACAACGATTTGGGTCTTGCGGTGGCCAACTCGTTGGCGGCCGTCTCTGCAGGTGCACGTCAGATTGAATGTACTGTAAATGGCTTGGGTGAGCGTGCGGGTAATGCCTCCTTAGAGGAGGTGGTCATGGCGCTGCGCACCCGTAAAGATCGTTTTGGGCTTGAAACCAACATCGATACCACACAGATCGTGCCTGCATCGCGTTTAGTTTCCAGTGTGACGGGCTTCCCAGTGCAGCCGAACAAAGCGATTGTGGGGGCGAATGCCTTTGCGCACGAATCGGGCATCCACCAAGACGGTGTCTTAAAACACCGTGAAACTTACGAGATCATGACCGCGCAGGATGTAGGTTGGAACACCAACCGCATGGTGCTCGGTAAGCTTTCCGGTCGTAATGCGTTCCGTACCCGTTTAGAGGAGCTTGGCACCACGTTTAACTCCGATGCTGAGTTAAACCACGCATTTGCGCGCTTTAAAGAGCTGGCGGATAAAAAGCTTGAGATCTTTGATGAAGATTTGGTGGCGCTGGTTTCCGATACCCGTGCTGAAGAAGCCTACGAGAAGTTTAAATTGTCCTCCTTGGCGGTGACCTCTCAAACAGGTGAAACCCCCGTCGCTTCGGTCAGCTTAATGGTGGATGGAGAAGAGCATAAAGCCCAGTCCTCAGGCGGTGGCCCTGTCGATGCGGCGCTAAAAGCGATTGAATCGATTGTGGCATCCGAATCGAACCTGCAGTTGTACTCAGTTAACGCCATTACCAGCGGTACCGACTCGCAAGGTGAGGTGACCGTTCGCTTGGAAAAAGGCGGCCGTATTGTCAATGGGCTCGGTGCGGACACCGACATCATCATCGCCTCGGCCAAAGCTTACGTACACGCACTTAACTTGATGGCGGCTAACCTACAAAAAGCCCACCCACAAAACGACGGAATTTAACCCAGTATGAACCCGCAACGTCAGCATCAATACCTAAATGCCATGGGGATTACCTCATGGCTACCCCGTGCGACGTTGCCGAGGGCTGCGCCCTCCAAAGATTGGGTGCACACTTTTTTATATGGGCACCTAGACGAGGAGTTCGGATACGCAGACGCACCGGGTGAGGATATTGATCACCCCATATCCGAAGCGCCCGTGCGACCTACCTCGGCGGTCAGTGGTGCAGCCCGTGTGCAACAAGGCGTCAAAGACGCGCTGGGTTCGTTAGCGGATGCGGCACCAGCCGCCAAACCGGCCGCGAAAGCACCCGCGGAAAAAGCGGCCGAACACAGCGAAGAGCCTGTCCCAGATATCGGCGTAACGCCGCGGAAAGACCCGACCAAAGCGCCGAACTTCCGTTTAAGCTTTTACCACTTTGGGCAAGTCTTGGTGGTGGATTCTATGCCGCCACAAAGCCCAGTGGGTATGTCGGTCAGCCGTCAGCAGCAGTTATGTCAAAACATGATCAAAGCGATGGGTGGCTCAGGAGCCTTAGCGGTGCCTCACAGCTCACTGCCATGGCCGATGCTCTCGGGCAGTCGTATTGATCAAGGCCCAAATGTTGCCAGTGAGGCGGTGCGCTATAAATTGGATAAGCTCTTATTCGAACACCCGGTTAACCTAGTTTTATTATTGGGCGAAAGCGCCTCCCAAATGGTGATGCAGCGTGAAGAGGGGCTCGATACGCTTCGCGGGATGAGTTTCCATTACCGCAGCGACATTAAAGTGTTAATGACGCACAGCTTAAGCGAGATGCTCTCGATTCCGGAATGCAAAAAAGAGGTCTGGAAAGACCTGCAACCCTTTGTACCGCTTGCTCCGTGATGAAGGTCGTTTGTCAGCCGCTAATTTTGCCAGATTCAAACTCGGTAGAGCGTTTGTTGCAGATTGAATCCGAGGCTTTCCCCTATGAAACTTGGTCTGAATCGAGGCTTTCAGAGCACCTAAACCAAGCGGATGACATGGTTCAGCGACGCCTTAACCTAGGTCTATACCAGGGGGAGGAACTGATCGGCTTTGTTATATCTGGGGGTGTTATTGACGAGCTGGAGCTGTACCAAATCGCCATCGCCAATCAGCACCAAGGCATGGGGTATGGCCGAGAGTTATTGTCGGCCTTCCTGAGGGGGGCATCCACCTTAACGCCTGCAATTGAGCGAATCTTGCTTGAGGTGAACACGCATAACCAGGCAGCCATCGGCTTGTATCAGTCACATGGATTTACAACAGACGGGCATCGGAAAGGGTATTACACAACGCCCGAGGGCCGTCAGGATGCGTGCCTGATGTCGTATACATTCCCTTCGTCTTAAAAATCACAAAATTTTCACTTGTTTTGCAGCGTCAATCGGAGTATTTTTTCGACTCGCTTTAGAGACTGTTGTCTGTCAAAAGGAGTTTGGCAAGAGCTCTATAGCTCCCAATTCGATGCTCTTACATTTTTCACTTAACGGACGAAGTGACATGTTTGCTCTTTTATTGATGGAAGATATGAACCCCTTCTATCAAAACATTGCCTCTTTCCCTACCGCGATATTCACCTTTTTACTGGTGGTGTGTGTCTTGTTCTGGTTGATCGCTATGCTCGGCATGATCGATCTGGAAGGCTTTGATTTTGGCGATGCTACTCCCGATATGGAAACCACCACAGGCCATGCGATGGCGGGGGTGTTTACCCACTTTAATCTTCGCGAGATCCCCCTAACGGTCACGCTGACCTTTTTCAGTTTGTTCGGTTGGTTAATCTCGTATTACAGCGTTCACTACCTAAGTGGCCTTGTGGATGGGGCTTTGCGCTATCCCGTGGGTTTTGGCATCTTGCTGGTGGGGTCGTATGTGGCGATGTGGCTTACCTCCCTGATCTGCATCCCTTTGCGACCCTTTTTCCGTTCATCGGACCAAAACAAAACCCAATCACTCATCGGCCAAGTGGCGATCGTTCGCACCAGCAAGGTCGATCAAACCTACGGTGAAGCGTTTGTGAATGATGATGGCGCAGGCCTTATCATTAAAATCCGCTCCATCAATGACCAAGTGTTTCTTCGTGATCAGCGCGTCGTGTTGATCGAGTATGTGGAAGGTGAACATATCTACCGCGTAATTTCTGAAGATGAATTTTTAGGAAAGCCAGTTATCTAGCATTTTTCGCTTAAGAAAACGGACTTTTTTATTCAACCCGAAATGGAGTATTCAAGGTGGCAGACCTCTCTATCTTAATGCCGATAGCGACCGGTGCGATCATTGTTGTGGGCGCGCTGATCTTTTTAGCCATTATGTTTAAGGCCTTTTACTTTAAGGTCGAGCAGGGCACAGCTTTGATCGTCAACGATTTAAGCTCAAAGCCAAAGGTTCACTTTACCGGTGCGCTGGTTTTCCCGGTGATCTACAAAAAGGAGCTGATGCGCATCTCCTTGATCACATTGGAAGTGGATCGTCGTGGTAAAGACGGTTTGATCTGTGCGGACAACATGCGTGCGGATATCACCGTTGCTTTCTACCTTCGCGTTAACGAAACCCGTGAAGACGTATTGAAAGTTGCGAAATCGATCGGTGCTAATCGTGCATCAGACCGCAACGCGGTCAATGAACTGTTCAACGCTAAGTTCTCGGAAGCGCTGAAAACCGTTGGTAAGCAGATTGATTTCGTGAATCTGTTTGAAAACCGCTTAGAGTTTCGCGAGAAAATCATCCAAGTAATCGGTAATGACCTAAACGGCTATGTTCTGGAAGACGTTGCGATTGACTACTTGGAACAGACGCCAAAAGGCTCTCTGGATCCTAATAACATCTTGGATGCCGAAGGTATCCGTAAGATCACCGAACTTACGGCCGCTCAGAACATTCGCACGAACGTATTCGAGCGCGACGAAGAGCTGGCGATCAAGAAAAAGAACGTTGAAACCGTTGAAGCGATGTTGGCACTTGAGCGTCAAGAAAAAGACGCTGAAGCCAAGCAGGAGCGTGAAATCGCTACGATTCAAGCGCGCGAGCAAGCTGAAACCAAGAAGGTTCAGGAAGAAGAGCGTCAACGTGCTGAAACGACTCACATTACCGTTGAGCAGGAACTTCAGGTTCAGCGTGAGAATCAGCAGCGTGAAATCGAAGTGGCGGAACAAAACCGTCAGCGTGCCGTTATCATCGAAAAAGAGAAAGTGACTCGAGCTCAAGAGCTTGAAATCGTTGCTCGTGAGCGTGAAGTTGAGTTGCAGCGCATTGAAGCGGAAAAATCACTGGAGATCGAACGTAAAGAGATCGCCAATGTGATTCGTGAGCGTATTGCCGTAGATAAAACGGTGGCGATGGAAGAAGAGCGCATTAAAGAAGTGCGTGAAGTATCCGAAGCGGATCGCCTGCGTCAAACGATGGTCATCGATGCGGAAGCGAAAGCCGAAGAAGAGAAAGTCCGCCAAGTGAAAGCGGCCGAAGCGCGCGAGCTATCGGCACGCCATGAAGCGATTGAAATCACCACGATGGCACAAGCGAACTTAGAAGCGGCGACCAAAGAAGCCGACTCTAAGAAGAAGTTGGCCGAAGGCCTTCAAGCGGAACGTGCAGCGCCGGGTCTTGCCGATGCGAAGATCGAAGAAGCAAACGCCATCGCCCTGGAAAAAACCGGTCTTGCTGAGGCAAGCGTTATCCAAGCGAAGGGTGATTCTGAAGCGAACGTTATCCGTGCCAAAGGTGATGCTGAGGCAGACGCGCACCGTGGTACAGGCTTGGCGAATGCCGAAGTTATTGCGGCGAAGGGTGAAGCGGAAGCTCGTTCTGAGCGTGAGATCGGTCTGGCGCAAGCTGAAGTTACTCGTGAGCACTTCAAAGCCGAGGCTGAGGGCTTAGTTGATAAGTTCGAAGCGATGAACTCTATGAGCGAGCAGGCACGTGAGCACGAAGAGTTCCGTATGGGTCTTGAGACTGCGCTTAAAGAAGCGCTGGCATCGATCGAAGCCGGTAAGGACATTGCGAAAGAGAACGCGGAAGTTCTGGCCGCTGCTCTGCAGAAAGCGAAGATTGATATCGTCGGTGGTGAAGATCACTTCTTCGATAACTTTGCGAAATCTCTGTCGATCGGTAAAGCCATCGATGGTTTAGCAGGTAAGAGTAATTTGGTAAGCGCTTTGATCAACAAGGCGATGACCGATAAAACACCTGAGAAAACCGACGCCTGATTTTACGTCAGGTTCTTTTAAGGGAAGCTTGGGCTTCCCTTCTTTTTCTTCTGTAAGAAGCGCCACGTTAGTCATAGCAAGGATGGATCATGGTGGAACAAGCGCACACCGATAACAGTGAAGATCAGGTCGTTGATAAAGCAGTCGCCGAAGGCGGCGCCTACGAGGTTATCCGCAAGCGATTAACCGAACAGGGCACTAAACTTGAAACGGCGGTTTCGAAGCTGAACTCCGAACGACTCAATGAGTTCGGAAGCTCCGAAATGAGCGTGCAGAGCCGTGTGCGTTTTCGGACCGAAAATAACTGTATTGCCCGCGATATTGTTCAGGTGGGTCCATACCTTTTGCTGGGCTACAACGTGTTTATTGGTCTTAAAAAAGAGACCCGCGTTGAGGATGTGTTCGCGTTATTTACCTTAGAGCAAGAGGGCGATAACGTTGAGTGCAAAGAGGTGGCCGCTGAAAGCACCTTCCTATCGCACCCAAGCTTTGTAAACGACTTTGATGAGCTGTATCGCTACTACAAAGACACGCGTCTTGTGCAGTTGAGCGTTACGCACGATAAGCTGTTGGCTGGCTTCCAAATCGGAGAACGGATCGATGATATCCGCGTATTCCGCTGGTCGCTCTCGCCCGATGGTAAAAAAGTCGAGTACATTGATAACCGTGGTGAGCGGGATATTAAATTACCGCCACGTTACGATTTTGAATGGGTCGAGACAGGCCGTGAAGAGATCGTTAATGGTCGTCACCCGCATGTGAATATTCGCGATCGCGTATTCGTAGAAACCATCAACGGTAACTTAACCGTAAAGCTTGAAAACAACACCGAAGATGGCTTGGGGATCTATCAAGAGCCGGTCGATGATCCGACCCAATCGCTTGATGATGCTCAAATTGCCTACGCCGAAGTAGGCGATCTTATTCTGCTTCGCATTCGACCTTACCGTGAAGAAACGATCCGCTATTTTATTTTTAACCCATCCACTCAGTCGGTTTTGCGAGTGGATGCGTTAGGTCAGTCCTGTGTACAACTGCCGGAAGACCACGGTGTTATCTTCCCGGGTGGTTATTACCTTCAAACCGGTGAATACAAAGCGTTTGATGAAACCGTCTCCGGTTTCCGCTTTAAACGGGTACTTCGCTCGCCAAATGGCGAAGATGTATTGTACGTGTTTTATGAGCCGCACGATGGCGTGGTTGGGCTGTTTGCGTATAACCTGATTAATAAGACTTTGCAGAACCCGATCTTGGGTCATGGTTATGCATTGGCGGCGGATGGCCGATTGACCATCTTTACGGCCGAGGGCGAACCGACCCGAACACACCCGATGCAAATTTGGAAAACGCCATATTTTAGCTCCGAATTTGCCAGCCAAGTCCCAGCGAAGAACAGCTTTTATGGCCGTATCGGTAATGCCGAGCTGGTTCGTGGTATTTCCGATTTATATTCAATCTGTCGCCGAATCGAGCAGCAAAGCGTCTCATCTAGGCTGTACAACGAGTTAGTTCAGTCCGCGCAAAAGCTGTTTGATAATTATTATTGGTTAAGTCAGGGCGAAACCTCGGACATCGCCGAGCTGATTCGTCAGATTGCATCGACGTCTGAGCTGGTGATCGATGAATTCGAGAAAGTCCAAAGCATCCGTCAACAGACCGAACAAGCACTCAAAGAAGCTGAAACTGAACAGAAAGATCTGGTTCAAAAGATCCGCTCTGAGCACTGGGAAGCGATCGATGCGTATGTGGATGCCTTAGGTCAGATTCGTCGTCATCGCGGTCGCTTGATGACCATCCGTGACTATCGTTACATGGATCTGGCGCGCCTCGATCAGCTCTCCAAAGAGTTGGATAAAGAAGAGAGCGAACTCTCTGAGCGTACTGTTTCCTTCTTAAGCGATGAACACGCCTTTGACCCTTACGAGTCCAAACTCACCGAGCTTGAGAAAGAGATTGAGCATGCGGCCACCAGCCAAGGACTAAAGCCGTTGGTGGAGTCGCTTGATCAAGTGGCACAAGGGTTGGATTTATTGTCCGAATTGATGGGCACACTGGACATTGAAGACCCGCTGGTACGCACCCGTATCATCGATTCTATTTCGTCAGTGTACAGCCGAGTCAACCAGCTTAAAGCGACCACGCATCACAAAGAGAAAAGCATCGGTTCGACTGAGGCGGTCGCGCAGTTTTCGGCGCAGTTTAAGCTGTTCTCGCAAAGCATCGCCAATGCGCTGAGTCTTTCCACAACCCCAGAAAAATGTGAAGAGCAACTGTCGCGCTTATTGGCTCAGTTAGAAGAGCTGGAAAGCCAATACAGTGAGTTTGATCAGTTCTTAAACGACATCATGGACAAGCGTGAAGAGGTCTATGAGTCGTTTGAACAGCACAAGCAAAGCCTGCTTGATCAGCGTCAGAAGCGCGTGCAAACCTTGATGGATTCGGCCAAGCGCATGTTGTCGACCATTGAGAAACGCGCCAATAAAATGACCGATAGTGATGAGCTAAACACCTACTTTGCATCCGATGCGCTGGTCTTAAAGATCAAGGACCAGCTGGATCAGTTGCGTGATCTTGATCAAGCCATCAAGGCCGATGATATTGATGCCCGCTTTAAAGGCATTAAAGAGCAAGCGCTACGCTCGTTGCGCGATAAGAAGGACATCTTCGAAGCCGGTGGACAAGTCATCAAACTTGGGCCTCGTCATCGCTTCTCGGTGAATACGCAGGAGATGGACCTGACACTTTTGCAGCGTGATGGCGCGATGGCGATCCACCTTACAGGTACCGATTTCTTTGAAACCTTACACGATGAAGAGCTGGATGCGCTGAAGCCCTATTGGGATTTAAACATCGAGTCCGAGAGCGATTCGGTGTACCGCGGTGAGTATTTGGCGTATCAAATCCTGTCGTTGTCAGAGCAGCAAAAAGAAGGCCTGTCGATGGACCGCCTTCACCAAGCCTTGCCAGACCCTACGCGTCTGTCGGCCTTGGTCAGTGAGTTTGCAACGCCGCGCTACCGTGAAGGGTATCAAAAAGGTATTCATGATCACGATGCCACTAAGATTTTAACTCAGCTGTTGCCGGTCTATCAGCAGGCGGATCTGCTCAGTTATGACCCTTACAGCCGTGGTATCGCGCAACTGTTTTGGGCATACAGCCAAAGTGGACAGACGATCACCAAAGCAGAACAAACCACAGCGATCAGCTGGCATGATCGCGCGCGCTCGGCCTATCAGATGGCGCATCTGTTCGCGAGCCAGGAGGCCGTTGAGCTATTGCGCCAAGAAGTGCGTACCCTTTTGGTTCGCTTTAACGATCAGTACCAGTTAAACGTCTCGGCGATTACGCTAAAAGAGGCCGCTGCTTATTTGGTGGCAGAGTTGGGTCGTGACCGACTGGAGTTTATCGGCTCGGAGCTGGGCACTGCACTGGTTGACGAGTTTAAACGCGCGATGACCACCGAAGCCTGGCAGCAGTTTGAGCAAGCTTTGGATAAGCTCAAAGGCCGACCATGCGAGCGCTGGCAGATTGCCCAGGCTTGGTTATTGGCGCTGACTTCCCAAAAAGGCTTGTCTCAGTTTGTACGCTACATTCCTGAGGCGGTCGCGATGCTGGTGGTCGAAGCACGCTTAGATCGCCGCTTTGTTAGCATCAACATCGACTTTAAAGTCGATGGTCTCTTGGGGGATCATCGCCGCTTAGAAAACCAGTCTTTGAGTGTTGCGCTTGATGAGTTTTTAATGCGTCTTCGCGCGCATACGCACGAAACGGTGGTGGGTTTTCATACCCTTCAGGAAGTGCGCCAAAGAATCATCGCCGATCAGAAGACACGTCTTCGTTTGGAAGAGTTTAAAGCGCGTCCGCTCAGCTCGTTCGTACGTAACCGACTGATCAACGAGTCTTACTTGCCGATCATCGGGGATAACTTAGCAAAGCAGATGGGTACAGTAGGGGACTCAAAGCGAAGCGACCTGATGGGTCTTTTGATGATGATCTCGCCACCGGGTTACGGTAAAACGACCCTGATGGAGTATGTCGCTAACCGATTAGGTTTGGTGTTCATGAAGATCAACTGTCCATCCCTTGGACACGATGTGTTGTCCCTAGACCCTGAGCAAGCACCGAATGCGACGGCACGTCAGGAGTTGATTAAGCTGAATTTGGGCCTTGAGATGGGTTCTAATGTGATGCTGTATCTGGATGACATTCAGCACACTCATCCTGAGTTCCTGCAGAAGTTTATCTCCTTGTGTGACGGTACTCGTCGAATTGAAGGTGTCTGGAAAGGCCAAACGAAAACCTACGACATGCGTGGGCGTAAGTTCTGTGTCGTGATGGCCGGTAACCCCTACACCGAATCGGGCGAGGTGTTTAAGATTCCGGACATGCTTGCCAACCGTGCGGACATTTATAACTTGGGTGATATCTTGGGTGGCATGGACGAGGTCTTTGCGCTCAGTTACATCGAGAACGCTCTAACGTCCAATCAAGTGTTAGCGCCGCTTGCGACCCGCGATATGAACGATGTGTATCGTTTTGTGGATATGGCCAAAGGCAAGCCGGTTGCCGCCACTGAGCTTTCCTACGCTTACAGCGGTGCCGAAGTTAACGAGATCACCGATATCCTGAAAAAGATGTTGATGGTCCAATCCGTGGTGCTGCGAGTGAATCAGCAGTACATCGCCTCGGCCGCGCAAGATGATCAATACCGCACAGAGCCTGCGTTTAAGCTGCAGGGCAGTTATCGAAACATGAACAAGATGACCGAGAAAATTTCGGCGGTCATGAACGATGATGAAATGCAGCAGATGATTGCAGACCACTATGTAGGTGAAGCCCAGCTGTTAACCACAGGGGCGGAAGCGAACCTGCTAAAACTGGCCGAACTTCGTGGCGCGCTTGAGGGCGATGATCAAACCCGATGGGAGAAGATCAAAGAGGACTTCCAACGCATTAAAGCGATGGGCGGCCAAGATGCCGATGTGGGCCAACGCGTTGTGGCGCAGTTGGTGGATATGTCCACCACGATGAACAAAGGTTTGTTGCCGATGGCGGAGATGATGGATAAACGCCTACGTGCGGATCTGTTCACCTATGACAAGGTGCGCTCCATCCACGAGCAGATGCAGGTCTGGTCACGTGAGTTGTCCGGTAAACCGGTTGAGTTGCCAGAGGGCAAACCACCGGAGCCACCCGCCGACCCGCCCGAAGTCGAATAAACAGATCGACATCTAAAAAAAAGCCCCGGCCCTCTTAGAGAGTGCGGGGCTTTTTGTTCAGGCAAACGTTTAATTCTAAAGGCTATATCGACCGTTACAGCTTCATCATTAGCTTTAATGATTCACGAAGACGCTCAAAGGATTCAGCTAGGGTTTGAATCTCGTCATTGGTTTTGATTTCGATTGGGGTATCGACCTCGCCGTGACTGAGTTCATCGGCCGCTTTGGTCAGTGCACGAAGCGGCGCGGTCATCGTTTTCGCCAAGTAGCGTGCGTAGAAAAAGGCGACGATGGCCGCAATCACAATAAAGGCCAAGAAGGCGTAACGGTACTGGAACAGCAACGCGTAGGCGGTGGTGTTCGGGGTATCGGCCAGCAAATACCCAAGCAGTGCTTGGTGTTCATGGTCGGCGTACACACGTGCTCGAGTTAGGATCGACTCGTCCGTCAGTTCACTGGCAAGCTCATTGTTACTCTGCACCCAGGTTTTACGCTCTTCGTGCTCCGAAAAGTAGTTCGCGCCGTGGCCTAAATCGTGAACACTGCCCCACAATTGATCGGTATCCGCACCCGCTAAATAGAACCCACTTGGGCTTAACAGCGTAAACTGCGTATCACCTTGGCTGTTGCGCTCGTTCACAATCGCCAACAGTGCATTGGCATCCACACTGATCATCAACACACCCACAAAACGTTCGCCCACGGCGAACAGCGGCGTGGCAAAGCGCACGGTCGGGCGGATGGGCTCTTCGAGCACGCCTTGCTCACGGGTCAGATCCATCTCAGAGGTGTAGGTTTCATTAAAAGCTAAGCGCTTAGTGGCCTGAAAGTGCGGGCTGGTATTTCGGTTGGCCAGAAGCTCTGGCTGGACAATACGGCTGCTGCCCTCTTGCTCGTTATGCTCAACGCGAATTCGCTCGTTGCCTTTGGCATCGATCAAGGCGATCTGGTTATAGAGTTTTCGATTGTTCACGATGCTCAGAAAATCACGTGCAATGTAACGGCCTTGAAGCTCCAGTTGTTTCTCGTCGTTGATCACCAAAGCGCGACCGTATTCAAACAGAGAATTGGAGTCCCGTAGGTAATAGAGATCCCCTTTGACCGGTTTTAAGGTGTCCTGAAAGCGGGTGGCCATCAAGGACATCTGAGAATGGGTGTTTTGCTGGCCAGAGGTTTCCAGAATGTTTTCGGCGGTTAAGTACGCATAGGCGCTTAACAGGACAACAGGAACAATGGCGACAAGCATGAGGGCGCGCTCAATGCGGCCTTTAATGGATCGCATACGTCTCTCCTTACGATCGGATGCTGAAGTTAAATATGACGGGTGCTGTTAAAGAACGCGGATTTCTTGGTTGGGTTCTCGATGAACGTACCGATGCGCTCCAGAAGGATGGGTAGTCGGTCGTGGTCTTGCTGCCCCTCAGACGACCAGATTTGATATTCACGCTTAAACACGATTTTGGCCGCAGGCCCAACTTGTTCGGTTAAGGCGTTTACGATGCTGTCTAGGGCATCGGAAGACAGCGCGGCTTTTGCAGGCTCAACCTGCTCGATGCGTGGTGTCGTAGGTTCTCGGCGCACAGATGGCTCGGCGTTGGCAGGCTGGCGATGCGCTAGTTGCGCCGCTAAGGTGATCAAGCCGCGCTGCAAACCCTTCATCGCCACGCGTACCAAACCAATGTTGATGTGTGCTTCGGCCATCAACAGAAAGAGGGTGTCGGTATCGAGGCGAAAGCCAATGATCTTACGATCCGAAATTTCAAGAATGACCTCGTTTCGATGGGAATCTTGTTGGGCTTCCAACATTTGATGAACGGCCGGTACGGACTTTTCCAGCGTCGCGTGATCGGGCTCTGGCCACTCGTATTGCACCAGAGTGCCTTTTTGCGCGAGGGCGTAGTGATGAATACCGGTAAGTAATTGAAAATCGTTGATTGGGCTCATACTGCCACTGCCTTACACCAGGAATAACGAAAGGGTTGTTCACATCATCCTGATCGATTTCAACGCACGATGGGGCTTTGCCTTATCGTGTTGTACAGGCCTTCCATGACACGGTGTGCGCTCCTTGTCTGCGCACGTTTACGGAGCAGAATTAAAACAGGTGTATATGACACAAATGTGACATGGCGATATTTTCATATAAGGTTAAGAATGCGCTTTTCTTACAATCGCGGTGAAGGTTTTTGTCACTCTTTTATTTAGGTGGATTCATCTATAGCCCACAGGATCAGGGGCTTTGATCGAGATGGCGCATAATGTCAGATAAGTTGGCGGCTTTTGCCATTGGTAGAGAATGCTCGGTGGTTCATTCTTACTGAAACGATGCCTGATGCTTTTTTAATCAAGCTAGGTCAAAACCGTTGGGCTAATAAGAAGAAAAGAGGTTGTCTATGTCTGAGTATAAAGCGCCACTACGAGATATGCAGTTTGTCCTAAATGAGTTACTGGACGCGCCATCTCACTACGCAAGCTTACCCGGTGCCGAAGAGGCCACCGAAGATATGGTTTCAGCCATTTTAGAAGAGGGCGCACGTTTTGCAGAGCGCGAGCTTGCTCCTTTGAATGCGGTCGGTGATCAGCAAGGTTGTCGCTTTGAAGCGGGTAAGGTTATTACCCCAGAAGGTTTCAAAGAAGCGTACCAAAGCTACGTCGAAGGCGGCTGGCCATCGCTGGCACATGACGTTGAATTTGGTGGGCAGGGGTTACCGGAATCACTTGGGACCATCATCAGCGAGATGATCGGTACGGCTAACTGGTCGTGGAGCATGTACCCGGGCCTTTCACACGGTGCGATGAACACGCTGCACGCCCACGGCACCGATGATCAAAAATCCACTTACTTAACCAAATTGGTGTCCGGTGAGTGGACCGGCACCATGTGTCTCACTGAGCCACAATGCGGCACGGACTTGGGCCTTTTGCGCACTAAGGCTGAGCCCAACGCCGATGGCAGTTATGCCATCACGGGCACCAAGATTTTTATCTCGGCCGGTGAGCACGACATGGCCGATAACATCGTCCACATTGTGTTGGCCCGTCTACCTGATGCACCCGCTGGTACCAAGGGGATCTCCCTCTTTATCGTGCCTAAGTTTATGTCAGACGGTGATGGCGAGGGTGCGGGTATTGGCGAGCGCAATGCCGTTGAGTGTGGCTCCATCGAACATAAAATGGGGATTCACGGCAATGCGACCTGCGTGATGAACTTTGATGGTGCCAAAGGCTACCTGATTGGCCCGCCCAACAAAGGCCTTAACTGCATGTTCACCTTCATGAACACAGCGCGTTTGGGCACGGCGCTTCAAGGTTTGGCGCACACTGAATGGGGCTTTCAGAACTCGTTAGCGTACGCGAAAGATCGCCGTCAGATGCGTGCACTCAATGGCCCGGCAGAGCCGGATCAACCCGCAGACACCATCATAGTGCACCCGGCTGTGCGCAACATGCTGCTGACCCAAAAAGCCTTTGCTGAGGGCGGCCGAGCACTGATCTATTACTGTGCCTTGCTGGTGGACATTACCAAGTCCGGCAGTGGCGATGCCCAGCAAGAAGCCAATGACCTACTGGCCTTACTGACACCGATTGCGAAAGCCTTCTTAACGGAAACCGGCTTTGAATCGGCCAACCATGGTTTACAAGTGTTTGGCGGGCATGGGTACATCGCCGAGTGGGGCATGGAGCAGAACGTTCGGGATGCCCGCATCGCGATGCTTTATGAAGGTACGACTCAGATCCAAGCGCTTGACCTGTTAGGCCGCAAGGTCTTGATGAGCCAAGGCGAGGTACTGAAACGCTTTACCAAAATCATTCATAAGTTCTGTAAAGAGCACGAAGGTAACGCCGAGATGGCTCCGTTTATCACCGCACTCAGTGAGCTCAATAAAGAGTGGGGAGAGATCACGATGAAAGTCGGCATGAAAGCGATGCAAAATCGCGATGAGGTTGGCGGTGCGGCGGTGGATTACCTGATGTATTCCGGCTATGTCGCGTTAGCTTATTTCTGGGCGCGTATGGCGGCTAAGTCACAAGCGGTGTTGGCCGAAGGCACCAGTGAAAACGGGTTCTATGAAGCCAAACTCAAGACCGCGACCTTCTATTATCAACGTCTGTTGCCCAGAACCCGAACCCATGTGGGCGTGATGCTTTCGGGTGTGGATAACCTGATGGCAATGGCGGAAGACGAGTTCCAGTGGTAAATCCCTGTATTTACCCAACGCGCGGGATCTGAAAAGATCCCGTGATGATCACAATAACAATAAAGGAGAGGATCATGGCTGATATGACAGCACTCTTTAACGCATTAAACGATCGATTTGATGCACAAGCGGCCAGCGGTGTTGATGCGGTGTTTCAATTCAATGTGACCGATGCCGACAATCATTATGTGGCGATTAGCGATGGCGCATGTGAGGTAGGTCATGGTGATCATGATGACCCATCCGTTACGCTAACGATGGACAGCGAGACGCTGCAAGATGTCATGAACGGTGAAGCCGATGGTATGCAAGCTTTCATGATGGGGCAGATTAAAGCGGACGGCGACATCATGTTGGCCACCCGTTTGACCGCCCTGTTTCCGGTCGGGTAAACGAAAACACGCTACACTTATCAACAAGAACAGCGTAGCCGTATAACGGCACAGCGCTCTAAGAGCGCCTATCCTGCATTATAAGAACAAAGAGTAGGAGCTAGTATGGATCATGCTCGTGGATCTTGGATTCCGGAGTCATTGAATCCCAAAGGCTATCAAAACCTAGTGGATCTGCTTCGGGATGCTTGTCGTCAATACCAAGACAAACCCGCGTTCAGTGGATTTGGTCGTACCATCAGCTTTGCGGAGCTGGATCAACTCTCCGATGCGTTTGCCGTGTACCTGCAAAAAGACACGGACCTTGTACCGGGTGACCGTATCGCCATCCAGCTCCCTAACTTGGTCCAGTACCCTGTGGTGGTGTTTGGGGCGCTAAAGGCGGGTCTTGTGATTGTGAATACAAACCCTCTTTATACCCCGCGTGAAATGGCGCACCAATTTAAAGACTCCGGCGCTAAAGCTCTGGTCATACATGCCAGCATGGCGCACAACGCGGAAAAGATCTTAGATCAAACTCGCATCAAGCACCTGTGGGTCACTCAAATCGGCGATATGCACGGTGTGTTCAAACGCACGCTGCTGAACTGTGCAGTGAAATACCTCAAAAAGATGGAGCCGGAATACCACCTGCCCGACGCCAAACCGCTTTTGGATGCGTTTCATCGATACCTTGGTGAGGAGCCCGCGCTGGTACCGATCAAAACCTCGGACTTGGCGGCACTTCAATACACCGGTGGCACTACAGGGCTCTCTAAAGGCGCGATGCTGACCCATGGCAACTTGGTATCCAACGTGTTGCAAGGGCATGATCTGATTCGGCGCGCCGGGCAAAACTGGCAGCAAACCACCATTGCGCCTTTGCCCTTGTATCACATCTATGCGTTCACCATTTCATTGGTGATCATGGAGGAGGGCGGTCACAGTGTGCTGATTGCAAACCCTCGTGACATCGATGGGTTTGTTAAAGAGCTTAAGCATTGGCAGCCGACCACCTTTACGGGGCTCAATACCTTGTTTGTGGCCTTGTGTAATCATGCAGGTTTCAGTGAACTCGATTTTAGCCGCCTAAGAGTCACCATCTCAGGCGGGATGCCACTGACCCATGCCGCCGCTGAGCAGTGGCAAAAGATCACAGGCTGCGAGATCCTGGAAGGCTATGGCCTTACCGAAGCGTCACCGGCCGTGGCGATCAACCCGCCGGGTAAAAGCGAGATTGGCTCCATCGGTTGGCCACTGTCTGAAACCGATGTGCAGATCCTTAATAAAGCTGGCGAACCATTGCCCGATGGCGAGGTAGGAGACCTGTGCGTCAAAGGCCCACAGGTGATGCCCGGCTATTGGCAGCGCGAGGCGGAAACGAAAGTGTGCTTTACCGAGAACGGCTATCTGCTGACCGGTGATGTCGCCGTACGCCTAGACAGCGGTCGAATCCGCATTGTGGATCGGGCCAAAGATTTGATCATCGTATCGGGCTTTAACGTCTACCCCAATGAGATCGAAGATGTGGTCGCCTCTCATCCGTTAGTCAGTGAGTGTGCGGTGATTGGCGTGCCGGATGCGCGGTGCGGCGAGATTCCTAAGATCTATGTGGTGCTCAAAGAAGCCAACTCCATCACGGGTGGGGATCTCATTAAGTGGTGCAAAAACCATTTAACCAGCTACAAGGTGCCTAAGCAGGTGGCCTTCGTGGATGAGTTACCAAAATCCAATGTGGGTAAAGTGCTGCGCCGAATGTTGAAAGAGCAATCGGACAAGGCTCCGCCATCGGCGGCCTAAATCAAGGAGGATGCGTTATGTCGCTCTCCCGTGCTGTGCCGCGCAAACTGATCCATCGTCGAGAGATCCAGTCGTGCGGCTATCAACGAGAAGATGGACTTTGGGACATCGAAGCCCATCTTAAGGACCTTAAGACCGAAACGGTTCCACACCCCGAACGTGAGTCGGGGTACATCCCTGCAGGCGAGCCGTTTCATGAAATGATCGTACGCTTGACTATTGATACGGGGCTTTTGATCCATGACATCGAAGCCCACACACGCTTTGCGCCGTTCAAGATGTGCGCCAGTGTGGCCGATGTGTATGAGGCGATCAAAGGCACGCGCATCTCGGCCGGTTGGCTTAAAGAGTGTAAAAGCCGAACCGGCGGCCGCTTAGGGTGCACCCATCTTAACGAGCTGCTGCCCGTGCTTGCGACAACGGCTATCCAAAGCTTATGGACATTGCAAGATGAAGCCACCTTTAGACAGAGCGCCTCGACCATGATCAACACCTGCCAAGGGTGGGCCAGTGATGGCGAGGTGGTCCGAAAATATCTGCCTGAGCATTATCAAGGCGATCCGATAAAAATACTTCAGGAGTGACACCATGGCGATGCCAGATGCCTTCTCTGGTCGGTTGATGTTGCCGGCCATCGCAAGCCCTATGTTTCTTGTTTCAGGCCCAGAATTGGTCATCGAAACCTGCAAAGCCGGAATGGTCGGCACCTTCCCTGCGCTGAATCAGCGCACCAGCGAAGGCTTTGAAGAGTGGTTGATTACGATTAAATCAGCCCTAGCGGAGTTTGAAGAGACCACTGGCGAAACCGCCGCGCCATTTGGGGTCAACTTGATTGTGCACGGCTCCAACCCACGTTTAGAGGCGGACTTAGCACTGTGCGCCAAGCACGAAGTACCTTTGGTGATCACCTCTTTAGGGGCCGCCAGCAAGGTCGTGGACGCGGTACACAGTTATGGCGGGCTGGTGTTTCACGATGTGATCACCAAACGCCACGCCCAAAAAGCCGCGGATGCGGGTGTGGATGGCATCATCGCGGTGGCAACCGGTGCTGGTGGTCATGCGGGCACTGTGAATCCTTTTGCGCTGATCAGCGAGATTCGCTCCGTATTTGATGGCACCCTCGTGCTGGCGGGCTGCCTGAATACAGGGCGCGATATCGCCGCCGCTCAAGTGATGGGGGCGGACATGGCTTACATGGGTACACGCTTTATCAACACCCAAGAGAGCCGCGCGGTGGATGAATACAAAACCATGATCGCCGAAAGCGAAGCCAGCGACATCGTGTACACCAAAGAGATCTCGGGTATTTACGGTAACTTTTTGAAACCGAGCCTAAGCCAAGCAGGGCGCGACCCAGACACGGGTAAAACGCAGACGGATGTGCAAGCAGCGGATAAATCGATTGATCTTGGTGAGGAGCTAACCGCACCGAAAGACGGTGCATCGGCTTGGAAAAGTATCTGGTCTGCGGGCCAAGGCGTGGGTGGCATTAACGATGCTCCAAGCGCCGCTCAGTTGATTGCTCAATTGCACGACGAATACGTGGGCGCGACGATTGAGTTTGGTGGTTTAAGCCGCGAATACGCCCTTAAACCACAACGACGCGTGGAGTAATCGGATGCTGGATATCACCACCCACGGTTCGGTGTTGACCTTAACACTGGACCGTCCCGAGAAGAAAAACGCTCTGAATACCGGCATGTATCAAGCTCTGATCAATGCGCTTGTGCAGGCCGAAAGCGATTCGCTGATAAAAGCCGTTATCCTAACCGGCGCGGGTGATAGCTTTTGCGCAGGTCATGACTTGGCGGAGTTTGCCTCTTTAGGTCAAGAAGCCCTCGCTAAAGAACCACTGGCGTTTTTGCACACCCTAGCGCGATTTAAAAAGCCGCTTTTGGCTTCAGTTGAAGGGGATGCCATCGGTATAGGTACATCACTGTTACTCCACTGTGATCTGGTGGTGGCGCACCCTGATGCAAGATTCCAACTGCCCTTTACCCGGCTGGGTTTGGTGCCCGAAGGTGGGACAAGCCTTCTGTTACCTGAGCGATTAGGCCATCAAAAAGCGTTTGAGCTTTTGGTGCTTGGCAAACCGTATTCGGGTGTTGAAGCCGAACGGTATGGTTTGATCAATCAATGCAGTGAAGCGCCCTTGGCTACCGTCCAAGCGCTGGCGGATGAGATGGCGCAGTTAGAACCGATGGCGGTGCAGATGAGCAAAGCCTTACTGAAACAGGGAAGGGAAGCGGAGTTGACGGATCGGCTCGATGAAGAGGTGGATCAGTTTGTGGCCAGACTCAAAACCCCGGAAGCCCAAGCCGTGATTGCCCAGTTTTTTATGCGAAAATCCGGCGCATAACTCATCTTCCAATCCTTCTTGGGATGGAGTAATAACGCTCTGCCCCAGGAAAAGTCCTCGACCTCTTTAAAAATTATGATATGTTATAATATAACATTTATAGATTTTAAAGATGATGCAAAACGCTTACTTTCTGAGTCTTGAAAACATGTCGGATGGGACGAACGTGCCTTTCGATCATGTCCTCAACAACCTTGCCTTCAATGAGCAGGGATTAATCCCCGTGATTACCCAAGATGCCTCTACACACGCGGTTTTGATGATGGCCTGGATGAACAAGGCCTCACTTGTAAAAACCTTGGATGAGCAGCGTATGGTGTACTGGTCGCGTAGCCGAGAAACGTTTTGGCGCAAAGGGGAGAGCAGTGGAAACACTCAGCAGCTGGTGAGCCTCTCCGTGGATTGCGACGGTGATGCGCTGTTGTGCCAGGTGGTTCAAACGGGAGCGGCTTGCCATACCGGCCGGGCCAACTGTTTTTATCTGGATGTCGATTACGCCCATGCCAAGGTGTATGTCCGTGGGGATGCCAGCGTATGAACTCGGTTGTGATCAAAAATGCGACCATCATCAATGAGCATGCTCGTTTTGAGGGTGATGTCCGTTTTCGGCATCAGCGTATCGAGAAAATCGCCTCGCAGATTCAACCTTTGGAAAATGAGCGAGTGATTGATGCACAGGGGAAGTGGCTTTTGCCGGGGATGATCGATGACCAAGTGCATTTTCGTGAGCCAGGGCTTACTCATAAAGGGTCAATCGCCACGGAATCCCGTGCGGCCGTAATGGGGGGGATCACCAGCTTTATGGAGATGCCCAACGTTAATCCATCCACCACGACCTTGGCGGCGATTGAGCATAAAGAGGCCATCGCGCGTCATGATTCTTTTGCAAATTACGCTTTCTACCTAGGCGCCACCGAGGATAATTTAGAGGTCATAAAGTCCCTAGACTCTAATCGCGTGTGCGGCGTAAAAGTCTTTATGGGAGCTTCGACAGGCAGCCTGTTGGTCGAGAACCCAACCATCTTAGAGGCGATTTTTCGTGAAAGCCCGGTGCTGATTGCAACGCATTGTGAAAGTGGCCCTGTTATACAGCGCAATCTTGATCGGCTATTACAGAAAACCCAGCCGCCATCCATTCATCATCACCCCATCATTCGCGACGACGAAGCCTGCTATGTCTCATCCTCTTATGCGGTTGCCTTGGCTAAAAAGTACCAAACCCAACTTAATGTTTTGCACATTACGACGGCCAAAGAGCTTAGCTTGTTCAGTGATGCGCCTCTTTCTGAAAAAAAGATCACCGCGGAAGCGTGTGTTCATCATCTTTGGTTTTCGGATCAAGACTATGCGCGCTTGGGCAATCTCATTAAGTGCAACCCGGCCATCAAAAAAACAAGTGACCGTGATGCGCTGCTGGCTGCATTACGGTCTGGCGTGATTGATATCGTCGCGACGGATCATGCCCCGCATACTTTTTCTGAAAAACAACAAGCGTACCCAGAAGCGCCAGCAGGCTTACCCTTAGTTCAGCACGCACTGTTGATGATGCTAGAGCACGTGGTACAAGGCCGCTTGAGCCTAGAGGATGTGGTTGAAAAGTGCGCTCATAACCCAGCCATTCGATACGGTGTGGCTGACCGGGGCTTTATCCGCGAAGGGTATTTTGCGGATTGTGTCCTAATTGATCCAGATGCAATGACGCAAGTGACGCCAGAGAGCATCGCTTATCAATGCGGTTGGAGTCCCCTTTTGGGTCACACCTTTTCGACCCGAATCGCATCCACGTTTGTTAACGGCCAATGTGTTTTCGATGGCCACTCGGTCCCTATCCATACTTCGGCAGCCCAACCGTTATTTTTTACCCGCGAGCGATAAATGTCACAGGAACAAAACCCACTGGTCGACATTACGTCGATGGATTCAGCCAGTATTTCAAGCTCCCTTCAATGGGTTGGCATGGAAGGTATCTCGATTCCGTTATTGTTTAATGCAGGGGGTGAGTGCCCACATGTGTTAAATGCCAAAGCGGACGCCTTTGTGAGCATCGACAACCCTGATACTAAAGGGATTCACATGTCGCGTTTGTATACGCGGCTAGCAGCCGTCAGTGAAACACCGCTGAACCATGAGAGTGTGCATACGTTGTTGCGTGGTTTTGTTGAATCCCAAAAGGGGATCAGCCAGTCAGCCAGGGTTGCTTTGCACTTTGATCTGCTTCTAAAGAAGCCTGCGCTACTGAGTGATGAAGCCGGATATCAATCGTACCCTGTGACGATCTCCTCCGATTATAAAGAGGGTGAATGTAGCCATACGGTGAAATTGAGCATCCCATATTCGAGTACTTGTCCCTGTTCTGCGGCGCTGTCACGACAGCTGTTAGCCGAGGCGCTGGACAGTGCTTTTCCGACCGATCAGGTCGATAAATATACGTTACTTGAATGGGTGCGCTCCTTGAATGGCTCGGTCGCTACGCCGCACAGTCAGCGGTCGTTCGCCAGCGTCACATTAGCGCTAAAACCGAATCAATGGTTATTCATTCCAGCGGTGATTAAGCAGATCGAAACGGTACTGGGTACCGCTGTGCAAACTGCGGTAAAGCGCCAAGATGAGCAGGAGTTTGCTCGCTTGAATGCCATAAATCTCATGTTTTGCGAAGACGCAGCCCGAAAGGTAAAAGCCTATGTGCACACACTGAGCGCGGTGCAGAGCTACGCGTTGAAAGTCGATCATCAAGAAAGCCTTCACCCTCACAACGCGGTTGCGATGGACGCATCCTTCAGCAGCCCGTTTCACTGAGCACGCTTACGACAAGAGAGTTACCATCATGTTAAGAAAAAACCCCTCCGGACATTATCCGACCGTATCCAGTAAAGCTTTTATTGATCCTACGGCGATCATTTGCGGGCATGTGATCATCGAAGATAATGTTTTTGTTGGTCCTTACGCTGTTATTAGGGCGGATGAATTGGATAAAAACGGTCATATAGAACCGATTGTTATTCAGCATGATTCGAATATCCAAGATGGCGTTGTGATCCATTCCAAAGGGGGCGCATACGTTCGGGTAGGGGCGAGGAGTTCCATTGCACATCGCTCGATTGTTCATGGTCCGTGTGTTGTGGAAGATGATGTGTTTATTGGCTTTAACTCAGTGGTGTTTCGAACACACATTGGCAAAGGCTGTGTAATACGACACAACAGTGTGATTGATGGGATTGATCTGCCTGCTGGCTATCACGTACCGCCAATGACCAACATTGGGCCTGGGTTTGATTTATCATCGATAGAGCGTGTGCCACCTGAATACTCATCGTTTTCTGAGTCGGTGGTATCGGCAAACAACGTGCTGGTGGATGGCTACAAGCGAATTGCGAACGAGATGTGACGTTAAAATAGAGAGGACAAAAACGAAGAAGGCTGCCAGTTGGCAGCCTCTTTCTGCATGTTCCGCTTATCTTTCTTGCGGATGGCTTTATTGGTTTTTTGGTGAACCCCGCCCTTTTTCATAATCGGGGCAAAGGCGTGTCCATTGCGCTTTTGCTGTTTGGCTTTCATAAAAACCTCGTTGGTTTAATCCTTGAATTAGGAAAGGCAACAATAGCAGAGATCGATGCCATTCACAGCGCTTTGACCGATAAAATCTTACCCAGTTCTCAAGGTGTGACGCTCTTACGCTTAACTCTTTTAAACAATACAGGAAGGTTGCCGGCCACCAAGGTCAAGACGCCAAAGGCCAGCCCCCTTAAAGCCTGTACCCATTCCGATTAAGCTTATGCGAAAGTGTCAGTAGCTTAGGTTGTTGATTGAGGCGCTGAGGTGGGAGGGGTAAGATGATCACCCATAATAAAAACACAACACAACCAACACGATGCAACAGATCCTAGACGACATTGCCGCACAGATGGCAAACGAAACCGAGCGCGGCAAGGTGGCGGATTACATTCCGCAGTTGGCGCATATCGACCCAAACCAGTTTGGTATTGCAGTCGCAACCCCAGATGGGCAGGTTTTTAGCGCGGGGGACGCCGCTACCCTGTTCTCCATTCAGAGTATCTCTAAGGTGTTTACCCTCACCATTGGCCTTGGCAAGTTAGGTGATGGGCTTTGGACGCACGTTGGGCGAGAGCCCTCGGGGGATCCGTTCAACTCGATTGTGATGCTGGAACACGAGTCGGGCCGCCCGCGTAATCCGTTTATCAATGCCGGTGCGATTGCGGTTGTTGATGCGATTATGATGGGGCACGAACCCAAAGAGACACTGGGCGAGATCCTTCAATTTGTGCGTTTCATTGCCAATGATGATTCGATCAGCTTTGATCACAAGGTCGCGGCGTCCGAGATGCAGCACAAAGATCGTAACGCCTCCTTGGCGCACTTTATGAAATCCTTTGGTCGTTTAAAGCACGATGTGGATAAAGTGTTGGGTACGTATTTCCATCAGTGCTCGATTGCGATGAGCTGTCAGCAGTTGGCGCAGGCGGGGCTCTTTTTGGTGTCCGATGGGATGAATCAACACACCGGCATTAAAGTGGTCAGTGCTCAGCGGGCAAGACGGATCAACTCCCTTATGATGATGTGCGGTCATTATGATGGCTCGGGCGAGTTTGCCTATCGGGTGGGTTTGCCCGGTAAAAGCGGTGTGGGTGGTGGCATTCTGACCATTGCCCCTGGCAAAGGCGCGATTGCCGTCTGGTCGCCAGGATTGGATGAGGTGGGTAACTCGAAACTGGGCACCAAAGCGCTGGAGCTTTTTGTGCAGCAAACCGGCTGGTCTATTTTTGGCCGATAAGCAAATTGACGGGGTCACATACGGCTATGTTTGAATGCTTTTGTGATCCTTATTCAGGTTTTTAACTCCTTTTATATCAATTGCTTAGTTTTTTCTGATTGTTATTGTCAGTTACTCCGCTGTTAAATGTCATTGTGCGTTTTCAGCGGTCATCTATAGTTAAGTCATTCCCTCAACACCGATTCAACAACAATAAAAGCAGAGGATGAGTGGCTATGAAAGTGCTTGTCGCGATTAAGCGAGTCATTGATTACAACGTGAAAGTTCGGGTTAAACCCGATGGCAGCGATGTGGATCTGACCAACGTAAAGATGGCGATGAACCCTTTTTGTGAAATCGCCGTGGAAGAGGCGGTTCGCTTAAAAGAAAAAGGGGTTGCCAGTGAAGTCATTGTGGTTTCGGTAGGTGCCAAAGCCTGTCAGGAACAGATCCGAAGTGCGCTGGCGCTCGGTGCCGACCGCGGTATCCAAGTCGAAGTGGATGCTCTTCCGGATGCGATCTCGATCTCCCGACTGATCGCTAAGGTTGCCGAGCAAGAATCCGCCGACTTGATCATCTTAGGTAAACAATCGATCGATTCCGATAACAACCAAACCGGCCAGATGGTGGCTGCCTTGTTGGATCGCCCTCAGGCAACGTTTGCCTCCGAGGTTGTGGTTCAGGACGGTGAGGTGCAAGTTACCCGAGAGGTCGACGGTGGCCTTCAAACCCTCGCACTGCAACTGCCAGCGGTGGTAACGACAGACCTTCGTTTGAACGAGCCTCGTTACGCCAAGCTCCCGGACATCATGAAAGCGAAAAAGAAACCGTTGGATGTCATTACGCCCGATTCGCTTGGGGTGGCGCTCAGTCAAAACGTGCGTGTGCTGGGCGTAGAAGCACCGGCGCAGCGTACCGCGGGCATCAAGGTGGGCTCGGTCGAGGAGCTTGTGGATAAACTGAAAAACGAAGCGAAGGTGTTGTCATGAGTGTATTAGTGATTGCCGAACATGATCATAACTCGATCAAATCCGCGACGTTGCACACGTTAAAAGCCGCCTTCGAGATAGGGGCAGATGTTGACCTTCTGGTGGCAGGTTTCAACTGCCAAGCAGCGGCCGAACAAGCCGCTAAGATCGACGGGGTTCGAAGCGTAAAAGTGGTCGATGATGCTGCGCTTGAGCATCAACTGGTGGAGTCTGTCACGCCTCAGGTTCTTTCGTTGGCCGAGGGGTACACCCATATCCTTGCACCTGCGACGACCACCGGTAAAAATCTTGTGCCTCGCTTAGCCGCTAAGCTTGGCGTAAATGCGCTGTCCGATGTGGTAGCGGTTGTTGCCAGCGATACGTTTAAGCGCCCAATTTATGCTGGTAACGCCATTGCGACCGTCCAAAGTGATGATGCCGTTAAGGTGATGACCGTTCGCGCAACCGCCTTTGACAAAGTAGCGACCGAAGGTGGTTCGGCCAGCATTGATGCGGTGGCGGCTGTTGCGGTTGATAGTGCCAGCCGATTTGTCAGCGAAACACTGGCCGAATCCGACCGACCTGAGTTAACAGCCGCTCGCGTTGTGGTATCGGGTGGGCGTGGTCTTGGCAGCGGTGAGAACTTCGGCATCCTGTACAGCCTTGCCGATAAGCTCGGTGGTGCGGTGGGAGCCTCCCGTGCGGCGGTGGATGCAGGCTTTGTCCCTAACGATTTACAGGTGGGGCAAACCGGCAAAATGGTGGCGCCCGATTTGTACATAGCAGTGGGGATCTCCGGAGCCATCCAACACCTTGCTGGCATGAAAGACTCTAAAATTGTGGTCGCTATCAACAAAGATGAAGAAGCGCCCATTTTCCAAGTGGCGGATTACGGCTTAGTGGCCGATCTGTTCGACGTCATCCCTGAGCTGGAAAGGTTAGTGTAAGCCGCGCTTACTCCCCAAACCACTCAACCTTCCTTGGCTGTGACAATCTGTCACAGCCTTTTTTCGTGGGTTCCGCGATATCCTTGCGTCACATCAAAACAAGAAGCTTTTCAAAGCTCGACCTCTTTAAACTGGCCGATACGCTGATTTTACTTAAAGTTAGGTCATCGAAATTGGCTGTTTGTACGTAAATTGATCAATGACGAAAACCCTTAGGACAGTGCTATGCTCGATCTGACTGCGGTTGACCTTGCGCGGATTCAATTCGCGTTTACGGTTTCGTTCCACATAATTTTTCCTGCCATTACCATTGGCCTTGCCAGCTACCTTGCGGTGCTAGAAGGCTTATGGCTTACCAAAAAGAACACCCTGTATCGGGACCTTTATCACTTCTGGTCGAAAGTCTTTGCGGTCAACTTCGCAATGGGCGTGGTGTCCGGTTTGGTGATGTCCTACGAGTTTGGCACCAACTGGAGTGGCTTCTCGACCTTTGCAGGCGGTGTTACCGGTCCACTGCTCGCTTACGAAGTACTCACGGCTTTCTTCCTTGAAGCTGGGTTTCTTGGGGTGATGCTGTTTGGCTGGAACCGCGTTGGGCCGGGGTTACACTTTTTCTCCACCTTGATGGTCGCCATAGGTACCTTGATCTCCATGACATGGATTTTGGCCTCCAACAGTTGGATGCAAACCCCACAAGGCTACGAAATCGTCGATGGCCGAGTCGTTCCGGTGGATTGGATCGAGATCATCTTTAACCCATCTTTCCCTTACCGATTAGTGCACATGGCGCTCGCGGCCTTCCTAACCACCGCTTTGTTTGTTGCGGCCTCCGGTGCGTGGCACCTATTAAAAGGCACCTGTGTACCGCAGGCGAAAAAAATGTTCTCGATGGCGATGTGGATGCTGCTGATAACCGCACCCATCCAGATCATTGCAGGGGACTTTCACGGGTTGAATACGCTGGAGCATCAGCCGGCCAAAGTGGCGGCGATGGAAGGGCATTGGGAGAACACACCGGGTGAAGGCGTTCCACTGATTCTGTTCGGCTGGCCCGATATGGAAGAGGAGGTCACTAAATACGCACTCGAGATCCCCCGTTTGGGCAGCTTGATCCTAACCCATTCGTGGGATGGGCAGTTTGCAGGGTTAAAAGAGTTTGCCCCAGAAGATCGCCCTTACGCGCCCTTGGTATTTTGGAGCTTCCGTATCATGGTGGGCCTTGGGTTCTTAATGCTGCTGTTGGCTGTGGTGGGTGTATACAAACGCATTAAAGGTCGTTTGTACGATTCGCCTCTGTTCCTAAAAAGTGCGTTGGCGATGGGGCCTGCGGGCATCATCGCGATTTTAGCCGGTTGGTTTACCACCGAAGTCGGTCGCCAGCCGTGGGTCGTGTACGGCGTTATGCGCACCGAAGATGCAGCTTCTAACCACTCTGTCGAAGCGCTCACCATAACGCTGATCGCATTTGTCGTGGTCTACTTTATCGTCTTTGGAGTGGGGGTGGTGTACATGCTGAACCTGATCAAAAAAGGGCCATCCACCCACGAACCGCACGAGATCCTAGACGAGCACAATCGCCCAGCGCGTCCGCTATCGGCCATTGATGACGAGGAGGTCAAACTATGAGTATCGATCTATCAATGGCGTGGACACTCATCATTGGATTTGGGCTGATGATGTATGTCCTCTTGGATGGCTTTGACTTAGGGATCGGTATCCTCTTTCCCTTTATCCAAGATAAAGAGGAGCGCGATGTGATGATGAACACCGTCGCGCCTGTCTGGGATGGCAATGAAACATGGTTGGTGATGGGCGGCGCTGCCTTGTTAGCGGCCTTTCCACTGGCTTATTCGGTGATTCTAAGTGCATTGTACCTGCCGCTGATCTTTATGTTGATTGGCCTTATCCTGCGTGGGGTGGCGTTTGAGTTTCGTTTTAAAGCGGACGATCACCACCGCCACTGGTGGGACAAAGCCTTTATTGGCGGTTCCTACTTGGCCACGTTTTGCCAAGGCGTGGCGATGGGGGCTTTTATCAATGGGTTTGAGGTGGTGGACAATCACTTTGCCGGCGGCACGTGGGATTGGCTCACGCCGTTCAGCCTCTTTACTGGTGTCAGTTTGCTGGTGGCTTATGCTCTGTTGGGCAGCACTTGGTTGCTGTTCAAAACCGAAGGGCGATTGCAAAAGGATATGCGAACGCTCACAAGGCCCATCACAATGTTGTTATTGGCTGTGATGGCGGGCATCAGCATCTGGTCCCCACTGGCGCACCCCGCCATTGCGGATCGCTGGTTTACGATGCCTTATCTTTTGTACTTTTCGCCTGTGCCCATCCTTGTGGTGCTGATGTCGGTCGGGTTAGTCCGCTCGCTTAACAGTCGCGCCGAGTACGCCCCTTTCCTGCTTACGTTGGGGCTCTTGTTCATGGGCTACAGCGGGCTGTTAATCAGCTTATGGCCTTATATTATCCCGCCGAGCATCACGATTCACGAGGCGGCCGCACCCGAGGCCAGCCAACTGTTTACCTTGGTTGGCGCGGTGTTTATCTTGCCATTTATCTTAGGTTACACGCTCTGGTCGTATTACGTATTCCGCGGAAAAGTGAGGATTGGTGATGGCTACCACTGACCCAAAACAGGATCAAAAACCACCCAAACCCTGGGCCAAGCGCCTAGGGTGGTTGGTGCTCATTTGGGGAGTCAGCGTCGTCGGTTTAGGGCTGTTTGCAGCTTTACTTAAGTGGGTAATGGTGGCGATAGGGATGTCGCCACCGCTTGGTTGACATCTGAAATTCAAATACCATAATTAGGTATATATTGGTATTTGGAGGTTGGGCATGGCTAAAAATACGAGCATTACACTGGGTGATCATTTTGATGGCTTCATTGCTAGTCAGATAAAAACTGGCCGTTATGGCTCAGCAAGCGAAGTCATCCGTTCTGCATTGCGTTTACTTGAAACTCAGGAAACGAAACTTGATACGTTACGCCAAGCGCTAGACGAAGGCGAGAGGAGTGGCGTAGCCGACTATGATTTGGAAGATTTGATATCAGAGCTAGATGGTGAGTTTAAAGAGTGAAGCCATTTAAACTCACTGCTCGTGCTAAAGCTGATCTGAAAGATATTGCTCTCTACACCCAGCGGTCGTGGGGGCGTGATCAGAGGAATATTTACCTTAAGCAGTTTGATGATGCATTCTGGTTGCTTGGAAAAAGTCCCGAAGTGGGGAAGTGCTGTGATGACCTCAAAGAAGGGTATCGGAAATTTCCACAAGGGAGTCATGTGATCTTCTATAAGAAGGTCTGCGATCAAGAAATACTGATCGTCCGTATTTTACATAAGAGTATGGATGTGGGTTCGGCAATGTTTATCCTGTAAACATGGAAGTAGCTTTGCCAGTGGTCCTTTGAACATTATGTTCTCTTTGATTTTGATTATGGCGGCATCAATCAGCTTTTTGTTTAAAGTTTTAAATCTTTCGATTTTTTCTTCAACGGTTTCGATCATATAACCACCATCTATTTTAAGACTGAGACTCTTAAGTTAACTTCTTCCGACTGTGATAAGCAATCAACCCCAACACAATCCCCCAAAACGCACTGCCGATGCCCAGTAATGAAATGCCGGATGCGGTCACCATAAAGGTGATCAAGGCGGCTTCGCGCTCATCCGCTTGGTTTAGGCTGTTGGCCAGTGCATTACCAATCGTCCCCAACAGGGCAAGGCCCGCAATGGCCATGACCAACGCGGTCGGGAAGGCGGCAAACAAGGCAGCAACGGTGGCACCAAACAGGCCCGTTAATAGATAGAAAATGCCCGCCCAAATAGAAGCGATGTAGCGTTTGGATTTATCCGGGTCGGCTTCTTCGCCCATGCAGATGGCGGCGGTGATGGCAGCTAGGTTGTACGAAAAACCGCCCAAGGGTGCTAAGACGATGCCTGTTAAACCGGTCCAGGTCATTAATGGGGAAGCCGGTGTTTGGTAATCGTTGGCACGCATAACGGCTAAGCCCGGCACCATTTGCGAGGTCATGGTCACGATAAAGAGCGGCAAGCCAACCCCAATTAAGGAAGACCAATGAAACTCAGGGGTGGTCCAAACGGGCTGCGTCCACTCAAACGATAACCCTGTTAGGTTGATTTCTTGTTGTAAGGCCGCCACGACAATGCCGATTAAAAAGGTCATTGGTATGACGTAGCGTGGCAGTACCCGCTTCATGATTAAGTACGCGGCAATCATTGAGGCAACCAAAGCCAAATCGCTTTGCAGTGAGGTAAAGAGGTTTAACCCAAACGGCACCAGCACGCCGGCCAACATGGCGGCGGATAGCGAGGCGGGTACTAAGCGAATTAACCGATCAAACCACCCCGTCACACCGGATAAGAAGATAAGCGCGGAGGCAAAGATAAACACCCCAATCGCCTCGCTCATCGGGATGCCTTCGAGGCCGGTGACCAAAAGCGCTGCCCCTGGGGTCGACCATGCGGTAATCACGGGGGATTTAAACGCCAAGGATAAACCGATACAGGTAAGGCCCATACCGATCCCCAGTGCCCACAGCCAAGAGTTGATCTCCTCTGGGGTGGCCCCTAACACAGCTAATGCTTGAAAGATGATGGCCACCGAGCTGGTATAGCCTACCAGTACCGCCACAAACCCAGCGGAGAAGCGTGATAGGTTAAACAATCCTTTGATGGTTGATTCGTTGTGTGTCATGGCCGTTATCTTTCATCGTGACTAAAAGGGCGTGCGTTAAAGCGCACAAGCGTTGGCACTGTAACATTGGTGCGTTATAGCGCACAATAGAATCTCTGGGTAATCGAACCGATTGACGGTAAATGAGTTGTATGGAACACCTGTTAACCTCCTTATCTGAGACATTAAAACAGCTGCGCAAAGAGCGCGGCTGGAGTTTAGATGTGGCTGCCAAAGCCACGGGGATCAGCAAAGCGATGCTGGGCCAAATTGAGCGCTGTGAATCAAGCCCAACGCTGACCACACTGTGGAAACTGGCGAGAGGCTACGAAGTCCCGCTCAGTGTGCTGATCGATGAGGGCGACGATGAGGCGGTTGGGCATCCGGTAAAGCGAAAACCCACTCCCGACAGCATGTGGGTAGCCACCTTATTTAAAGAGACCGAGCAAGTCCCGTTTGAGTGGTTAGAACTTACGTTTCCACAAGGTTATGAGCGCGAATCGGTACCGCACCAAAGCGGAGTGATTGAACATGTGGTGGTGAAAAGCGGGTCGATCGAGGTGTGTGTTGAGGGGCAAAGTCATCTATTAAACGCTGGGGAAACATTGCGTTTCTATGCTGATCGGCCACACAGTTACCGAAATGTGGCCGAGGGTGATACGGTTATACACAACCTGATCTATTACCCACAAAAACATGCCGGTCAGCCGTAAGGATTCTTCATGAAACGTACATTAGGCAACATCGAATGCACAGCCATCGGTTTGGGCTGTATGAACCTATCCCACGGGTATGGGCAACCAACCGATCGAAAACAAGCCGAACGCATCTTAACCGAAGCACTGGCAATCGGTTATTCGCACTTAGATACCGCAACCCTTTACGGAAACGGCGCAAATGAAACCCTGATTGGCGAGGTGCTAAGCCATCGCCGTAATGAGTTTACGCTTGCCAGTAAATGCGGCTTGGGCGTGAACGAGCAGGGCGTACGAGAGGTCAATGGCCGTCCCGAGGTTTTAAAAGCCCAATGCGAGGCCAGCCTTAAAAAGCTTAAGACCGATGTGATTGATCTTTACTACCTGCACCGTTGGGATCAACGCGTACCGATTGAAGAAAGCGTCGGGGCACTCGGTGATCTGGTGAAAGAGGGGAAAATTCGCCAAGTTGGATTATCCGAAGTCTCGGCCACCACCTTGGATAAAGCTCATAAAGAGCACCCCATTGCCGCTGTGCAAACAGAGTATTCACTGTGGACACGCAACCCAGAGATCGCCGTGTTGGAGAAATGCAAAGCGCTGGGCGCAACCTTTGTATCTTTCAGCCCACTGGGACGTGGTTTTCTGAGTGCGACGCTGCCAGCCATTGATAAGCTTGATAGCAGTGATATGCGCCAAGGGATGCCGCGCTTTCAAGGGGCGGCGTATCAACACAACTTAGCGTTATTAAACCCAGTTAAAGAGGTTGCTAAAGCTCATAATGTCACGGCCGCCCAAATCGCCTTGGCGTGGGTACTGGCAAAAGCACCTCACATTGTGGCGATACCGGGGACGACCTCTTACGAGCATTTAAAAGATAACTTTGAAGCCCAATCGATTGTGCTTCACGCCGAAGAGATCGCACTACTGGACGATGTGTTTGAGCCGAATAAGATACAAGGCCATCGTTATCCACCGGCCATGCAGGTGGATGTAGATACAGAAGAATTTGCCTGAGGATGAGTATGAAGATTAATTGTGACATGGGTGAAAGCTACGGCCCTTGGAAGATGGGCCGTGACGATGAGGTGATGCCTTTTATTGATATGGCGAACATCGCCTGCGGCTTTCACGCATCCGAACCGCTCACCATGTACAACACCGTGCAACTAGCCGTCAGTAGCGGTGTTGAGGTGGGGGCGCACCCAGGCTACCCCGATCTGTTGGGTTTTGGTCGCCGTGATTACCATTGCTCCCGCGAGGAGTTAATCGCAGGGCTGCTGTATCAAATGGGCGCGCTGGATGCGATCTGTAAAAGCTTTGGTAAGTCGATCAGCTATGTAAAACCGCACGGTGCGCTGTACAACAAAATGATGGTCAGCGACGATACCATGTCGGCTGTGATGACCGCCGTATCAAGCTTTCGGGAAGGATTACCTTTAATGGTGATGTCTACTCAACAGAACGATGCTTTGCTCGCAAAAGCGGATAAGTACGATTTGCCCTTGCTCTTTGAAGCCTTTGTGGATCGCGCTTATACCGAGGAAGGTTTGTTGGCGAACCGTCGTCACAAGGGGGCTGTGCATACCTCGTTTTCCCGCATTGAGTTGCAAGTGCAAGAGATTCTGCTCGAAGGGCATGTGACGACCATCGAAGGAAAACGCATCCCGCTTAAGGCCGATACGCTCTGTATTCATGGTGATGGCGAACACGCCGTAGAGATTGCCCGATTCGTTCGCGAGTTGATGGACGGCGATTGATCATTTGAGCACCGCTTTTTGCCAACCCAGTGAATACGCTTGCTGGGTTAGCTTTCCCATCGGTTGTCCTCATAGTTATCCACAGATTGTGTGCATAAACTAAAGTATTCATTTAAGCCGCCGACACAGGCTGGTTATCCTGCTTGGGCGAGCTTCCAAAAAAGCTTTTATAGTCCCGACTGAATTGGTTCAAGCTCTTGTAGCCCACCGCTGTTGCCGTTTGGCTAACGTTTAAATCATCGTGCGCTAACAATAACTTAGCTTTAATCAGGCGTAAGCGTTTGATGTACTGAATGGGCGTACATCGGGCGATCTCTTTAAAGTGCTTGTGGAAATTCGACACACTCATATTGGCTTGCTGGGCAAGATCATCCACATTAAGCGATTGATCAAAATGTTGGTGAAGATCCCCAAGCACACGAATCACCCGTGAGTAATGCCCGTGGCTGTGGACTAATGCCCGAAGCGCTGGCCCTTGTTCCCCTTTTAGGGCCTCAAATAACACCTCCCGCACGCGAGATATCCCCATCACTTTGGCATCCAATGGGTCTGACAATGCCCGAACCAAACGCGTTACTGCCTCGCGCATGCCGTCGGTCATCTCAACTGATGCCATCGGCGAGGGGGATTCGCCCATTTGGCTCACCGATCTTGGCAGGGCCGTGTGGACAAGCTCGGCCAGCATCGCCGGATCAATCTTGATCGAGACCCCCATCAAAGGTGTTTCATGTGAGGCGTATGTCTCGCACTCAAACGGCAAAGCTGTGTCTTGGGCGTTGCTCAATCCTATGCTGGTCTTTTTTTGAACCCTTCCTGAAACCCTGATGAGCTGTGGCTTAGGTTTAGTTACACAAAGGTTACAAAACAGGTTATCCACAGATAAAGGGGATAACTTAAAAAGTGCTAAAACAATCACCTACATCCACTTTATTCGCTTTGGTGACGCAAATTGTCACTGTTTATCCCGCCTCAATAAAACCGGCAACCTGTCTGATAACGAGGTTTGACGGCATACGACACTAACGCTGACGAAAACTGTCATTGTCTAACCAGGGGTTGCCGCTAGACTGAGATAAACGTCTGTGCTTTAGACATAACAATAAAATGAACAGCGGAGTCGAACCATGTTAATGGACGGACATACCTTACAGGTACGCCAGTTGGAAGCGGGTTTCTTTAATGTGGTGTTTAACCACAAAGAGGAGGCCGTCAATACGCTGAGCCAAAAAGCGATGGCCGAACTTGCCCAAGCGCTCGAACAGATCAAACAGCAATCCCCACTGAACGGTGTTGTGTTCAGTAGCGACAAAGAAGCCTTCATCGTTGGGGCGGACATCACTGAGTTTCATGCGATGTTTGAACACGATGAAGGTGCGATCACTCAAAGCCTTCTCTCGTTACACGAAGTGTTCAATACCATTGAAGACCTGCCGTGTCCTACTGTGTGTGCAATTAACGGTTTAGCGCTAGGCGGTGGTTTTGAGTTGGCGTTATCCACCGATTATCGTGTGGTGAGCGAGTCGGCTAAGGTGGGACTGCCAGAGGTGAAACTTGGCATCTATCCTGGGTGGGGTGGTACCGTTCGATTACCGCGCTTAATTGGTATCGATAATGCCAACGAGTGGATCTGTGCTGGTTCCGATAAGAAAGCCGCCGCTGCCTTTAAAGACGGTGCCGTGGATGCCGTGGTGAAAGCGGATCACTTAGCCGAGGCGGCGTTGGATCTGGTTAAGCGCTGTGCCAACGGTGAGTTTGACTACCAAGCACGTCGAGATGAGAAAACCTCGGCGGTGAAGCTCAATGCCATTGAATTGATGATGGCGTTCGAGACGGCCAAAGGGGTGATTGGCGCGAAAGCGGGGCCACATTATCCTGCGCCGATGATGGCGATCAAAACCATGCAAAAAGCGGTCACTTTACCACGTGCTAAAGCGCAGGAAGTGGAGGCGAAAAACTTTGCCAAACTAGCCACCAACAGTGTCACTAAAGCGTTGGTCGGCTTATTCCTGAAAGATCAATTTGTTAAGCGCGTCTCTAAGCAATACGAGGCCGGAACCGATGCCGTGAAGCAAGCGGCCGTACTGGGTGCGGGGATCATGGGCGGTGGTGTGGCCTATCAGTCGGCGTCCAAGGGCGTGCCTATTTTGATGAAAGATATCCGCCAAGAGGCGCTGGCACTCGGCCTTAGTGAGGCGACTCAGCTTCTGGAAAAACAAGTCAGCCGAGGAAAACTCGACACCAAGGGGATGGCCAACGTACTTAATCAGATCACGCCAACACTCTCCTTTGGGGATTTTGAGCCAGTCGATCTTGTTGTCGAAGCGGTGGTGGAAAACCCAAAAATCAAAGCCAGCGTCTTGGCGGATCTTGAAGCGAATGTCAGTGATGATGCGATCATCACCTCAAACACATCCACCATCTCGATCAACTCCTTGGCTAAGAGCTTGAAAAAGCCCGAGCGTTTCTGCGGCATGCACTTCTTTAACCCTGTGCACCGAATGCCGCTGGTGGAAGTGATCCGTGGCGAGCACAGCTCGGATGCGGCGATTGCTAAAACCGTGGCCTACGCCAAAGCGATGGGTAAAACGCCGATTGTGGTGAATGACTGCGCAGGTTTCTTGGTGAACCGAGTGTTGTTCCCATACTTTGCTGGCTTCTCTCAGTTGGTCAGCGAAGGGGTGGACTTTCAGCGCATCGATAAGGTGATGGAAGGCTTTGGTTGGCCGATGGGGCCTGCGTACCTGCTGGATGTGGTGGGCTTGGATACGGCCGCTCATGCCGATCAGGTGATGGCGGATGCATTCCCAGACCGCATGGGTCACGAGGGGCAAAATGCGATCGATCTTCTGTTTGCTGCCAACCGATTAGGTCAGAAAAACAAGCAAGGTTTTTATCAATACGAGCTGGATCGTAAAGGCAAGCTGCAAAAGAAAGCCGACAGCTCTGTCTATGAATTGATTGGGTTAGACCCTAGCCAGTCACCTGAGATCACCGATGAAAAGATCATCGCCCGCATGATGATCCCGCTGTGTGTCGAGACCGTGCGTTGCCTTGAAGAGAAGATCGTCGCATCCCCGGCCGAGGCGGATATGGCATTGATTTACGGTATTGGCTTCCCGCCGTTCCGTGGTGGTGTGTTCCACTACCTTGATGAGATGGGGCTTGGCACATTTTGCGAGATGGCCGCGCCGTTTGATGCCATGGGGCCTTTGTATCAACCGACAGCGGTGATGAAATCGATGGCTGAACACGGCCAAACCTACGGGTTAACCGGTCGCGGACAATAAGGAGAATAACAATGAAACTACAGCCAAACGATGTCGTAATTGTGGATGCCGTGCGCACGCCGATGGGGCGCTCCAAGGGCGGTGTGTTCCGAAATGTCCGTGCCGAATCTTTATCCGCCAGTGTGATGAAAGCGCTGCTGGCGCGTAACTCAGCACTTGCCGCGACGGATATCGAAGATGTGATTTGGGGCTGCGTTAATCAGACGCTTGAGCAAGGCTTTAACATTGCGCGAAATGCAGCCTTGCTTGCTGGTCTGCCGCATGAAATTGCGGGTATGACCGTTAACCGTTTGTGTGGCTCTTCGATGTCTGCGTTGCACTCGGGCGCGCAAGCGATCTTATCGGGCCAAGGTGATGTTTACTTGATTGGTGGCGTTGAGCACATGGGGCATGTGGATATGGCGCACGGTGTAGATATCAACCCAGAGATGTCCAAACACTCAGCAAAAGCCGCGATGATGATGGGTTTGACCGCCGAAATGCTCGGTAAAATGAACGGCGTCACGCGGGAGATGCAAGATGCCTTTGGTGCTCGCTCCCACCGCTTAGCCCACCAAGCCACCATCAATGGGGAGTTTGACTCCGAGATCATCCCAGTAGAGGGCCACAACGCCGATGGCTTTAAAATTCAGGTCACAAGCGATGAGGTGATTCGCCCAGAAACCACCACCGAGTCTTTGTCCGAGCTTCGCCCTGTTTTTATCCCTAAAGTGGGGACGGTAACGGCCGGCACCTCATCGGCGCTGTCCGATGGTGCATCGGGCTTATTGCTGATGTCAGCCGCTAAAGCACAAACGCTGGGGCTAAACCCCAGAGCCGTCGTGCGCTCGATGGGTGTCGCAGGCTGCGATCCATCCATCATGGGTTATGGCCCAGTTCCGGCCAGTAAAAAAGCGCTGAAACGAATTGGCCTTAGCGTGGATGACATCGACTATTTCGAGCTGAACGAAGCGTTCGCGGCACAAGCATTAGCTGTATTACAAGGTTTAAAGCTAAGCGACCGAATGGAGGAGCGCGTCAATATCCACGGCGGGGCGATTGCTTTGGGGCATCCTTTGGGTTGCTCGGGTGCGCGTATCATCACCAGTTTGCTGAACGTCCTAGAACAGAAAGATGCTCAGTTTGGCTTAGCCACCATGTGCATCGGCAT
Organism: Neptunomonas sp. ABH4_499; assembly: GCF_056160565.1. Classification (NCBI taxonomy): domain Bacteria; kingdom Pseudomonadati; phylum Pseudomonadota; class Gammaproteobacteria; order Oceanospirillales; family Oceanospirillaceae; genus Neptunomonas; species Neptunomonas sp. ABH4_499. The sequence goes on along the minus strand of NZ_JBSWXK010000004.1, from coordinate 132,828 downwards.
GGGCCAAGGGATTGCGACGGTGATCGAGCGGGTGTAATGCGCAAAGCCTAAAACGAAAAACCGGTTGTATTAACTTAGCCTCCTCAATATTATGTCAACATTGTTGACTTTATTGAGGAGGTTGAGATGTTTCATGCAAAAACTCTGTTCTTAGTGGTCACGTTGTTCGGGTTATCTGGGTGTCAGGTAAACGATGTTGCCGTTTCTAATCTATCCGTATCGGGCGAAGTCTCTGCTTCGCACTCCATTCAAATGAGCCCGTCACTTGATGGGAAAGGGACTCTCTACATAGCAATGCTGGAGCAGTGCGATTTAAAAGCGCCATTGGCCGGAGTGGCTACTGTCCCTAATGCTGACTTGAGCCAAGGTCACCGTGTTGCTTTTTCCATCGAGGCAGCGAAGGAGGGGCACTACTTTTTAGCGACCTTTATGGATGAGCAGAGCTTAACCCCCAAAGGACCACCACGACCTACATCGGGGGATATGGTGTACTCTATAAGCGGTTTTGGTGATGGCAAGATTGATTGTGTCGAGGTGTCCGTCCCTCAAAAAGAGCAGGTGCACATCGAGCTTACCGGCCGAAGACCGTGATGTTGCACCTAGTGCTCCAATATGGCGTTGATTAGCCTTTCGATCATAGCATCGACACTTTGATCATCGAACTCAATTGCTTCAAATGCCGTCAGTGCCGCAACCCCGTGTACGGCGGCCCAAATATCCATCGCAAGTGTATGATTTATTTCACTGTCTTGACCTGCGGCTGCCAAGTAGCGCTCTAAAGCACTTTGCAGTCGCTCGAAGGCGGTACGTTCGAGTGTTGGTTCTTTTAAGCGATCATCCAGAGCGGGCAGGCCGCAGCCGCCAAACATAATCTGAAAGATAAGAGGGGTGCTGTTGGCGAATGCTACATACGCTTTGCCCATCTCAACGATGGTGCTTTTGGAGCCTTTGCCATCATCTGCCGTATGGATCATCTCACTTAATTGAGAAAAGCCCCGGCTGGCCACGCCGTGCAGAATGGCCTCTTTATTTTTAAAGTGTCGATAACACGCGGCTGGGTCAATACCCACTTCTCGGGCAACCGCACGTAACGAAAAGTGACTGTTCCCTTTTTCAAGGATCATCTTTTCTGCCGCGTTAAGCAGAGCTTCCCGGGCATTCCCGTGGTGATACGTGTTTTTATCCGTCATTGAGACTCAGCGTAATCGACTTTGAAAAGGTGATCACATCTTTTCAAATATACCGAGTGCGATCAATCGTATACCTATGAAATTAACTACCGCTCTTAGATGCAAGGCCGGTCTGTTTAAGGGCTGCACCGGTTTGGCTGTTTTGGTGGTAAGGCGAGTCTTGATGACGCGCCATAAAGGCCAAACGGTTTTGAGAGTAGCGCGAAGGCGATAGGCAGGATGGACATCGCACTTGGTACGAGGTTTCATTCACGCGGTAATACGCCATCCCGGATTGATCGATACGCCACTTGGCGGTGTGCGTGCCATTGATCATCATGGTGCCGCTCGCGAAGCAGTTGGCCCCTTGCAGTTGATTCAACTGTGCAGTTGCAGGCATGGCTTTCGCTTTTCTGGTAAAGATCTTCTCAACATCCGCTTCAGAGATCGCAAACTGAACACAATCATCCGGTACCTGAGTAGACTCCACCACTTTGGAATACACGCCGTTCAAGCTGATGTTAACGCCGCTGATCTGGCTTTTATTCACTGACATCGCTTGTGCGTTTTGCTTCGTTTGGGTTGGCGTACAAGCAACCAAAGTAAAGAGGCAAGACAAAGTTAATCCACGTAGAGCAGTCGATGAAATGGTTGAGAAGCGCATGTTCACATCCTGTGATGGTTCGCGTTACAGGTGAGTTGTCGGCCCGTTCCAAAGCCGCGACACCCACCCTAACGGATCTCACTTTTAAGATCAATCGGACAAATTCCTAGATTGGTTAGTGTTGAATAAATTACGACTTTGTAAGCGTGCAACATCTAGTGCGCTATGCTGTTTTTTCTGAAGTAGCCAAACTTATTTTCTGGATATCGATGAGTAGCTTAGACTAGGTATTGCCTTGAGTAAGTGACTAACTATCATGCCATACGGAATAAGTGAAATTGATTATGAAGTACACTGGGCAATCGAGTATAGTTGTACGCCATTTAAACGAATAAGGATGTTCGGATATGTCGAAATATGGAAAGCCTAAACAGAGCCCGTCTTTACTTCCAACTCACGAGAGCATAATTACAAACATTATTGAAGGCATGCACAAGCCGGAACCCATGAAGCCAAGGGCTTCAGCAGCTGAGCCTTGTCCAGAAGGGCCTGGTTTCGTGAGTTAAGGTAAAGGACAAGAACGCTCGTACGATCCTTTACCAGAAGGGTACATTCCTCTTTTTCCAACTCGGCTATCAGTTAAAGATGTTGTCCTAAGCGATTTACACATAGAGAGCAGCGCTTTGGATCATGTTGCTCCTGTTGAGTATACGATACTGAACCTTGATTATCATGATTTGGTGCCGATCCGAAAAGGGTACGTTTATATGTACGACCCCGAAATGAAAAAATGGGATGTCTATCGTTACCAAACAGAAGCCGGTGACGAAAATTCCGTTGTCGGGGATCCAAATACCCAAGAAGTTGTTCCAGCTCCTAACTATTCGTTTACTCGGTATAATGTGAAAACAGGCCAAGAGAAACGGTGGCAAGTCGATGTGGTAAGTTGCTCTGAAAAGCAAGGTAGTTTTCCATACCTGTTGCTGCGCGAAGATGCAACAGAAGTCTATGTCGCGTACAGTGAGTTCCGTTGGCCTAAAGCACTGTTTAAAGAAATCGAAAAATCAAATGCGTTTCTTGATCAGTTTATGACACCTGTTTATCCCACTCAAGCTAAACCTCATCATAGAGTGGATAAACTTACTAAGCTACCTAGCTTTTCAAGTTTTTTTGAAAAGGGGCAAGTTAAAGAAGAAGCTAACGAAGCGCTCGTCGAAGAGAATGTTATACGCTACACCGCTAGATATATAAAATCCATAAAAGATATCGCAAGGAATGATCTAGCACTAGAGAGAGCTCTATTCATAGCTTTAGATGATGACGTGGGTAATCTATTAGATGTTAATATGTCTGTACAGAATGCTTATGAGTACTCATTACGCTTTGAAGAGGAGAATGCTTACGCTTTAACAACTGGGAGGATTGTTAAACAGCTTAAGGATAAAGGGGTTGTATCTGAAGATCAGTGGTTTGAGTTTGGTAAGGGTACTGATTACGCATTTCTTGCTGAACTTGATGACAACTTTGAAACTGACTTTAAAGATGTTAATGATGTATCTAAAGCGCTGAAAAAAACAATCGATATACTAATCGCTAAGTGTCATCCTTATCTTGAGAGGGCTGAAAGCTCTACCTATCTGACCCAGCAAAATACTTTAGTAAACTTTGCTGAATCACTCGGGCTAGAAAATAAATCAGAAGTACTGGCGTACATGTTGTTAATTTCCAAAAGGGCCTATGAAGGATTAGAGAGGTCTTCTTCGGGTAAAGAATACGTCTATGAAATTCTTACCGGAGAAAAACCAGAAAGAGCGCCAGATGATCAAGTTTTCTATGGCGATGTTTATGAAAGTGACTCTGCTTATACACTTTTCAAACTTTTTAAAATATTAGAAGGCGTGACGGGTTCTCAAGAGAGAGGGGTTGATTTTAATACTAATTTGTTTGGGGCTTTAAATTCATTCTTTAATACCTTTGCTGATGCAGTAGCTAAAATTTATTGTTTTAATAAGGATGAAGACCCTAATGAAGTTAGTAAGGCTATTAAAAATACTATAAGGGGATTGTTCCGGTTAAAACCTAGAACTCTTCGTAATCCAAGCGATGCCCGGGAAATGATAGCGGAAATATTGGCAAGTACATCTTCTGAGTCGAAACATCAAATTCTTGGAAAGGCTGAAGAAGTCGCAAAAATTAGAGCCGAAACTGGCGGTGGGTCTACTAATAAGGCTTTTCATAAACCTTATGAAGTGACACAGCTTGAGTTTATTTCGGACGCTTCTAAAAAAACGAGTGATCTCAGTAAAGCGTTTTCGGACTTGAATGTATCGGGGCAGCTTTCTAATGGTTTAGGATTATTGGGTGGCCTAATTACCATTGCCATCAATGGTCCTAAAATAGGTGAAAAATATAGAAGCAGTAATGCATATGTGGCATTTACACAAAGTGCGGCAACGCAGATTGCGGGCGGTTTTTTAGATTGTATCGCCGGTTATTATTCAATAATTGATAATAAAGGGCGTTATCTTAAACTAGCTAAAATGTCACACAAAATTATACCTCGGATTACAAGGCATATTGGTAAAAAAGGTGGTTTGAAAACGGCCTTTAAACGGGCGGTTGTTACCGCGCGGGTGCACATAGGTATGACTGGTGCTTTTATCATTGCTTCTTCAATCGTCACTTCTGCTTTAGCGTTGGGGAGTGCTATTGTTGGGTGGAAGAATAGGGATTTAGCGGAGTTTATCGGTAACGGTCTTTGGGCAGTATCTGGAATCTGCTTTGCTGCGGGGCTCTTTTTTACACCTCTTCTCGTATTGGGTTTTTTATGTTTTGTATTTGGTTTTATAACTCAATTTTTTGTGAAAACAGATATAGAGAAATGGGTATATAATGGCTTCTGGGGGACTTCCTATAAACTTGGATACTCCATTAGAGATGACTATGGTGAAGATCTTAAAAGTCGGATTGACTTTAGTGCGAAGTTATATGATCTTAAAGAAGAGTATAAAAAAGAATCTGATATCCCTTCTGCTGAGCCTGAAAATCCTAAAAAAATCGAATATAAGAAAAATGTTAATTTGGCGTATAATCTTTATGACAAGTTTAATAAAGAGATAGCTGAGTTTGAAAATTTAATATCTAGAATTGATTTGTTTGATTTGGCTATTTGGGATAGAGAAGTAAGTGCCTTTTCTTTGCACTTCAAAGATGAGAGTTGTTTGAAGGATATCCGCGTTATAGTGAATGCTGTTACATTTGGCAGCCACTTTAATCAGGAAGATGAAATGTGTAAGGTTGAGTATAATCATATAATGAATGTTCGTTTTTCTCTGCCTTATGAAGTTTTATTTTATTCGGAAGGTAGGGTTGATATTAAAATTCAAGGATTTGACACATATAAAGAAAGATTTGAAAGAAATAATACTACGCATATTGTTTTTACAGTAAGCTATGAAGATGAAGAAGTGTCTAAATCAGGCGAAACAAAAATACTCTTAAGTGAAATTTAGTTATGATAAAAGTTGTTGAGTTTGATAAAGAAGTAGATGCCATTTTTAAGTCAGAAATTCCTGGTCATATTAAGTATGGCTTTCCAATTAAATACTCAGTTAAAGAAGAATCAAGCGAGATAAGGTTAAAGCGCTACTTTCCACAGGTGTGTCGTTTTATTATTGCTACTTACGCTCTCGTTTTTTTGTTTTTTTTGTTTTTTGTTTGGGGGGTTGATGATCTTACAAAAGGAGTTCAAAAGGATTGGGAGTGGCGATATGATTTTGATAGGATGGCTGAAGAATATTACTATACTCACACTGCCTATAATGAGTACAAAACGTTAGAGGAAACTAAAGAAATATTAAGGGTAAGACACCTTAGTTTTAATCTATATCTTTGGCTGTTTGTTATATTTGTTGGACCGGTTTTCTTTATATTTTTAGGCAGTCGCAGAACTCCTGTAGCTGTAAATAAAAAATATCGCCTTATTTATACATGGCACAGAGGACGGCTTTTTTATCATTCCCTGGATAGCAAGTTGGAACATCACAATTTAATGGTTGAAGAGATTCGGTTAGAAAAAAATAAAGGCATTAGTTTTCCTTTAAAAATTAAATTAACCGATTCGCGTGATCCTGAAAAAACACGCTTGTTTACGGTTGGCGCTATGCTAGACCCTTGTGTGCAGCAGTTTTACCCTATAGGCAGAACTATTTTAGCCTACCTTTGTAAAGCCAATTACGACACCGATGATCAGTGGCTCAAGAATGCTTTAGGAACGTATCAAACGCCATTCTCAAGAGCCATTTATACTTTTACGTCTTTTTCGTTTCGAAAAGGGGCTAATTTAGATAGCCCGAAAGTGCAGCGAGCGGTACAGGAAGTCCTCGCTAAGTACCCGCCTAAACCGCCAGAGGATAATTTTTTCGAAGCTGAACGAGAGTATTTTAAAACAGGGCGATTTGAAGGGGATGAGCTTTTGTTCCCTGAAGGGTAGTTATTTTTAGCTTTAATGAGAAAAGGCCCGAGCATTCGGGCCTTTTCATCTTATTGCTCAGTAAACTTACGACTTCATCAGCGCGCGCAGCACATAGTGCAGTATGCCGCCGTGTTTGTAGTAGTTAAGCTCGTTCTCGGTATCGATGCGGGATTTAAGCGCAACGTTGGCTTTGGCACCATCTGGATAGGTGATGGTGGCTTCTAAGCGCTCACCAGGCTTCATGCTGGCGATTCCGGTGATGGTGAAGGTCTCTTCGCCGGTTAGGTTTAGGCTGTTGCGATCTTCGCCTTCCACAAACTGCAGGGGTAAAACACCCATGCCGATTAAGTTGGAGCGGTGGATACGTTCGAAGGACTCTGCGATAACCGCTTTAACGCCCAATAAACGTGTACCTTTAGCTGCCCAGTCGCGGGAGGAGCCAGTACCGTACTCTTTACCGGCAACGACCACGAGGGAGGTTTGGGTTTCGGCGTATTTCATTGCGGCGTCATAAATGGCCAATTGTTCGCCACTTGGTATGTGGCGGGTAAAGCCACCTTCGACACCATCGAGCATCTCGTTACGGATACGTACGTTCGCAAAGGTACCGCGCATCATCACTTCGTGGTTACCACGACGTGAACCGTAGGAGTTAAAGTCTTTTGGCTCAATCCCTTTCTCTTGCAGGTAACGACCGGCCGGGCTGTCCGCTTTGATGTTACCGGCAGGGGAGATGTGGTCAGTAGTGACCGAATCACCAAATTTTGCCAGTACGCTCGCATCGACGATATCCGTTAGGGCTTCTGGGTTTTCGCCCATGCCTTCAAAGAACGGCGGATGCTGAATGTAGGTCGAGTCTTTCGACCATGCGTAGGTGTTGCTCTCTGGGACTTGAATCGATTGCCACTGCGCATCGCCATCAAAGACTTGCGCGTACTCGGTGCGGAACATATCCGTTTTGACTTGTTCAACCGCGTTTGCAATCTCTCGCTGGGTTGGCCAAATGTCTTTTAGATAAACCGGATCACCGTTACTGTCGCGACCAAGTGGCTCGCTCGCCAAATCAACACGCACACTACCAGCCAGTGCATAGGCAACGACTAACGGTGGTGAAGCCAACCAGTTGGTTTTGATGAACGGGTGGATACGGCCTTCGAAGTTACGGTTACCGGAAAGCACCGCTGCCACGGTTAAATCTTTATCGCGGATCGACTGCTCAATAGGGTCAGGCAGTGGGCCGGAGTTACCGATACAGGTAGTGCAACCATAGCCGACCAGATCAAAACCCAGCTCGTCCAAATAAGGTTGTAGGCCACTGGCGCTTAGGTATTCAGTTACTACTTTGGAGCCTGGAGCCAGCGATGTTTTCACCCAAGGCTGGCTTTCGAGGCCACGCTCACGGGCTTTTTTCGCCAATAAACCTGCGGCCAGCATCACACTAGGGTTCGAGGTATTGGTACAGGAGGTGATCGCCGCAATCACCACCGCGCCATGGTTTAGGCGGAAGCCCTTACCTTTGTAATGGATGCTGGTATCGCCTTGCTCACCGGCCATGCTGTTATCCGCACCCACAGCCGTGTCGCCACCTTCGGAGAGGAATTTCGCTTCTTCGATGATGTTGATGTTCGGCAGGCTATCGCTTAATAGCGTATCAAACGTGGTCTTCATCTGACCTAAGGGGACGCGGTCTTGAGGGCGTTTAGGGCCTGCCAAGCTTGATTCGACTGTGCTCATGTCAAGATGCAGTGTATCGGTAAAGATGGGCTCGTGGCCCGGCTCACGCCACAGACCTTGTGTCTTAGCGTATTGTTCGACCAGATCGATCTGTTGATCGGTTCGGCCCGATAAGCGAAGGTAATTCAGGGTCTCATCATCCACAGGGAAGAAACCACACGTTGCGCCGTATTCCGGTGCCATGTTGGCGATGGTTGCGCGGTCGGCCAGTGGAAGGTCTTTAAGGCCGTCGCCGTAAAACTCAACAAACTTACCGACAACGCCAAGCTTACGCAGCATTTGAACCACGGTAAGTACCAAGTCGGTAGCGGTGATGCCTTCTTTGAGTTTACCCGTCAGCTTAAAGCCAACCACTTCTGGGATCAGCATGGACACTGGCTGACCCAGCATGGCCGCTTCGGCCTCAATACCGCCTACACCCCAGCCAAGTACGCCAAGACCATTGATCATGGTGGTGTGGGAGTCTGTGCCGACCAGCGTGTCTGGGTAAGCGAAGGTTTTACCATCGGTCTCTTCGGTGAAAACGGTTTTGCCCAAGTACTCAAGGTTTACTTGGTGGCAGATACCGGTTCCCGGTGGGACCACACTGAAGTTGTTGAAGGCTTTTTGCGTCCAACGAAGGAACTCGTAACGCTCTTGGTTACGTTCCATTTCGATGGCGACATTGTCTTTAAACGCGCTTTCATCGCCGTAGTGGTCGACCATTACAGAGTGGTCAATGACCAAATCGACAGGGGATAGCGGGTTGATTTTGTTTGGGTCGCCGCCCATTTTGGCGATCGCATCTCGCATGGAGGCCAGGTCAACCGCCCCGGGTACACCGGTAAAATCCTGCATCAACACACGGGCTGGTCGGTAACCGATCTCACGGGTGGATTTGGCTTCTTTTTGCCAATCCACTAAGGCTTTCGCGTCTTCGGTTGTGGTGGTTTCGCCGTCGATAAAACGCAGTTGGTTCTCGAGTAAAATTTTAAGGGTGTTGGGCAATCGATCGATATTGCCGTACTGCTCGGCGGCTTTGGATAGGCTGTAAAAGTGATAGGTTTGACCGTTAACATCGAGTGAGGTTAACAGGTTTGAATCGGCATTAAATTTCACGGTTTGTCTCCTGTGTGCCTCTTTGGGCACTTTGTGGCGGAGCGGTCTTGGATGCCTTTAGCGGGCCAAGTTAACTCTCGCCACTTGCTCCATCGGTACGTTACATGTACGCGCATCGTAAAGAGATAGACCGTAAATTCAGGAAAAATTCCATCGGGAAGGGCAACGGTGTGTTATCGAGATCCAACCAAAGGCGACATAAAAGCGTCACCTTCATTGGTGAGTTGGATCGTTTGGTTATTAGATTTCTAAAGGTATCTAATCGTTTTTTAGAAAAAACGCAGCAGTATAAATACCAGCATGCCGCCCACAATGGTGGTCAGCAGGTGACGAAACACCATGCAGATAATCGCAGAGGCAATACCGGCAACCAGCCAAGGGTTGTGTGCACTGACCCAGAGCTCGCCTTTGGGCATGGTAATGGCTGGGACGATGATCGCGGTTAAAACGGCCACGGGCACAAAGGATAACGCATGACTTAACCACGCTGGGAAAGCGATTTTCTGGGCAAAGGCGAACAAAAAGAAGCGTGTTCCAAAGGTGACCACAAACATCCCCACAATAAGAAGCCACTCGCTGTTTAACCAATCAGCCATGTTGGGATTCCTTTTGTGATGCTTTATCTGGGTCGGTAACTTGGGTTTTGAGTGCAAGGCTCAGTGCAAAACCGACGCACACTCCGGATAAGCCAGAGACCATCAACCCCAGTTTATTGGGTAGGGAGTAGGTCACAATGCTCAATGCCCCAGCTGTTACAGCGGCGGCGATCATCGGGCGATTACGAAGGTAGGGCATGACCATCCCGATGAAGGTTACTGCCATCGCGAAATCCAAGCCCCAACTGGTCATATCGGGGAACAACTCCCCCAAGCTGATCCCAAGTAGGGTGCATAGAATCCAGTTACCGTACATGGCGATAAAGGAGCCCAGATAAAACCAGTGGGCGTTCTCGATACCGCTGTTGCTGTTCATAAAGCGGTTATTCACCGACGCAAAGGTCTCATCGGTTAAACCAAACGCCATCACCGCTCGCCAGCGTAAGGGCAAATGGCGCACTTTGGGCACCATATTAGCTGCGTACAACATGTGGCGTAGGTTCACGACAAAGGTGGTCGCGATGATGATCGGTGCTGTAGCACCTGCGGCCAGCATGCCAAGGGCGATAAACTGACTGGCGCCGGCATAGACAAAAATTGACATGGCCAACGCGCCGATCCAACTTAGGCCGCTAGGTTCGGCCAGCGTCCCGAAGATGATGCCAAACGGAATCGCCCCCACAATCATGGGGATCGTGGCTTTAACGCCATCGAAAAACTCTTTGGATTTCATGGGTGGTGCTCAGTCCAGAATCTCGACATCCATACCGACTTCAATCAAGCCTTCGGTTTCGGCAATCAAGTTTTGGCCAAAGAGTGGGCGTTTTCTCTCGTCCGAGTGATGTTGGATCAGGTTGCGAAGCGGCTCTTGTTTTGGATGGAACTCCATAGTGCGCGGCTTTAAGGTGATCAACTTACAACGGGTGCAAGGGGAGTGAACACGGTAAACCACATCACCAATACGGATGCGCTCCCAACCATCTTCGGCATAGGCTTCAGCGCCCTCAATGACAAGATTGGGACGAAACTGCTCCATAATGATGGGGCCATCGCATTGGGTTTGTAGCTCATCAAGGGATGCGGTGTTGGTTAAAAGCAGCGGATAGCCATCGGCAAAGCTCACTTGTCGATCACCGACATCTTCAATCGGGCGACTGGAGAGCGATCCAAAAAACAATAGTTTGGCAGGCTCGCCTAAAAAGTCCGAGATCCAGGCTTCGGCTTCTGGCCCGCAAAATTGCGCACCAAATGTGCTTTTCCACACGGTGGCGGATGTGTAAAGGTGTGGATAATCGCGCTCGATCAGCTTTAAAGGTGCTTTGCCTTCGGCGGTTAAAATCAATCCACCATTGATCGGCGTGGCTTGCAGCGACAGGAGTTTTGGGTGTTTACGGCCTGTTAAAAACAAGCCGTCCGGGTTCGTGACCAGATAACGTCGATCCCCTGCTAAGCCCCACTCATCAATCCAACCGCGGCTAATGTTGACCGGGGCGGAGGATTTAACAGGGTATTGGTGCAAGCTTGCGATGCGGATGGTCACGAAAGATCCCTCATGTTGGCGTATCCAAAAGAGGGATCATTGTAGAGCGGTTTTCTTACGGCTGCCAAGCACTCACTGTTCCATCCATCATCATCGGCGTATACAAGGTTTGATCGATAGCATGGATGTCGGCAAGCCCTTGTCCTAAGTGGCGTTTTGCGCTGCCATCGGCCTTCATTAAATCGCCTGCCAGCCAATCACTGATCCACAGCGTATCGCCGATGCGAGTGATGCCATCAATATTGCCAAGCGGCTTTCCATCCAACAGTGGCGAGAGTGATTCATCGCTTAAGTTGATTTGGTAAAGAACCCCAGGCGTGGTGGTACTGAAATCCTCGTTCATGCCTTGGCCCCAATTCCCGACAATCAGAGTGTTGTCTTCCCATAACACACCGTTAGGGTGTTCAAGTTCTGGGTAGGTTTTCCAAAGGGCTAAGGTATCGTCTTTAAGGCGGTACACACCGCCCCCGATCAAGTCGGAGACATACACCACCCCGTTAGGGGCGGCGGTTACATCGTTCAACATCTTCGCATCGCTGACTTCCCACACGTGGCTGGTTTGTCCGCTGTTTAAATCGATTTTATGCAAACGGGTAAGGTCCGCGACGTACAGAAACCCGTCATGAATCGCCATGCCTTTAGGCGCATCCAATCCCGTCGCCCAGTGTTGCTCGACCCACTTGCCATTAGCGGTGATTTTACTGATGTAGCCTTTTCCGTTTTTCTCCATCGGGGTGCCGTTAATGTTGCTCACATACAAGTAGGTTTGATCACCGACCACAGACTCGGGTTGCTCAAAGCCTGTTAACGTCCAAAGTGGGGCATCGTTTGCGGCAAGCGCTGTGTTGCTCGCGACCATTAACGTGCCAGTGATCAAAACGGTGGAGAAGTGTGTTCGAAAAGCCATTGTGAAATCCTTTTGATGTGATGGATGAATGACGCTTTTGTCTCACTTATCGATTCATATGTGAATCATTATTGGTTAAAGTGTCGTAATATGATCCTTTTTGTGGGTCTCTTAGATCATTTTGGAGATGGGTATGCATCATCGGCAAGGCGGTATCTTTCAAACCTTAAAAGAGGTGATGAAGGCAAAAGGGGTCACTTACAAAGCGCTGGCGACTGAGATGGCAGTATCGGAACCCACCATCAAGCGGGTGTTTCAAGATCAAGATTGTAAGCTCAGTCGATTGCTTGAGATCTGCAAAGCCTTGTCCATCGATGTGGAAACCCTATTGGATATGAGCGAGCGACAACGGCCCGAGATCAAACCCATCTCGGCTGACGCAGAGCAGGCGCTCGCCAACAACCGCACCTTGCTTTACCTCTTTATGCTGTTGGTCAGCGATGTGCCATTACATGAGATTCAGCGCACCAGTGGGTTTAGTGATGCCGAGGTGTATCAATACCTGCGTCAGCTAGAGGAGATCGGTCTTCTGCGGGTGGGGGTGGAAAATCGCATTACTTTTCTTATCGAAAAACCGATCAAGTGGCGGTTGGATGGCCCATTGCATCCGATTTTAGTGGGCGTAAACCAAGCCTTTGTTCAAAAAGCCGTTGAGAGCCACAACACCGATCAAACCCCGTTTTACTCGGCCAGTCGAATGGTGAGTGACCAAAGCCGAGAGGAGCTAGATCGCGCCTTCCAAGAGCTCTACGAGCGGTTTCATAAGTTGGCTTCACTCGACAAAGTGATGTTGCCCAAGGATCAATTAAAGCCTTACAAACTTTTGGCGACAATGGCTCCGTTCGACGCGTTGTATTACTTTCGGCATACACATCAAGCCTGATCTAAAACCGCAACAGTGCGTTGATCAACCCGTTTGATCTCAAAATGATGTACGTTATCATTTTTGTGATAAGCTGCTTCTCCATCATCAGAGTCGTGCGTTTTGACGCGGCTCGTTTTCAAGGAGCGGCCCCATCATGACGGATCAGGCGCAGTTATTTCATCAAATATTCTTAGTCATCGGCCCAGTATTTGGTTTGGTGATTATTGGTATTGTGCTTAAGCGTTTAAAACTGATTGATGCTGGGTTTATTACGACTGCTTCTAACTTGGTTTTCCGTGCCACCATGCCAACGCTCTTGTTCATGAGCATTTTGCAATCGGATTTGAGTACGGCGTTTCAGCCAAAATTAGTCTTATACTTCTCGGCCGCTACCGTGATGGGCTTTGTTATTGCTTGGCTGTGGGCGCTTAGAAGCGTGCCCATAGAGGATAGGGGCGTGTATGTCCAAGGGGCTTTTCGGGGCAATTGCGGCATTATGAGTTTGGCGTTAGCCACCAACCAATATGGCGATTATGGTTTGTCCGTTGGCGGGGTACTGTCCGGTTTTGTGGTTGTCATTTTTAATGTGCTTTCTGCGGTTGTTCTCTCAATCTATAGCCCGACTTTTGATGCCAATCTTAAAAGTATGATGCGACAAGTTGCTCGTAACCCGCTCATTATATCGGTCGTTGCTGGTCTGGCTGGATCTTACTTTGGCTTGCAACTACCAGAGTGGATGATCAAAACCGGTAACTATTTCGGTGCTATGTCGCTGCCCATAGCCTTGATCTGTATCGGCGGAACGTTATCGTTAGCGTCTTTTAAAGCTTCTGGACGGGTAACGCTGGGATCAAGCTTATTCAAAGTGGTCTGGATTCCACTGATTTTTGTTACGATTGCATGGGCAATCGGGTTTGAGGGGCGTGAGTTAGGTATATTGTTCCTGTTCTTTGCAACACCCACTGCTGCGGCCAGTTATGTTATGGCGCGTGCAGCAGGTTCCAATGCCGAACTTGCCGCCAACATCATTGCGCTGACAACCGTTATTTCGGTGGTCAGTATCATGGTTGGGTTGTACATTTTGCATCTGTTACAGCTGATTTAACCAAAGAAGAATGAAAAAGCCGCACCCATCGCACAAAGAGCACAGCCAGATCACTTTATTGGATGTAGCTAAGCACGCGGGCGTATCGCCCATTACGGTGTCTCGGGTATTGAATGACCCCGACAAGGTAAAAGCGAAAACGCAGGAGAAGGTCAAAGCGGCCATCAAAGAGATCGGCTACGTGCCCAATATGCTGGCGGGTGGCTTGGTCTCTTCACGCAGCAAATTGATTGTGGTGGTCGTACCCAGTATCGCCCACCGCATCTTCGTGACCTCGATCCACCGCATCACAGAGCGCATGACCCAAGCGGGATATCAGGTGCTTCTGAGCCAAACCTTTTTTGACACCGACAGCGAATACGAGCAGATCCAAAAAGTCCTCTCGCGCCAGCCGGATGCGGTGGTATTAACCACACCCTTGGTCTCGGAAGATGCACGAGCGCTGTTGATCTCCCGACAAGTGCCGGTGGTCGAAATTTGGGATTATCACGATCACCCGATCGATGCGATGGTGGGGTTCTCCCACATCGCCTTGGGGCAGGCCATGGCAAAAGTGATGTTGGATAAAGGCCACCAGCGTTTTAGTTTAATATGGGTTGATGATACCCGCGGTCAGGTTCGCTGCCGAGCGTGTCAGCACTACTTAGAAGAGGCTGTTGCAACGGTCGAATCGGTCATGCTGATCAAACCGCCTGTGTCGGTGGTAGAGGGTAAAAAGGCGATGGCGTCGTTACTTGATGATGGGGTTCAATCCTCTGCGGTGATTTGCAGTAATGATCTGATCACCCAAGGGGCCGTCGCGTGTTTATTGGAGCGCGGTATCCAAATACCCGAACAAGTCGCGCTAGTGGGTTTTGGTAATATCGATTTCACCGCCCATGTGTACCCAAGCCTTTCCACCTTTAGCGTGACCAACGAAGCGATTGGCGATATCGCCTCCGATATGTTGTTAAAGCGCCTAAATGGCGAAGCTGGCGCACAGACACTGAAACACGATATTGGCTTTACCTTTGAAGACCGGGGTACGTCGTGACCGATAAACGCATCGAGATATCACCCTTCTGCGATGGCGAATCCAATGCCTTGGCGGATCTGTTTACTGCCTCCGTCCATGGGATTGATGATGCGTTGTATTCGCCAGCGCAAAAAAGCGCATGGGCACCACTCAAGATCGATTATCCCTTTTGGCAGACCCGGTTTGTGAACACTCAACCTTGGGTCGCCCGCATGGCTGGTCGGCCGGTCGGGTTTGCCGAGCTTATCTGCTTTCCTGAAAAGAGTGCAGGCTACATCGATTGCTTCTACGTTCACCCCAACACTCAAGGCCAAGGGGTTGGCCGAGCCTTGCTGAACCAGCTTATCCACAAGGCAAAAGAGCAGGGACTCACCCATTTAACCACCGATGCATCGCTTGCGGCTGTGCCGTTTTTTAGCGCTTTTGGGTTTGTTGAAGGACAACGTAACACGCATCACCGAGCGGGTGAGGTGTTGGTGAATGTGACGATGACCTTAACTATAAAAAGCTTAAGGACGTAACCTTTAAGGAGGATACTATTTAGAGGTCGTCACGACTTTCAATCACCTTCCTTAGCCCAAGGGGTCGTGTATGAGTTATTTTTGATAACACATCATACATAGTATGTTTCAACAAGGAGGAGCGGGTACCCTGAATCAAGGTTACCCGAGCGTATGTCTGTCTAACTCTTCGATGAGGTCTCGGTTGTCTTCGATAAACGCCATGATCATCCGCTGTTTAGCGGCTTTTGAGTGTTGAAGTCGTTCGCGGAACAGATCTCGATTGTACGCAAAACAGCGAATATGACTGTGCGGCGTAAAATAGCTGATAAGGTGGTTGAGCACGGCGGCATGGTGCTCGGCAAAGTCGTTTTCAGCGACCTTGCAGGTGTAAAACACACCGATGCTTTCATCGACGGGTTTATTCAAGTCCAGCATACGGCCAAGTTCATAGAGGTGATGGAAATCGTCTGGCAGAGCCGAAAAGTTCTGCTCAATGTAGCGCTTTAGGTAACTGTCCGTGACGTGCCTTGGCTCGCTGTTTTGGATCGTAAAGAGCTGCTCCAACACCACATTGCGTTGCTTTTGCTTTAAACGATTACGCATATCGATTAACGCTTGGCCTTTGAGCGGCTCGATCAAATCTTCGTGGGTGAGAAAACGATAGACCTCAACCGGGTTGGTTGCGCTGATCACCCGAACACCCAATGTCTCGAGTTCTTCCTCCCGGCTTTGATCTAGGGGGATGACTACGGCTTTGTGCGCTTCATTCACTGGATGGAACACATACATGCCACCACAATGTTTCGAGTAAAAAATGCTTTGCTCAAATTGAGTAATGGCTGGGATCAGCACAGACGGCTGCTCAACATCTAAGTTTTCTGCAATCGACAGCAAGCGCTTGAAGGTATTGGGGTCAATCCAAGCGTCTTCATCAAGGGCTAACAGTCGCTTGGTTTCTTCGGTGTAGGCATGAGCTGTCGAGATCAATTCGCGGTGTGTATCGACCAGCACATCAATGTGCCGAATCGATAATACATCTTCCAAGGACTGTACTTTAAAGATGTTATTTTCAAGCTCACCATATAAGGCATCGCGAGCCGTCAGTGCCACAATGGTGTTAAAGTTTTGGCGAATAAAAGCTTTTATGATCCAGATGGTCGTCGAAAAGTGCGCCCGTACAATCGGGTAGTTTTGCTGATGGACGCTGACCAAAATGAATTTTTTGTTGATGCCGTTGACGTTCAAGTAGTCTGGGTCACCACACTCTTTGGCAATCTCGGGCGAATAGCCACTGCAGTCGATGTGAAACAGCTCAAGTTCGGTCGTAAAATCGCACAGATCTTTTAACGCCCGGTTGTAACGCTCAATCAGATGCGGGGACTCAATCCGCATCAATCGCTCTTGCGTGAGTAGCTCAATCGCCTCATCCGAGACCTTACTGATCGTGTGCATGATGGCCTCGTGACTGCTGATAGTGTGAGAGGGCTTGCTCTTTTAGTCCAAGCTCACGCACCATGTTTTGGATGGCGACATCGTCCGATTTACCCGCATAACGGAACTCAGAATCGGCGTAGCGGTTGATCTCTTGAAGAAGCATGTCTGGGGTAATTGGCACACACAGCTCTTCGATCATGGCGCGTTTGGTTTCGTACGGCTTGAACAGGAACAGATCAGGGTGCTCAAACCACTCATCCGGCAGCTCAAAGTCCATGGATCGTACTTTTGCGGCATCGGTAATGTTCTTGATGGCGCGTCCAGTAAAGCGATCATCGGCTTGCTGGATGGCTTTCAAGTAGTAACCAATGTTAGCCAGTGTATCCAGTTCACCGTGTTGGTGAATCACACGTTCGTAAACCTCAAGTAGCTTAGCTTCTTGGGGCTTTGCATGTGCCTCGTAACTGGCTTTGACCGCTTGCTGAATCGCTTGGGTAGTAAATAGCTCGATATCACCAGTTGGGATGGTGTGACGCTTACCCAAGAGCAGCGCCAAAATATCCACATAGTCCTCGTAGGTTTTGGGGCCATCGATCAAAAAACGAGCGGCGGCGCGTTGGCGCAAGGCATCATCGACGTTTTCTGGATAGTTCGAGAACATCCCAAAGCTGCAGTTTCCGCGCACTAGGGTGTTGGCACCCGCGAAGGACTCCATCAAGACGGCGGTCACTTCCTGCTGACCGCTGGAGCTTTGTTTATCCCCACGTTTGCCGGCTACTTGGTCGATGTCATCAATCGTACCGAAACCAATAACGGACGGGTTAAGAACATTGCGAATGAAAGACTTCGCGTTCTGGCCGGATTGCCCTTGGTAGGAGCTGATGCAATCAGGGCCAAAGTTTTCGTAATAGAACGGGTAATCAACCTGTTGGCAGTAGTCGTTTAAGAGGCCCGCCAGCATCTGAATCAGGGTAGTTTTACCTGTGCCTGGGT
Source organism: Neptunomonas sp. ABH4_499 (assembly GCF_056160565.1). Taxonomy (NCBI): domain Bacteria; kingdom Pseudomonadati; phylum Pseudomonadota; class Gammaproteobacteria; order Oceanospirillales; family Oceanospirillaceae; genus Neptunomonas; species Neptunomonas sp. ABH4_499. The sequence continues at coordinate 114,791 of NZ_JBSWXK010000004.1, read as the reverse complement.
TCCCATCACCCATAAAGGTGAAGATAAAGCCGCCGAGTTCCGCAAACGGGTTGAGCTTACGTTCAAAATCGTAGCACATCATCATTTTGGCAAGCTTGGCCGCTTGGTATTTAGCTACGGCGTTACCGATGACCTCTTCTGGCTTTTTAAACGCCATGCTCAAGCGTTGCGTTTTGGGGGCTAAGCTGCGCTCAAATCCGTTGATCTCGAAGTGATCTTTCTTGACCTGATAAGTGCAACGGGTAAATAAGTGCACTTTCTTAAGGTCGGCACTGATCAGATCAATCTGGTCTTGAAAGGCGTTACACATGCTGTGAATCAGCTCGAACAGCCGATCATCATTGTGAGCATGCTCTTTGATGGCCGAGGCTAAGTGCGCGATGATATCGTTCATTGTGTCGGCCGGTGTCTTTAACGCAAGGGCCGGCGGGGTAAAGTCAAACGTCGCCGCGTCCGACCCGACTTCAAGATGCGCTTGTACGTAGTTACAAAATACCGAAGCCACGATAGCGGCATTGGTGTGTAACAGAGCATGAAACTCGGTAACGTCATTGCCGTGCAATAAGCCTTTACTGTTTTTACTCAGAAGCTCATTCAGACCCGATGGCTGATCAAATTGTGATGCGGTGGCGGAGGCAATCGCCATCCCTCTGAGCATTACTGTCAATGCGTGGTGCTGCACGTCCGTTAAGATTGGGAGCTCAGGTGTGAGTGCGTGCAAGGTATCCGCAAGGGTGAAGCTTTCGGTAAGTTGGCGTAAGCCGCCCCCAATGGCGCTGGCGCTGAACGAAGCTGGCGACTTACTGGATTGGGTTCTCAGATTAACCGGCTTTAGCAGGTATTTATCCACCTGCGCGATCTTTTCCTGAATCAGGGACTCTTTAATTTCGATCAGTTGCTTAGATTCCATTCCAATGCCTTTTAGTGATCAAACGTCAGATACTTGTTGTACTGAAAGATGGGGTTATCCGGTTGCTCTTGCAGAATTTGGTAGGCTTCGTACGGCAAAAAAACATCTTGCTGGATGCGCGTTGCCCCAGCGTTAAACTGCGAGAAGTCCTGATGATCGACATCGTAGATCTGTTCAATTTGCGATCCAAAGAAGCCTTTTTTAATGGTGCGCTCTCCTTTTGAGAGCAAGGTTTCGGTCGAGCAGACCATGAGCCATTGATCATTTGGATTGCGGATCGGCTCCAGAATACGGGCGATCTGATCATTGTGTTCTGTCACATTGTGCATGTAGAAAGGGCCCATGATGATCCGTTTGATCGATAATGGATGAACATCTTCAAAGCGAAGATCAAACTCTTTCGCAAAATGCACCAGCTTTAACGTGGCGAAGGCTTTGCCTTGAACGTACTGGTTTAACCACTCCAGTAATTCGGATTGTGGGGTCAGCTCTTCTTTACCGCTGTAGCGAAACTCGACCAAGTACACGACCGGCAGATTCAGCTCCGGATCAAACGCCGACCAGTGCAACAAACGGCGGCCATCCGGTAGGGTGTCTTCCGCTTCAAGGACTGCATCACGAGAGGCACTGAACACATAATCATCGATTAAGCGCTGATAGTAGCGGCGCATCGAGAGCTTATGCAGGTGGCTAAAGGGCAGTGACTTATCGCTCAAAATACTCTGGAGAATATCCTGCTGGGTCTTCTCAACAGGGCCGAGCTTCTCAAGCATCGCTTCGGCGTTTTTACGCGCGTTCCGTGTGGATAGCAGTTCCGACATGGCCGGCATACCTGAACCTGTTTGGCACATGTATAACGGGGCTTGGTCGATTTCGGGCAGTTGTGCGTTAAAGCGAAATTTATCTTTTAGGGCCGCAAACAAACTGCCGAGTGCCATAATCTCCAAATGGGTGATCATGTCACTGACCTGCTCGGTCTCGGATAATTGATCGATGGCTTGGTTTGAAATCGTGGCCAGATGGCGAAACGCATCACTCAAACAATCAAGATAATGATTGATCAGCTCAGGTGATTGCATCTGGACGATGCCCGCAGGCAAGACTCGCGTCGTCATGATGAATCCAAGTAATCAGACTAAGAAAGGAAAGGGGATTCCCCCTTTCCGGATGGGCCGTTAGGAGTATTGGCCAGAGTCTTGTTGCTCAAACACCTTCGCCATACGGCGGCGGACCACTTCGTCAGCTTCGTGCTTACGCTTGAGCAGCTCTTCGTTGAACAACATATCGCCGGCGTGCTTCTCCGCCATTTCGGTATGACGGTTTTTTGCTGCACTGGCGATGGAGGCCATATTGTTGGCGATCATCTTATCGATGTTGGTACCAATCTCGTTCAGCTTGTGCGCTGTCTCGTGTTGCTCGGATGTGCGGATCTGATGCTGGTACGAGGTAAAGAGTACCGCGCGTTGCTGAGTATCGATCTTGAGTTTATTGATCAAGGACTCGTTGACCGCTTTCAAATCAGATAATACGTCAACGTTCATGCGGTTTTGATCGCGGTAGCGCTCAAGAGATTGGGCTTTGGTACGGGCCACACCGACATCGCTCTCGACTTTTTTGAACTCGTTCAGGCGCTCTTGAAGCTCGTTTTGCAGCTCTGTGCGCGTTTCAAATTCAACTTCGGTCGCGATTTTGTCGGTGATCGCTTCAATCGGGGCACGTAAGGCTTCTAGCTGGCCTTCAAACTCAACGATTTGGTTAGCCACCTCTTGCAGTTGTTCCGATGTAAGACGGGCGTTTTCAAGGCCGGCTAACAGTTGTTGTTCCAGCAATTGGGTGCGCTCTTTAAGAATGGACTCAATCGCATTGGATTTATGCAGCATGTTATCGAGATTTTGCTCGATGCTGGATTCGGTAATGCGGTCCATGCGCATCGCTTGCGCCTTGTTTTTTGAGAAGAAGCCAATCAGGCGTTCTTTCGCGGTTGGGCGCTGCATCGACTGGAAATGCTCGCCAAAGCTGTTGGTCAGCTCGTCGAGTTCATTGATTTCGGTCGCGATGTTTTTTTGAAAATCACGTGTTTGATTACGTGCTTCTTGAAGGGTAACCGTTTTAAGGTCGATTAAGTCGGTGGTTTCCGAACCGTTCAGGGCGGTTTCGGCAATCACTGAGTTTACTTTTGCCTGTTCCGTTTTGGCCGCTTCAATGCTGAAGCTGGTCGAATCCATGCCCATATACAACTCCTTGATATTCCTTATCGAGCGATGTGTCCATTCCAATGGACGAGCATTATAGGCCAATTCCGCTGTAAAAAACGATGGGAACGTAACGAATATTGCAATAAGAGTTGTGGATCAGAAACAAAAAAACCGGCCGTGGCCGGTTTTTAGATTGGGTGTTTGTATTAACGGCCCATGCGACGAATCGCTTGTGGGGTAAAGTCGTTGTGTTTAAAAACCTCGCCAAACAGGAAGCCTTGACCCTCTTCGTTGGTGAGACCACCGGCTAGGTAGCGACCTGATTGAAGGTCATACAGCATCTCGCCTGCGATCCAAGGTACATCCGCATTGCGGTATTGAAGCTCGTGCGCTTCACCGACCCGCCATAACTCGCCACGACCGTCGTAGTGATCAACAATTGCGGCTTGCCAAGTATCTTCATCAAAATAGAAGGTTCGCTTGCCATACACATGGCGTGCACCCTCTTTTAAGGTCGCTTCGACTTTCCATACGCGGTGCAGCTCGTAGCGCAAAAGCTCTGGGTTTGGGTGACCGGCTTGAAGGATGTCCGCGTAAGAAAGCTCGCGGTCCGCCAGCTTAAAGCTGTTGTACGGGATGTACAGCTCTTGTTTGCCTACCAGTTTCCAGTCGTAACGGTCGGGTGCGCCGTTAAACATGTCGAGGTTGTCCGTGGTACGTTGGCCATCGGTTGCGGTGCCTGGTGCATCGTAAGCGATTTGCGGTGCCAATCGTACGCGTCGCTGGCCAGCATTATACGTCCACGCTTGGCGTGGCTGTGTGACCTGATCCAACGTTTCATGCACCAGCAAGATGTTACCCGTTAAGCGCGCAGGCGCCAGCACTTGCTGCACAAAGTAGAACAGGATGTTGTTATCGGTTTTCGGGTCGTAACCCTCTTCCAAATACCCAGGCCAGGCCATCTTTTCGTTGATCTTCACGGCGGTGTAAGCACCGTTAGCCTGAACCGGCACCTGTACAAAGGTACGTTCAACCGAACCACCGCGATAGCGGGTTAAGTGGTTCCAGATCACTTCCAGACCGTTTTGCGGGATTGGGAAAGGGATACCTTCCACCAGATTTGAGATGCCATTACCGTCGGCCGTCAACGTCGCTTGGGTAGCGTTAGTTTTGGTCCCAGAGATGATCTTTTCAGGCACTTTGGCGCTGCGGTGTGTTGGGTACACCTTCATCTCAAAGTTAGGGTATTTCTTCAGTAAGGCCAGCTGCCCTTCGGACAAGTTGGCTTTGTACTGATCGGCATTGCTTGCGTTGATCACAAACAAGGGTTGATCGGCTGAGTAAGGGTCGGTGTACACTCCCTCCGATCCACCGGATAGGCCACCATCCCATGCGGGGATCGTACCGGCCGCGTTTGCCGCTTTTTCACCGCCAAGCGGTGTTAAGGTATCGCCAAGGGCGGCTGCTTGATCCGCTGAGACAGCGGCCAGTGCAGCGCCTGGAGCAATCGCCAGAACCAGAGCGCTGGCTAACAAATGGCGTGTAAACGTCGCTTTCATAAACTGTTCTCCAAATCGGTTAGAAGGCCACTGATGCGCTTAATGAGATGTAGTCGCGATCTTCTAACTCGTTGTATTTACCCCCAAAGAAGTTGGTGTAAGACAACTGTACGGAATAACGTTCCAGATAATCCGCACTCAAGCTTAGGTTCAGAGATTTCTGACCTTCGCTGAATGTGGCACCTGGTTGTGGGCCATAGCCGTAAACACCGTGCTTAAAGCTCACGGTTGGGGTTAAGTTAACGCCTGCGAAGGCACTTGGGTAATACAAGGAGGTGCGTAACACATACCCAACGGAGTCTTGAGTTACGAAGCCATCATCGTCAGTTGAGGAGTAACCATACACACCGCTACGACCGTATTTGATGGCATTGGAGCCCTCATCGAAGTCGTGAATGTGCGTCCATCCCAGCTCACCTACCAAGGCCAATCGGCTTGCGCCCATGACATTGTTCACAGTTTTGATGAACGTGCTTTGAACTTGGGTGATATCAAACGTATCGTAGCCCTGAATCGTACCCCCAAACGCCGTGTTTTGAACTACTGTATTGGCTGGGTTTCCAGCAGCGGTGCCGAGCGTCAGCATGGACTCCACCAACATAGGGCCGTTCATCTGCAACGGAACATCCCATTTATGGCTGACTTCACCCGACCAAGCGACATCGCCTAAGTTGGTGTTCCAACTGACGCCGATCATTTTGATGTCATCTGGGTATTCAGTGAAGTATTCACTGTTAAGAGCAGCGGTTCCTGCTGTTTGAGTCACGGCAGCCGTGACGTCATCGGCCAAGGCTTGAAGGACCAGTGGGTTCGAAAGGTCGGCACCGGCAGCCACGTATTGCGCTGTTACAGCCGCTTGAATGGTTGGCGTAACGGCGGCGGCTAAATCCAATGGGTTGATATTGGTTTTAACGCCACTCACCACCGGCAAACGTGAATGGTATTTCGCGAAGTAGAAGCCGAACTCGGTATTGTTTAATGACTCGGAGAAATAGCGAGCCGCTAAACCGAACTGACCATCGTCGCTGCCTTCACGAACACCATCGCTGTTGCGTTCAACCACTGGGCTGATACCGGTCAATGACCATGGCGAGCCTAAACCCGCAAGGTTGTAGTAGGTGTAATCATCAATACCCGCTAAAACGGAAGAGTTGATACGAATACCATTACACTCTTCGGCGGCAAAATCGTTTACCGAGAAGTAAGTACCACAGCCCTCTTCAACGGTTTGCTCCCACGTAAATTGGTAGAAGGCTTCTAAGCTTAAGTTGTCGGTCAAACCAATGGAGGCAAACGCCTGATTGGCGGGCAATAAGGCTTCTTTGACTTCGGCGCCTGGGCGGCGGAAGGCACTGACATCGTAAGCGTTAATGGAGTTTAAGCCCCCTTGAATAAAGGTACTTTCGCCCCAGTTGATGACCTGACGGCCCAGTCGCACATCGACCGGCATAGAGCCAACATCAAAATAGCCGTACACATACGCATCCAAAATTTCAGCGCCGGTGAACTTGGCGTAATCGTTGAAGCCGTCATCATCCAGAGCGTCACCTGATTGATAACCGTTGACCGTATTGCCGTGGGCACGCTTGCCGCTGTTGAGTTCAAAGTCAGCCCAGTATTTGCCGCGTACCAACAAGCCTACGTTTTGGTAATCCAAGGTTAACTCGTGAATGCCTTTAAACGTTTTCGAGAAGGCATCCCCTTGTTTGAAGTTTTGGTTGCCGTCATCAAAGCTGCCAGACCCAACACCGGTGCCACCGTTGGCCGATGAGATCAGGTCGCTGTCTGGATCATTTAAGCGCCAGCTAGCGCCCATCGAGATCTGAGAGTCAAAACGACCTTCGACTTCACCAAGGCTAAACTCCAAGGCGTGAGCCTGAGATGCCATGGTCGCTGCAATCAACGTGGGCAGAAGTTGACGCATTCCGATAGAAGCGGATTTTACGCCGCGGGTGGGCGTGATTTTTATTGCCATTTCGTTCACCTAACGTGTTTTTATTGTTGTTAGCAACGAGGTTTAGACGAATCCAACACACCAGTGTTGGGATAAGCGTTCCTACAAGCCATCAGCGTCGCTGCTAAACAGTACATCCATGTTTTCGGGATTTCGACGGCATTATAGCTTGCAATTTCATGATCTACACTGACCAGCATAGCAACAATGACAAATACCGCCAGACTGATTAACAAATGAGTGCTGCTCTGGGATTGATCTTGTACGGATCAGCTCTAAAATGGGATTAAGAATAACAAAAACAGTCAGTCGTACAGGAGGCTCAAGATGGAGCGTACCATCACGGTTCCGAACGGATACGTGAAATTCCTGCTGAACAATGCTCGCCTTCAAGGCTTTGATCAGGAAGAGTTACTCGCCAGGGTTGGTTTGAACGCCGACGAGGTTGAGGCGTTAACCGAGCTACCCGCCGAAAAATTTGGGCAGTTGTACCAACACATTATTTGGATTACCCAAGATGAGTCCTTTGGCATGCTGAGCGGCGGCAAAGTACCGAACGGGACTTTCCGCATGATGTGTCATGCCATTATTCACTGCAAAACGCTAGAGCGTGCGCTTCGCCGGTGCAGTGATTTTTATGAGATCTGCCGAGGCTCTAAAATCAAACCGGTACTGATCCGCAAAGGGCGTTACGCCAAAGTCAGTTTTGCCCCAACGCAAGAGATTGGCGACGATGAGTTTCGAGCGATTTTGTCACAGCAAACCGCTGATCAGATCCGTACCTCGTTGTCCGTTTGGCAGCACTTTACCAGTTGGCTAATTGGTAGTCGTTTGGAGCTTAAAGCGGCGTACTTCACCTTCCCTGAACCTAGCGATCAAGATTATTACGAAACCCTGTTTCGCTCCGAGGTACGTTTTGATCAACACGATAACGCCTTGGTGTTTCCGGCGCGTTTTTTGGATTACCCCATCGTGCAAAACGAAGAGACTCTGCACGGATTTCTAAAAACCGCACCGTTTCAGTTATTGGTCATGGTGGATGACGACAAAAGCTTAAAATCCCAAGTGGTGGCCATTTTAGGAAAGGATTTTAGCCGCGAGATGCCAAGTGCCGAGGATGTCGCCTTTGCGCTCCATATGTCCGTATCGACATTGCGCCGACGCCTGTTGGAAGAGGGGACCTCCTATCAAAAAATCAAAGACGAGTCTCGTAAAGAGGCGGCGCTTAATTACATGAACTCGCCTCAGCTATCGATCAGTGATGTTGCCTCTTTGATGGGGTTTGATGAGCCGTCGGCGTTTTTCCGGTCCTTCAAGAAGTGGACGGGTATGACGCCTGGTGAGTATCGAAAAAGTGAGGCCTATCAGCAGCAGTATGATCAGGCTTGATGGGGTTGTGAGCGCTAATGTCACTGTTTTAGGTGAGATATGTTATTGAGCCAATAGCCCCCTTAAGGCGATGATTTTGGGTAATCGACAAGAATAAAAAATCGACCCGTCATCGGGTGGGAGAACCACCATGAATCATTATGAATACCCTTTAAAAGACGCCCAATTTTTGATCAACGAGGTGTTGTCTTTTTCCTCCTCCGATGTGGCGAGCGCATCGGATTTATCCCAAGAGCTTTCGGTTGCCATCTTAGAAGAAGCGGCGCGCTTTGGTGGCTCTGTGCTGGCACCGTTAAACCCCGATGGGGATAAAAACGGCGCGAAACTGACCGCGCATGGCGTTGAGCAAACGCCTGGTTTTAAAGAAGCGTATCAACAGTTTTCCGAGAACGGTTGGTCCTCGTTAGCCGGACCTGTCGAGTTCGAAGGGCAAGGGCTTCCGCATTTGATCAGCACGGCGGTTAATGAAGTATGGCAGGCCTCTAATATGGCGTTTGCGCTTTGCCCGTTGCTGACACAAGGCGCCATCGAGGCGCTAGTGAGCCATGCGGATGATGCTTTAAAACACACCTATCTGGCGAAAATGGTATCGGGGGAGTGGACGGCCACGATGAACCTGACCGAACCCGATGCCGGGTCTGATTTGGCGGCGATTAAATCCCGAGCACTCCCCGAAAGGGATCATTATCGCATCAGCGGACAGAAGATCTTCATCACTTGGGGCGATCATCAAATGACGGACAACATCGTGCATTTGGTGTTGGCACGTCTTCCAGACGCGCCAGCCGGTGTGAAAGGGATCTCCCTTTTTGTCGTGCCTAAGTTTTTACAAGATGAGTCGGGCGCTTGGTCTGTATCCAACGATCTTAAAGTCGTATCGCTTGAGCATAAGTTGGGTATTCATGGCAGTCCAACTTGCGTCATGAGCTATGGCGAGGAGGGCGGAGCCATAGGCTACCTCGTGGGCGCTCCGCATTCGGGCTTAGCGTGTATGTTTACGATGATGAACGATGCCAGACAAAACGTAGGCCTTCAGGGGCTTGCCATTTCTGAGCGCGCTTATCAGCAAGCCCGTGCTTATGCGTATGATCGAATTCAAGGCACTTTACCCAGCGGGGAGCGCGTGAATCTGTTTGCCCATGCGGATGTGCGTCGCATGCTGCTGATGATGAAATCCGCCGTTGCCGCCATGCGCGGTGTGATGTACCGCGCCTCGTTTGCGATCGATCACTCTAAAGCGGCCCCCACTCAACCTGAACTGCATGCCCGAGTAGAGCTTTGGACGCCCATCGTAAAAGGCTGGATGACCGAACTTGCTCAGGAGGTCACCTCCTTGGCTGTGCAGGTACACGGGGGCATGGGGTACATCGAAGAAACGGGGGTGGCCCAGCATTTTCGTGATGCGCGAATCCTGCCAATTTATGAAGGCACCACCGGTATCCAGGGCTTGGATTTAGTGGGCCGAAAACTCCTAAAAGACAAAGGGGCGGCACTGACCGCCTTGCTCGACGAATTCGATCACTTCACGGATCAACCCTTTGATGAAGCGGTCGCCCCTTTTGCGTTGCAACTGAAAAACGCGATTGAGCTGGCGCGGTCTGCCAAAGAGAGCGTGCTTGCCAATCCTGCGGCCTCGCCTGCTGTCGGCGTTAATTTAATGATGCTGCTTGGATTTGTAGCAGGCGCATGGTCGATCATCGATGAAGCTCAGCACGCGGCGGTTAAACGCCAAGAGGCGGATGCTGACACGGCTTTCCTAGAGACCAAACAGACGCTTGCTGCGTTCTATTGCGTGCATTGGCTACCCCGAGTGCAGGCGTTGCATACCACCGTGTTGGCCGGTGATGCAGCGATCATGACTCTGAATCCAGATCAATTTTAAGGAGGACTTATGTCTGAACGTGATGCGATGGAAGTGGATCTGTTGATCGTTGGCGCAGGTCCTGCCGGTTTATCCACGGCCATAAAAGCGATGCAGGTGGCACAGGCGAATGATAAAGAGATCAGCGTGTGTGTGCTTGAAAAAGGCTCTGAAGTGGGGGCGCACATACTCTCGGGTGCAGTGATAGAAACGCGCGCCTTGGATGAGTTGATCCCCGATTGGAAAGAGCGCGGTGCGCCGCTGAATACACAAGTCCAAGAGGACCAGATGTATCTGTTGCGCGATGCCGAAAAAGCATGGTCGATTCCAACGCCATTAATCCCTGCTTCCATGCATAACCATGGCAATTACATTGTCAGTGTAGGGAATCTATGCCGTTGGTTGGCTGAGCAAGCAGAAGCTTTGGGTGTGGAGCTGTTTCCTGGCTTTCCCGCGTCTGAAATCTTGTACCACGAAGATGGCTCAGTCAAAGGCGTGGCGACTCAAGATATGGGGCTCGATAAAGAGGGCCAACCCAAAGAGGGGTATACCCAAGGGATTGAACTGCACGCGAAGTACACGGTGTTCTCTGAAGGGTGCCGCGGGCACTTAGGTAAACAGCTGATCGAACGCTTTGATCTGGCCAAAGAGTCTGACCCACAACACTACGGTTTAGGCTTTAAAGAGTTGTGGGAAGTCCCCAAAGAGCAGCATGAGCCGGGGCGCGTGATTCACGGGTCTGGCTGGCCGTTGGATATTGATACCCAAGGCGGCTTCTTTTTATACCACGCTGAGAACCAGCAGGTTGTGGTGGGGTTGATTGTGGATTTGAACTACAGCAACCCACACTTAAGCCCTTTCGATGAGTTTCAGCGCATGAAGCATCACCCTCTGATTGCCTCGGTGCTAAAAGGCGGTACTCGTTTATCGTATGGCGCTCGAGCCATCGCTAAAGGTGGTTTTAATGCGCTGCCGCGAATGGTCTTTCCGGGTGGGTTATTGATTGGCTGCGATGCAGGTACCCTGAACTTTGCCAAGATAAAAGGCACACATACCGCAATGAAAAGCGGTTTATTGGCGGGGGAGAGCATCGCGAACGCTCTGATGAACGGTGCCGAGGGTGGGGATCGACTCCACGACTTTGAAACCGCGTTTGAGCAATCCTGGCTTTATGAAGAGCTCAAACAAGCACGTAACTTTGGTCCAGCCCTACACCGGTTCGGTATGTGGGGAGGCGGTATCTTCAATTACTTGGATCAGAGTTGGTTTAAAGGGCGCTTACCGATCACTTTGCGTGATCAAACGGAAGATTACGCGCAACTGGTTCCTGCATCCCAAGCACAGAAGATCGATTATCCAAAACCCGATGGGGCGCTCAGTTTCGATAAATTGAGTTCGGTGTACTTGTCTAACACCAATCACGAAGAGGAGCAGCCTTGTCACCTTACGTTAAAAGATGCGCTGATTCCGATCACAAAAAACCTGCCTTTATACGATGAACCAGCCCAACGGTATTGCCCTGCTGGTGTGTATGAAGTGGTCTCGGAGGCAGGTGAAGATCGCTTACAAATCAATGCTCAAAACTGCATTCACTGCAAAACGTGCGACATTAAAGACCCATCGCAAAACATCACTTGGGTAACCCCAGAGGGCAGCGGTGGGCCAAACTACCCTAATATGTAGGGTTATTTGCATCTTAAAGACTACTACCAAGGAAGGTAGTTTTACCTCCGTGATGAACGCAAAGGCGAATACCCCAGATCGCGACTATGGTGTTTTATGTACTGAGGTACTAATTCAAACAAAAAACCGAGGTGAATATGAAGTTGCGTTCAGTTGGGATGGCCTTGTTGTTGATGTCGAACGTTGCTCTGGCCGCAGAGCATACAGTTGAAATGAAAAACAAAGGTGAAGGCGGCATGATGGTGTTTGAACCTGCTGTCGTTCACGTTGCTGTTGGCGATACTGTGAAGTTTATTTCAACAAACCCTGGTCATAACAGTGAGTCTGTAGAAGGACTTATTCCTGAGGGAGCGACTCCATGGAAAGGTGCGATTGGTCAAGAGATCGAAGTCACAGTTGATAAAGAAGGCGTATACGTTTACAAGTGCGCTCCGCATCAGCCTATGTCGATGATCGGTGTGATTGTAGCGGGTAACCCTACAAACCTTGACGAGATCAAAGCAAACTCAGAAGCGTTTAAAGCGACGCTTGTGATGAAAAAGAATCGTCTGGATAAATACCTAACCGAAGCTGAAAAGTAAGCACTTATCAGCCAGACACAGACGGGACTAATGATCAAACACAAGCCGGCACCTGCCGGCTTTTTTCTTTCTGGCGACAGCCCCCTCGCATCCTATTCATATTCGTACTACCATCGCTCTCCATTTTTACGAATTCCAAGACTGCTTAGAGGTTTGGCTGATGGATATTGCCATCTATCTTAATGCGATGATCGCATTGTTTGTCATTATCGATCCAATTGGCGCGGCGCTGATTTTTCACTCGTTAACCCCACCGGATGACACGGCGCATCGATTTAAGATGGCTTTGAAAGCGACGTTGATCTCGTCAGCACTGCTGATACTGTTTGGTAATTTTGGTGAGCCGCTGTTGCATAAGCTCGGCATCTCGATTGATGCACTTCGCATCTCGGGAGGGATCTTACTCTTCTATACCGCCTTCCATATGATTACGAAAGACATTGAATACACCAGCACGACCGAGCGTCGTGATATTGCGGTGTTTCCTATGTCGATTCCTATGTTGGCAGGCCCTGGCTCATTAACCTTGGCGATCCTGCTGTTTTCGAATGCCAATAGCCCGGCGACGCAAATGTCGATCACCGTTGCGATCTTGTCGATCGCGATGACGACCTTGATCCTCATGATCTTATCTCGCTACGTAAAACGAGTGATTGGCCGAACCGGCGATGACATCTTAAGACGCTTCTTAGGGGTGTTGCTGGCCGCCTTGGCCATACAGTTCATACACGATGGTGTAGCCAATATGACAGCGCTGTGATGACAGCGCTTTTTTTGTTTAAAATCTGACCGAAAACGTCAGTAAGTGACTGTTTTTTGAACAGAAATGGAAAGAATGTCACTTTTTTTCACTTTTTTGCGTTTTTTTCGAATTCTGGTGTTGACACTTTTCCTGAGGTCTATAAAATACGCGCCATCCTTTGGAGGGGTGGCTGAGTGGTCGAAAGCACCGGTCTTGAAAACCGGCGAGTCGAGAGGCTCCCAGGGTTCGAATCCCTGCCCCTCCGCCATTTAAAGGATACTGAAGTTCCTCGATAGCTCAGTTGGTAGAGCAGTAGACTGTTAATCTATTGGTCGCTGGTTCGAGTCCAGCTCGAGGAGCCAACTTCAGGTGTGGGTCGTTAGCTCAGTGGTAGAGCAGTTGGCTTTTAACCAATTGGTCATAGGTTCAAATCCTATACGACCCACCACTTTTATTTTTTCAGGACGGGTCGTTAGCTCAGTGGTAGAGCAGTTGGCTTTTAACCAATTGGTCATAGGTTCAAATCCTATACGACCCACCATCCTGAACACATCTTCTCTTATTTTATCCTTATCTTCTCAAGTGCTTCTTTAAATATCTGTGAATTGAATATAGTCTATTCAATTTTGCCAGAACCATTTTCGCGCTTCTTTTATCGCTTCACTTCGCGAAACACCGATATCCTTTAACGCAACTGTGTCTAACTGCGCCAGCTGCTTGCGGGTTCTGTATCGTTGGTGCCATATCCTCAGCTGTTTAATGAGCTGTCGGCGGTACTTTTTCAGAGCGTGAGTGCTATCCGAGCTTTTCGAGTCACTTTGAAGCGTCTTGGCGTCGTCAGCATATGGGGTTTGGGAAGTGAGCGATTTCATGATCTGTGCCTTTTAATGTGTCCTATCTGCACAGTCTCTTCATTGTCACTTTATGAATCTAATCATTCCTTTTGAACGCCGCCCTCAGAAATTCTGATCATCACTGGCTGCACTCTGTGGTTTAATCAAGCCTTACACGAATTTTGATGACACAGTTTTGACTCAAGGTGCATGGCATGGAGCTTTACCAATTAAAATCATTCGTCAAAGTGGCCGAGCTCGGCAATTTAACGCGTGCATCCGAAGTGCTGTTTTCCAGTCAGCCTGCCGTCAGTGCTCAGATTAAAGCCCTAGAGGAGTTTTTAGGGGTTCAGTTGTTTGTGCGCTCTACCAAGGGGATGTTGTTAACCGCCGCAGGTAAACGTCTTTATGATGATGCGCTTATGACCTTGCAAGCGGCCGAGAAGATGCAGCAGCGTGCACAAGCGCTTCGTGATGAGATCGTTGGGGAGCTTAAAATCGGCATTCACACCGATTACGATTTTATGATGACCGGTGCCTTGTACCAGCAAATGAAAGCCCGATGCCCCCAGTTGGAGCTGCACTTTTATCAGACCTCCAGTGCTGTGATCGCAAGACCATTAAGAACCGGGGAGCTTGATGCAGGCTTTAGTTTTGGCCCCAAGCAAAGTGGCGAGCTTAGCATTGATGAGCTTTCACAAGTGCCTCTTAAGGTGGTGATTCCTAATGCGCTTAATCTTGAACAAGCAGAACTGGCCTCTAAGAGCCTTTTGGCGGATCTGCCTTGGATATATACCTCAAAAAACTGCCCCTTCTATGTGATTTGTGAACAGCTTTTCGAAGGTCAGCCAACGCAACCCAGTCAACTGACGTGGGTGGATACCGAAGATGCGGTGGTGGCTTTGGTTAAGGCAGGGGTGGGTGTATCGATTCTTCGACAAGACACCGCCGAGCAGCTTGAGGCGCAAGGCGTTGCGACGATATGGCAGGGGGAGGTTCCAAGCATTGCGCTTAACTTTGTGACCAATGCGCGTCGAAAGCATGACCCGTTGATCAGTTTGTTTCGTGAATGTGTTGGGGAGTGCTGGCACCTGCCTAAAGCGTGCGAGCAGCCGCGTAAGATTGCCTAAATAGCTGATGTTTATGAAAGGCTGAGAGTACACTTAGCTTTTTTAACAATCGAGATCCCGATGCGAACACGGTTAATCACCCCAGAGGGGATGAACACCCTAAAAGAAGAGCTCAATCACCTTTGGCGTGTTGAACGGCCGGAAACCACCCGTAAAGTCACATGGGCGGCCTGTTTAGGTGATCGAAGCGAAAATGCGGATTACCAATACAATAAACGTCGCCTGCGTGAGATCGACCGTCGTGTACGTTACCTGCGAAAGTGCATTGATGAGCTTAAAGTTGTGCCTTATTCGCCGCAGCAGGAAGGGAAGGTGTTTTTTGGCGCATGGGTTGAGATTGAAAACGAAGAGGGCGAGCAAAAGCGTTTTCGAATTGCCGGTTACGATGAGATCTTTGGTCACAATGACTACATCTCGATCGACTCACCGATGGCGCGCGCCCTTCTAAAAAAAGAAGTCGACGATGAAGCGGTGGTACGCACCCCTGAAGGCGACGCCGTGTGGTATGTCATCTCCATTGAGTACAAACCCGAAACGGGCGCTTAATCCGATCAAGTTTACCAAGGCTTAGCCGAAAACCTATAAAGACCCTCGTTTCTTTATTATTTATGGTTTTATGATCGTAGACAGCAGCACATTAAACCGCATTGAGTCGACTACCCAGGCATTGCCCTCGGCGGTACGTTCGACCAATGGTGCGGACTTTGCGTTGCTGATCAGCTTAATCGATCACTACCAGTCCAACTCCCAATCCGCTTTTCAGGTTCAATCCGGTGCTCAGTCAACGGCCGGGCATGGAGCGGGATTTGAGCTGCCTACGGCCGTTACCTATCCCGACCCTAATCAATACCACACCGCAGAGGCGGTAGAGCGCTTGAATGCGTCTGTAAATAACCAGAATCAAGGTGATTTTGCCTACCTAAACAGCCTGATCAACACCTTATCCGAGCGCGGCGAACCAGACCCATCGGCGTCTGTTTACCAAGGCGACCCGTTTGCAAAAACGGCATTGGAGGCCAGTGGCGCGCTGATGTTGGATCAAATCACTTTATCTCATGCACTTTGACCTAAATCTTCTAGGGTTTTAGAACGCACTGTTGCATCCTAAAGGGCGCGAAGTACAGTCTATCTGGTTACACTGCGCCACAGGAATCATCATTTATGAGTAAGGAATGCATATGGCTGAAACGCTCAACGGTGAGCGCTCGCAACGATGGGCATTGATCTTCGGTGGACTCGCCGTGTTTTTTTGGTCGACGGTCGCTACCGCGTTCAAATGGGCTCTTAATACCTTAACGCCCATCCAGTTGGTGGCGATTGCAAGCTTAACCACGGTTGTCATTTTAGGTGTGGTTGTGGGTGTGCGGTACTCGATGGCGCAGGTGATGGAAAGCTGGCGTTCTGCTCCTGGTAAATTGGCGATGCTTGGGATTATTAACCCGGCGGTGTATTACTGGGTGCTGTTTCAGGCGTACGATCTTTTACCGGCGCAGCAAGCACAGCCACTTAACTACATCTGGGCCTTGGTCTTATCGCTTTTAGCTGTACCCTTCTTGGGACAAAAGCTGCATCGTTCGGACATTTTGGCTCTGTGTGCGGGGTTTATCGGGGTGTTGATCATCGCAACTCGGGGCGATATTTTGGGTCTCTCGTTTGACAGTCCACTTGGGGTTGGGCTTGCCCTTTTGAGCACGCT
This sequence comes from Neptunomonas sp. ABH4_499, assembly GCF_056160565.1. Taxonomy (NCBI): domain Bacteria; kingdom Pseudomonadati; phylum Pseudomonadota; class Gammaproteobacteria; order Oceanospirillales; family Oceanospirillaceae; genus Neptunomonas; species Neptunomonas sp. ABH4_499. Next base: position 98,258 of record NZ_JBSWXK010000004.1, on the reverse strand, counting down.
TTTTTGGGCGTTTTATTGGGTCATCAATACCCGTCTTAGCGTACCGGCCGAAATTGGATTGTTAATTGGCTTTTTGCACGGCACCCCTTTGGTGTGGGCTGTCATGCTTTGGCAGGATGGGCTGCCAGCGCGTTGGGATGGTATCGCCAGCGCCGTTTACGTCGGCTTTTTTGAGATGGGTGTCACATTTTTGCTTTGGCTTGCGGCCATGAAAAAAGCAGAGAACACCAGTCAGGTCAGTAACCTGATCTTCTTATCGCCGTTTTTATCCTTGCAGTTTATCCACTTCTTTCTAGGGGAGGAGATCCACCCAGCCACCTACGCTGGGCTGTGTGTCATCATAGGTTCGGTGCTGTTTCAGCAATGGGCGGCCAAACGAGCCACCCCAAAAGCGGTATCGGTGTAGTCGCTTAACTGGTTACCCATTGGATCAAGGTCTCAGTGCCTTGGTCCAGTTTCCACCACTCATCAGGGTCATCGCCATCACTCCATCCGCCTGCGATGCAGCGAATCTGAGTATCCAACCCTTTGGCCGCGGCGCGCGCGCACTCAAGGTCGGTTGACCATGGGGTTTTATCCGACTTAAACCAAACGCTGGTCCAAGCTTTGCCTACTACTTTTTCATGGATCAACACTGGGATCTCGCCTTGGTCGGTGGTTAAGCGGTATTCGTGCGTTACGCCCTGAGCGAATACAGAGGTGAGCGTACCAAGCGTGGATAACCACTGTTCTAACTCCGCAACCGGGCAGCTTTTTACGTACACTTCGATGTCAGGGTGGCGTTCTTGGCTCATGGTGTTTCTCAGGGATTAAAGCGCCTCAGTATGAGGATTTGTCGGTATTTGATCAATAGCTGCTGAGATGCAGCCGGTGTTCGTGTATCCTTGCGGGCTTTGATTTATTCGACACGACGATCAGCGAGGCACGATTAGGATGATCTTAAAACGCTTAAGCTTGGTGGCTCTTGGTCTTGTGTCGAGCAGTGCACTGGCCTATGGCGTGTGTCTATGGCAAACCGGAATAACGGTTGAGCGGCAGTTTGTTTTTCAAACCGAACAAGTGAACCGCAGCGGCGTTGCTAAAGTCGAACTCACGTTTGAGCGTGGATGGTTTACCTCGTTTGCTCGTGTCGTGGTCAAGCCGCTTGCAGAGCAGGCGGTTGAGATCCCCTTTGAAGTGGAGGTTGAACACGACTTTTTCAGTGCACACTTTGATGTGAGCTTGGGCAATGATGCCGCCGTGGCTGGTTTATTTGCGCCGTCTGCTGAACCTTTGGTGTTTGTGGCCGATGTATCTCTTAATCCGATACAGCAAACCGTAAGCTCATCGGGACATATTCAGCTGGCCGCCTTGGATGGCGCGTTTGGCTCAACGCACATACGCTTACAACCAAGTGAAGTAAGCTGGCGATCATCGCCATTGGTTATCGAGTATTTGGCAACGATAGGAGATCTGGTGCTGCAATCAGACATCGACACAATTGAACTAGACGGTGGTGATGCCCAAGTGACGGGTGCGTTTGAGCCATCCCAAGCGTTGGGTGCGTTGATCAGTGAGTTAACGGCTTCCTTCGTTTTGAAGCATCTGTTTTGGCAGGATAAGCTGAACGGCGAATCCTTAAAGCTCGAAGGTGTTGCGGTCTCGGTGGATCAGATGGTCGATGTAGGTCGAAGCTATTGGAGTATCGGGCTTGGAGCGGATCAGCTTACCTTGTCGGTACAGGGACAGCAGTACCCAATGCAGCAGCCAAACGCGCAGTTAACGGTTGATGTGGATGAGAAAGCCTTTGCTGAGTTTATTGCAAGGTACAATCAAATGTACGACCCCGCCCCTTACGAGGTGGCCGAGTTGCTAAACCCTGTAACCCAGCAAGGCGTTGGGGTAACCGTGCATGATTTCTCGTTTGAAGTGTTGGGCGAGCAAGCCCGAGCGACGGCAAAGTGGACGTTAAATGGCTTTGATGCCACCACGGCTTTAATCTCCCCGGTTGTTTTGGTGCCTGTATCCACACTGGATGCGCATCTAGAGGTGCCGATTCAGATTGCTGAGCGTTTACCCGAGAGTACCCAAGATGAGCTTGATCTGTTAATCAATCAAGGCATCTTTGAAGAACAAGACGGTCAGTGGGTCAGTGAGATTCGTTTTGATCGCGGTGCGCTCACCGTGAACGATCGCCCGTTTTCTCTGTTGAAGATGTAGTGCTTGAGCTCTCCTTGGAGGGCTCGTGCAGGATGTATCGGATTAAACTGATCACACTCAAACACAGATACCCCACCCCCGCGACGCAAAGCCCCACGGCGATCAAGACCACGCCTGTGGCGGCGATGATCTCCTGAGTGACACTCCCGCCAAATACGTACTCTGCGATCAGCACAAGCCCTAAACCCAGCAAGGTCACACCAAAGCCGCTCAGTAACATGATTAAGTTACGCGTTGGGTTGGCGCCAAAGTTTAGAATGGGTGCCAGTTTGGTGCGCAAGACGTGCTTGTTCATTGGTTTGCTCGTTAGGGCGTTTCTTAAGATGTCGGCTGAAAGACCGCAATATTGACATCAAAGGTCAGGTTTAAATCACCCGATGAGATCAGTTGCTGGCGCTTTTCACCTTGGATGCGTTGCCCATGTGGCGTCATGCTTAAGAGCGCTTCTAGCTCGCTCTCTTTGGGTGAGAAGGTAAAGCTTAGGCGCTCTTGCTGCTTGAGCGAGAAAAGCGTTGAAAGGTCCTTAATGGGGTCAAACGATGAGGGACGTATCTCATCGTAGATGATTGAGCGAAGCTCGATAAGGTGTTGCTCGGCAGGCCAAACCAGTATCAAAAAGCCCTCTTGATGCAGCGCTTTGTTAAGCGCCTCAGGCATCAAACGGCTGAATAATAGGGTGATCAACGATTGGGAATGCGCCTGAACAGGCATATCAGCACCCGATGCGACCAGCCAGGTAATCGACTTATCTCGGCGGCATGCGGCTTTGATGGCGTGCTTGGAGATGTCTAACCCAATGACGGCGCTGTCGTTAAGTTGCTCGGCCATCAAGGTGGTGTAATACCCCTCGCCACAGCCCATGTCCAATAAGGCGCCTTCGCGATTGGGCATTAGCTCGCAAGCGAGCGCCGCAATACGTTCGCCAAGCGGCGCATAGTGGCCTTGATCTAGAAACTCGGTACGGGCGATGACCATCTCTGGGTTATCGCCTGGGTCTTTAGAGCGCTTTTTCTGAACCGGTAAAAGATGCCAGTAGCCCTGCCTTGCGCGATCAAAGCTGTGGCCTTGATCGCACTTAAGCGTGGTGTCTGTGCTGTGCTCATCGGAAAAGTCGGATTTGCACAAAGGACAAATCAGCAAAGGGCACGCGCTGTTCAAACTGGGCATCATGGTGATCAGCTTAGGCGCTTAACAAACGTGCCAGCACGTTCTCGTAAATATCGGTTAACAGATCCAAATCCGTCGCTTTAACGCGCTCATCGACCTTGTGGATGGTGGCGTTAACAGGCCCTAACTCAACCACCTGAGCACCGGTTGGGGCGATGAAACGCCCATCGGAGGTACCGCCCGATGTGGAAAGCTCGGTTTCGTACCCTGCAATGTCTTTGATGGAGGCTTGAACCGCTTCGACCAGTGAACCCTTATCGGTTAAGAATGGGTTGCCCGATAAAATCCAATCAACATGCCACTCTTGGCAATAGCGGTTTAGGGTTTCGGTGACGCGCTCTTTCAGCTCGTCAGCCGTGACTTCGGTCGAAAAGCGGAAGTTGAAATCGATGACCACTTCACCAGGGACCACATTGGTTGCGCCTGTACCAGAGTGGATGTTCGAGATCTGGAAGCTGGTCGGTGGGAAGTAGTCGTTGCCTTCGTCCCACACTGTGGTGGAGAGTTCGGCCAAAGCACCAGAGGCTTCGTGAATGGGGTTGCGAACCAGGTGTGGATACGCCACATGGCCTTGGATGCCTTGTACATGAAGCTTGCCGCTGAGTGAACCACGACGACCGTTTTTGATGATATCACCCACTTTGTCGGTGCTGGATGGCTCGCCAACGATGCACCAATCGATCTTTTCGTTACGCGCTTCGAGTGTGTCGATCACGCGGGTGGTGCCGTTGATGAACGGGCCTTCCTCATCACTGGTGATCAGCAAGGCGATGGAGCCAGTGTGGTCCGGGTGATGATCAATGAAACGCTCCAGTGCGATCATAAAGGCCGCAATGCTGCCTTTCATATCGGCGGCGCCGCGTCCCCACAAATAGCCTTGGCTCAGGGTGGGTTCAAACGGAGGGTGCGTCCAGTTTTCGACTGGGCCTGTTGGAACGACGTCGGTGTGGCCGGCAAAGCAAAAGAGTGGCCCTTCAGTACCGCGACGCGCCCACAGGTTGGTGGTGTCCTCAAATACCATGCGCTCAATGGTGAACCCCAGCTTTTCCAATCGGCTGATCATCATCTCTTGGCAGCCAGCGTCTTCCGGGGTAACGGAGGGGCGGGCGATCAGATCTTGAGCCAGTAAAACAGTAGGGGATTGCGACATGATGGGACTCCGGTAGTAAAAAGAGGGGCTTCACGTAAAGCCCCTGTATCGATCACAGTGAGATGATCTTAGTTGTGCTTGTGAAGCTCTTCGTTCAGTTCGATGGCTGATTTGTTGGTCTTCACTTCGATGCGGCCGTTGGTCGAGTTACGACGGAACAACAGATCGGATTGGCCAGCCAGCTGAGACGCTTTAACGGTTTCGACTTCGTTGTTTTGATCATCCAGAACCACAACTTTAGAACCGCCAGTCACGTACAGACCCGCTTCGATGGTGCAGCGATCGCCCAGTGGGATACCAAGACCTGCATTCGCGCCCAACAAGCAGTTTTCGCCTACTGAGATCACAACGTTGTTACCACCTGACAGAGTACCCATGGTTGAGCAACCGCCGCCAAGGTCAGAACCGTTACCAACCACAACGCCTGCAGAGATGCGGCCTTCAACCATGCTTACACCCATAGTGCCTGCATTGAAGTTGATGAAGCCTTCGTGCATAACGGTTGTGCCTTCGCCAACGTGTGCGCCTAAGCGGATGCGCGATGCATCACCCACACGGATACCGGCCGGTACTACGTAGTTGGTCATTTTCGGGAATTTATCCACAGACTGTACGTCCAGCACTTTACCTTGCGCACGAGCTTGCAGTTGACGGCGTGGCAGATCTTCTAGAGAGATCGCGCCTTCGTTGGTCCATGCAACGTTTGGCAGAAGGCCAAACATGCCCGCTAGCACAACACCGTGCGGCTGAACCAAACGGTGAGAGAGCATTGCAAGCTTTAAGTACACTTCTGGTGTGGTTGCAGGCTCAGAATCGGATTCTAGGATGGTCACAACCAATGGGGATTGAGTACCTTTTAGGATCTCAACGATCTCCGCTTGGTCCTCTGCACCTACGCTTAGGAAGGCGGCTTCCAGATCATTCAGTTGCTCTGCACAGATCTCGATGGCCGCATCGCCACCTTCGTAATCCAGCTTCTCGCCAACCGCTTTGATCAGCGCTTCAGATGGGTTGATCACAGGGGCGTTGTAGTACACTTCTAACCAATCACCGTTGGAAGATTGGGTACCCACACCCAGACCAAATGCAAAATAACTCATAAAACTCTCCATTCCAGACGCTGTGGCGTCTTCTCTTAAAATCAATTAGGCAAATAAGGCTTGGTAGTCGTCGGCTTTAAAACCCACCACGCGACGATCACCTAAATCCAATACTGGGCGCTTGATCATCGCCGGTTGTTCTAACATCAGAGCCTCGGCGCTTTGGGCATCGATGCTGTTTTTAACATCATCGGGCAGGGCGCGCCATGTCGTACCGCGTTTATTCAGCAGAACCTCGTAGCCTAGCTCTTCACACCATGCGTGCAGTTGCTCGGCGTTTAAACCATCGACACGAAAATCATGAAAGCGATAGTCGACTTGTTGCTCGTCAAGCCACTTCTTGGCTTTTTTGATGGTGTCGCAGTTCTTGATGCCGTAAAGGGTCACTTGGCTCATGGCTTTAGGCTTCCTGTTTCAATTGCTCTACAAACGCGCGGATACGCTCAGCGCCTTCAACACACTCTTCCATGGTCGCGACTAAGGCCATACGAACGTAGTTTTCACCCGGCACCATGCCGTCTATTTCACGCGAGACATAACGACCAGGAAGAACGGTCATGTGTTGCTCGGCAAATAAACGCTGTGCGAATTGATCATCGGCAATCGGCGTTTTTGCCCACAAATAGAAGCTGGCATCGGGCTGAACCACGTCCATCACCGGCGATAAAATATCGATAACGGCTTTGAACTTAGCGCGGTACAGATCACGATTCAGACGAACGTGAGTTTCATCGTTCCATGCTTCAATCGACGCAACTTGGTGTTGAATCGGCATCGCGCTGCCGTGGTATGTGCGGTAGGACAGGTAAGGCTTTAATAACTTCGCATCGCCCGCCACAAAACCAGAGCGAATGCCCGGCAAGTTGGAGCGCTTGGATAAGCTGTGCATGACGATGCACTTATCGTAATCATGACGGCCAAGCTCGGCGCAGACTTCCAAAAGTCCGACAGGCGGATTTGCTTCATCGAAGTAGATCTCGGAGTAGCATTCGTCCGAGCAGACGATAAAGTCGTACTTATCCGCCAGTGCGATCAGCTCTTTGAGTGTTTCGGCTTGGGTAACCGCACCTGTTGGGTTGCTTGGGGAGCACACAAATAAAATTTGGCAGTTTTCCCACACCTCGGCAGGCACCGCTTTGTAATCAGGTACAAAATTGCGCTCGGCTGTACAGTTTAAGTAGTAAGGCTCAGCTCCCGCTAAGTACGCGGCACCTTCGTAAATTTGGTAAAACGGGTTTGGCGCAACAGCCAAAGCCCCTGGTTTGCGCTCGATGGCCGCTTGGGTAAACGAGAAAATCGCTTCGCGCGTGCCGTTTACGGGCAGCACGTGGTCTTCACCTGTCAGGGTGCCTTCTTTTAGTTTAAAGCGGCGTGTACACCAGTTCGCGATCGCTTCGCGAAGCTCGGGTGTGCCTTTAGTGGTCGGGTAAACGGATAAGCCAGATAGATGTTCGGCTAAGGTTTTTACCACAAAGTCAGGGGAGGCATGTTTGGGCTCGCCGATGGAAAAGGCGATGTGGCTCTTATCAGCCGGAGGCGTCACCTGCGCTTTTAACGTAGCCAGTTTTTCAAACGGATAAGGTTGTAACCGCTCAAGATCCCGATTCATGCTTATGATTCCTATCTGACGAAGTCGTCTGCCAATAAAGTGGCTGCAAAGTATACCGGATACGCACGTGAGGATTAAGCGTTCACCAGCAAAGAGCTGCGCTTTGGGCATAAAAAAGCCCCGGAGCTTCGGGCGGCTTACCGGGGCAAAAGTTACGAGAGATAAATAAAAACGCGGTTAGCGTTTTACAACGTATGAGTCGATAGAGTCCTCCTTGACAGATCTTCCTTGGATAAAAGCGGACCTTAACCGGTGGTCAGACGACGAAACTCCTTTCGCGATAGACGACCATCCTTGTTTTGGTCCAGTGCATCGAAACGATTGATCAGCTCCTCGACATAGATCGCCTCATTGGGCGTAATCGCGTTGTTGCCATCCATGTCCAAGGTGGTAAACAAGTCTGTACCGCCTTGGGGCTGATGAAAATCAAACTGGGCGTGGGCGATGGATGAACGGACAAAACTGACGATGATGCACATCGTTAAACAAGCCCACAACACAGATTTCATGACATATCTCCTTAGTGTTAACTGGCAACGTACAGATCAAATTCGGCTTCGCTGAGTGCTCCATTGCCATCGAGGTCCAAAGTTGCGAACTGTTCGAGCAAGTCTTGATGGCCATCGGCCTCTTCATAAGAGATCTCGCGATCTCCATTGCTGTCTAACGATAAAAAGGCCGCCAATTCGGTTTCATCAAGCTGTGCCCAAGCGGGTGTTGATAAAATAACCAATAACGCACTGAAAACTGGGACTTTTTTCATGACATTCTCCTGATACGAGTCGTTAAATCTTACATAGCGGAAAACGTACCATCTTTATAAAAATCTATATTTATCAATGTCTTATTTTTTGACTTGGTTGTTTAGATGATTTTTTGGGGTTTTTAGATGTCTGGTTTGTCTCTCTATGGAGACGGTGGTTTTGTTGCTATTATAAGTCTCAATAAAATCAATAACTTACAATGTGTCAAAAAAGAGACTAAAAAGTTTATTAGGGAGCGAATTATTCATAACTTGCTGATTTTAAAGTCGTTGGTGAGGGCTGTGACCTAGTCGATTAAGAGATCACGTTAAAAAGAGTAAGTGTGGTAACGTAGATCCACCAGGTGTTGTACACGATGCGACGATAAGCAGGTGTCCGGGAAGTCTAATGGTAGGCCGATCATCCAACGTAGACCGATAGGGAGGCGAAGACCCTGATGAGAACCGAAGAGGTAATGTGCTTAAGCCCGAAAGGATACCACCGTATGGTGTATCACGAATGGGGACACCCTGATAATGAGCGCGTGTTGGTCTGTGTGCATGGTTTGGCTCGAAACAGTCGAGACTTTGATGAGATCGCCAAGGCGCTGTCCAGAGACTATCGTGTGGTCTGCCCAGATGTGGTCGGTCGCGGAAAGAGTGACTGGCTGCACCAGCCGGAGCTGTACACCTTTCCTCAATACCTCAGTGATATGATGGTTTTATTGGGGCGTCTGAATGTTCCCAACGTCGCGTGGCTTGGGACTTCAATGGGTGGGCTGATCGGTATGATCTTGGCGGCGTACCCTAATTCCCCCATCCACCAATTGGTGCTGAATGACATTGGGCCTTTTGTCAGTCATACCGCTTTGGAGCGCATCGGAGGGTATCTAAAGCCGTCGGCCTTTAATCACCTTGATGAGGTCGAAGCGGCGATGCGTAAAACTTATCCTGCCCTTCGTCATTTAACAGACGAGCAGTGGCGGCACATGGCAAGGCATAATGTGAAACAAGAGGGCGAGCAGTGGATACTCCACTACGACCCCGCCATTGGAGAGACCTCGCGCCAAAACGCAAGCCAGGATGTGGATCTATGGGCCATGTGGGAGATGATCACACAGCCGCAAATGTTGATCTGGGGGGAAGCCTCCGATGTGTTGGAAGCAGACACGGTTCAACGTATGCAAGAAAAGTGTAGTGGATTGCATACGGTTTCTTATCCGGGGATTGAACATGTCCCTTCATTAATGGAAAAAGATCAGATTGATCAGGTACAAGACTGGTTGCGAAGCACCAGTGCGTAAGTCATTCACTAAGGAGTGATATGTCGGTTTTATCTCGTTGGCCAAAAGAGCAGCTGTGTTTAACCAACGCACGGCGAGAAGAGGTGGTACGTGTGGTGGAGCGCGCGTTTGCCTCCGCCTTGGCCTCGCTAAAAGTGGATATCGGTTTGGTGGCCATGTTTGAGGCGATCTATGTCCCGTTAGGTTCTTGGTTGTATTGCCGAAAACAGCAGCAAGAGGGGCCTTTGGTCATCGGCATCAATGGTGCCCAAGGTGCCGGTAAATCCACGCTGTTCAACTTGATTGAAGTGATCCTCTCCGAAGCGTTTGACCTTAAAGTTGTGGGCTTTTCTTTGGATGATCTTTACAAAACCCGTGAAGAGCGCGAGCGCTTGGCCAAAGAGGTTCATCCGCTTTTGTTGACCCGAGGCGTGCCGGGTACACACGATGTTCAGCTCGGGATTGATATTATCGAATCACTCAAGCGTGCTGACCCGATGCAACCGACCAAAATACCGGTGTTTGATAAATCGATTGATGATCGTTGCCCAGAAACCATCTGGCAGGAGTGGCTAGGCCCTGCGGATGTGATTGTCTTTGAGGGCTGGTGTGTGGGCGCTGTGCCGCAGTCCGATGCTAATCTTCAATCACCGATTAATGAGCTTGAAGCCAATGAAGACCCAGAGGGTGAATGGCGTCGTTACGCCAACGAGCAATTGGCGGGGCCTTATCAGGCGTTGTTTGAGTGTTTGGATCTTCTGATTATGCTCAAAGTCCCAAGCATGGAAGCCGTGTATGAGTGGCGCTCCTTGCAGGAGAAAAAGCTGGCCGAGCGGGTAAAGTACATTTTTGATACCCAGCAGCCAACCGATCATCTTCGGATCATGAACGAACAAGAGATACTGCGTTTCATTCAGCACTACGAGCGCCTAACACGCCATATGTTGGATGAGATGCCAAACCGAGCGGACGTAACGCTCAAATTAAACGAAAATCATAAAATCAGTGAGATCCAGATCAACACACCTCTTGAGTGTTTGGAGGATCTCAAAGAGGCCGAAACCGCTGTATCTGAGTGAATCAGCGGTCAAAAAGGAACAGAGAATGAAGGTTGTGACTTTATTAAAAGCGGGTGTGTTAGGGGCTGCACTCACTCTGGCTGGGTGCCAAAGTGCCTACTATGCCGCGATGGAGCAGGTGGGTGTGCATAAGCGCGATATCTTGGTGGACCGTGTGGAAGAGGTTCGTGATGCGCAGGATGAAGCCAGCGAGCAATTTACCGATGCGCTGACGCAATTCCGCCAAGTGGTTCAGTTTAATGGTGGTGAATTAGCCGACTTATACGATGATCTCAATGCAGAGTACAACGACAGCAAAGCCGCAGCCGATGAGGTTCATGCGCGTATTGCTCAGGTCGAGAGCGTTGCAGAGGCCCTGTTTGAAGAGTGGGAAGCGGAGCTTGATCAGTATCAAAGCGCCACCTTAAAAGCGCAAAGTGCCTCATCGCTTCGCCAAACCAAACAGCGTTACCGAAGCCTAGTTAAAACCATGAAACAAGCCGAAGGCCGAATGCAACCTGTGCTGCGCGCGTTAAATGACAATGTGCTCTATTTAAAGCATAACCTAAACGCCCAAGCGGTAGGGGCCTTAAAAGGCGAGTTTGGTACCTTACAGCGAGACATCGACCGCTTGATCAAAGATATGCAGCGCTCCATTGATGCATCGGATGCCTTCATCCAATCCTTAGAGCAGCAAGGCTAACCGCCTTAAGGTTTCGGTTAAAAAAGCCTGCATGATGCAGGCTTTTTATTCTGGCTCAGTAGTTGCCCAAGTAGTGAAGCAGTTGAACAACACGCGCTTTGATCAAGGCGCATCGATATTGGGCGATTGATAAGCGTGATGATGTTCCAAAGCGACTTTGAGTCCAATTTTGGTTCTGAAACTCAAACTCCTGATCACGAAACGTAATCCACGCCTTCTGAGACGTTTTTAAAGCCTTCTTTTCACTCGCTTCAAGCTCAGACATCAAAGCCGAGTAAGCTTTGTTTAGCTCGGTATCCAAGAAAGTCTCGTATTCCGAATAAGCTTTTACGTAGTCCCCAGTGGAGTAGTCACCTGTTACGATTGACTGTTCAATGACTGTAGCTCTGTGAGTAAAGTCTTCAACTTTACTGGGAGCATCAGGGTTATCCACAGCAAACGTGACAGTAGATATTAAAACCAAAAAACTTGCTAAACATTTACTCATTTTTTTAAACATATATCACCATCGTACATAAATGCCTTTTGAATAGATATTCCATTCAGATTTGCGTCTATTGACCAAGCCTGTCATGACCTGCCCTTGGGACTTATTCCAAGCTTTCCAAGCAGCTTCAATAGAACTATAAGGTGTTATTGCAGTAGGATTATTTAATAACTTTAGAACGGATGACTTTTTGAACGCAGTTATTCCGATGTTATAAGTGAAAATAACTAAGGCATCAAACTGGTTTTGTGTTAAGGATGCTGTAACACTTTGTTTTACGCAGTTCACGAAAGGTAGAAGATCTTTCCCGAATAGCGTTTCAGCCGTTTCTTCATTGATTCCATTTTTATACAGCTCCCAATCGGTCTTACTGATTAAGTGGCCATAGCCAATGGTAGCTCCTTCTATCCATTCGGATATCTCTTTGCCTGTTTGGTCGTCATAAGGTTGAAGCTTTAAAACTTCAATTTCCTTTAACAGGTTTTTACCCTTAGAGCTGAACGTCATGGAGGCGTGGCTGACGGGGATGATGGTTTTTGTAACGATAAGTGCTTTTAAAGTTCTACCGTTAGGGTCCACTCGGGCATCAGGTCGAATCATTTTCAAGTGCTGCTTTTGAAAAGCTTCTATTCGACTGATTGTTTTGGGGCCAATAAGCCCATCCACAGATAAGGGAGAAACGCTAGGCGTGTACTTATGTTTATTCAAAAGGTTCTGAATAACCTTAGTATCGTTTGGGCGATTCTGTCCCTGTTTGCCTACTGAGGCAAAGATCTTGTCCATAACAAATTCCTTTTGTTAGATTAGCAGGCGAACGTTATCTAGCTACTGGGTTCTTGTCAAACCTATGAGTGTATTTTCGCGATAGCTCAGCCTTAGTAAAAGATTCAAATCGGCAATAACGTTGTTGATGCCACGCCGTGTAAGACTTTATTGATCGCACGATTATTTTGGTCTGCCACGATCTCGGCCATCATATCTTGCAGGGCGATCATTTTGCCGAACAGTCGCTCGATGCTGAGGTTGATCTCTTCGGTGTCATAGGACAGTCGGTTGCTGACGATGAACGGCTCGCCTTGTTCATCCAGTTTGTGGGTGAGTAACCATGCAACGGTTTCAAGGTTGCGGGCACTGTTGTAGAGCTTTTGCTGATCCAGCGAATCCAGCATGAAAAATTCGCGTTGGTAGTTGTAGCTTCGGTGCAGCATGCCGGTTACACCAACCATTAACGCGAACACACGGTCGCCGGTAAAGTCGGGGTCAAAGGCGCGGTGAACAGCCTGGTTGGCGTAGTAGTCACCCAGCTCCGAAAAGCGGATGATGCGCGGATACGCAAAAAGCTGTGCTGTGCGCGACTCAATGCTGGTGCCCTCGGGCGCTTTGGCCAGCTCTCGCGGGTTAAGTTTATACAGCTTGATGAGTAAGCGCTCTGCAAGCTCGTTCACCGTTTCAAGGTGCATATCCGTGACCATATCGATCTCGGATTTGGCCAGCTGTTTGATGGTGAACGGTTTGCGTTCTTGATTAAGCGTTTGGCAACCGCTCAGTAAAGCGATGAGGCACACGGCACTCACCGCTTTAACTGAGCGGGTCGAGGTAACAAAAAACAGCATACGACCCTTACTTATCAGTCATCCTTTACTGTAAAGATAGCACCGGATTTAGCCGGCGCACTGTCATTAGGCGAATCAAAGCTTAAGCCGCCGCCAATGATGGTCTCAAGACTATCGGTTCTTACCTTAACGCCACCAAACAAAGAGGCATCAACCTTGATACCGCTAATGTTGATAAAGGTGCTGTTATGCTTCAAATAGCCCGTGTACTCAGGCTTGATGTTCACGAAAATATTGACGTGATTGCCTTCACCAGCTGGCGGTAAGTCGAAATTGACGACGGAGCCCACTGGAACCTTTCGATAAAACACGGGGCTGCCTTTTACTAAAGAGCCTAAATCGGGCGCTTGAACAATGATGTTAAGCCCCGACTCATCCTGAAACCCTGGGGCTTTGGATTGGCCTTGGAAGCTGAACTGTGCTGCCCCTTCACCTTGAGTGGCCGCAATGTAGTTACCCAGCAGCATACCTTCTGGGTTTTCGATCGCGCTTAGGCGGATTTTAGTGCTGACCACCCAGAACTGGCTGCCTTTGCGTGCCAGGAAATGCCCATCCCGGAACAGGTCGATCTCCGCTTGGATACTTTGTCCATCATTAATCACGGCGACACTGCGTACCTTACCCACCACTTGGCCTTTATAGCGGATGTCCGCCAATGGCTGAAGGTCTTTACCAGCTGGGAAGGTAACCGAGATACGAAGAGGCTGCAGCTCGCTTTGTGTCTCGTTGTTGTACAGCGTAAATAGGTGATTCGTGTTCACGGCTTTGCCATCGGCAAAGTTCGCAAACGCGACGCCGCCGGTTAACAGGGACTCGACCGATTCCATCTTAAGATCCAGTGCACGTAAGGACACATCGGCCGAGATGCCGCTGGCATTCCAGAAACGAGTACCTTCGTGAACCAGGTGCTTATAACGAGACTCGACTAAGCCGCTCATGGTGACGCTTTTGCCATCTTTATTAAGACTCACATCGGTTAATTCACCCACGCGAATCTGTTTATACAGGATGGGGTCGCCTGCTTTTAAGGAGCCTGTCTCCTCCGCATGTAGACGCACTTTTAACGCGCCAGAAAAACGTTTATCCGCAAGGCGGCCTTGATCGGATGCCTCTTGATAGGAGGTGTGTAGATCAAAGCGTGGGGCTTTATCCCCTTTGAACGCGCTACCGCTTGACCCTTCTGGCGTGAAGAAGGCGATTCCGCCAAACAGTAAGGAGGTAGCGGATTCTGTACGCAGATCAACCCCTTTCAAGCTTGCGTTGACCTGCACGCCACTGGCGTTCCAAAAGCGGCTTTTTGAAGAGACAAGGTGGCGATACTGGGACTCAATAGCCGCGTGGATAATCACCTGCTCACCTTTTTCATCCAGCTCGTAATTGAGGACTTCACCGACCGGTATTTGACGATACAGGATGGGCGCGCCCCGAGTGATGGAGCCCAGTGAATCGGCCACCAAATCAATGGTCAATCCATTGGTCAGCTGTGGTTTAGCAGGGGCGATTTTAAGGGCGGTAAACTCCGTGGTCTCCTCGCCTTGTCCGGGTTCTAGCTGTATATAACTTCCCCTAAGTAGAGAGCCTACATCGGAAAGATTCGAGAGCGACAGCTGGGGTTTATGCAGCCAAAATCGTGAGCCTTTGCGCAACAAGTTTTTTGCGCGCGGATCCATCAGGGTGACCGCATCCAAATACTGAAAGTCATCGGTCAACTGAGTGCTTTTCACTCGGCCAACCGGTACGCCACGACTGATCACCTGAGTGCCTTCATCTATGTCGGTGGCCCCGGGGAAGCGTAGTGAAACTTCGATCCCCTCTTGAGCATCTTCGTAATCGTCATAGAGCGGGAATTGAGTGCCGTTTTTGGCAATATCAGCCGAGTCATCGGGGGTTGAGAAGTGAATGCCTCCGGCAATGATGGCGGCAAGCGACTCCATTTGAACGTCAATTTTAGGCAGATCCGCTTTGATTCGAATGCCACTGGCGTTCCAAAAACGGGTGTTCTCTTTGATCAGCTTGCTGTAGCGCGGGTCGATGTAGGTTTCGATCAAAACTTGGTCGCCCTTTGGGTTCAGCGTATGGCTAAGGACCTCACCTACCTCAATGTCTCGATAGTAGACTTTGGCGCCTTGATAGACGGAGCGCGCGGAATCCGCTGTCAAAGTAAGGTACAGGCCATCAGTGTCTTTTAACGGCGGAGGCGGTTGGTCCAGTGCAATAAACTCGTCACTGGAATCCCCTTCGGAACCCGGTTGAAAGGCGATGTAATAGCCCGAAAGCAGCGTTTCCAAGCCGCGTACACCGGATAAAGAGACTTGCGGCTTTACCAGCCAAAACTGCGCTTCACTGGTTAACGAGTCCGAAATTTCGGGCACCATCTCGATGGTGGCACGCACTCGGCGAAGATCCTCATCAATCTTCAAATTCTTGACCACACCAGTGGGTAAGCCTCGGTAAAGTACCTTGGTTTTACCCTCTTCAAGGCCAGTGGCTGAATCGAACATCACCTCAATCATGACGCCTTGGTCACGGTAGTTGGTATACACCAACCAACCGGCAATGATGGCCGCTAATAAAGGCAAAATCCACACGACTGAGGGCAGTCGGCGGCGGGTGACAACAGGGGTTGTCTCACTCATGGAAATACTCCAAGCTGTTCTAATCGCTTATCCCAAATTAACCGGGTATCGAAACTGTGGGCGGCCAACATGGTTAGCACAACCGAGGCACCAAACGCCGTAGCTCCGGCATTGCCGGTCACGCTGGCTAAGCTGCCTAACTGGACAATGGCCGCTAAAATGGCAACGACAAAGACATCCAACATGGACCATCGGCCGATCCACTCGACAAAGCGATACATCCACATTTTTTGATTCAAATTGGTGGTCCAACCGCACTGCACGGCCAGTAGTAAAATGATTAACCCAATGATTTTGAGCACAGGGATGATCACCGAGGCGGTCAGCACCACCAAGGCAATGCCGTACATACCGTGATCCATCAGCTGAAGCACACCTTCCAAAATGGTGGCCGGTCCGCCTTGGCCGAGTGATTTCAAGGTCATGATCGGTAACACATTCGCGGGGATCAGCATAAAAGCTGAGGTAATCAACAAAGCCCAAGTGTGCGCGATGGAGTGTGGAATACGGCCGTGTAGCTTGTAGCCGCACCGATCACAACGATGATGCTCGTGCGCTTTGGGAAACACCTTGCTGCAGCAATGACAGGTGATTAAGCCGTTTTGCAGCGCATTGTTACTCATAGCTGCGGCCCCATTTGCGTTTGTCCAACTGCTCTATCCGCCGCCAAAAGCGCTCTTTATCCAGTTGTGTGGAGCTTAAAATGGTGACAATGATCAAGCCGGCCAAACTGTATAAGCCTATGCCGGGTGTCACAGCGGCCACGTCAATCAGCTTGATGATCGATACCAGAATCCCCAGCATGTAAATCTCTAACATGCCCCAACTGTCGAGTTGCTGATAACCCCGCATACACCACGCTAAAAAGGGCGCTTTTTGATGCCAAAGTAAACAGGCACTCGTGTAGGCCATCAAAACTAATTTAATAAACGGAATGATGATGGCGCAAAACAGAACCAACCCTGCGACAAAATACAGGCCGCTGTTGTACATCGCTTTCACCGATTCAAAGATGGTTTCTGACTGCTCCAGTCCCAACGCTTTAAGCGATAGGATCGGAAAGATGTTGGCCGGAAAGATCAAAATAAGCCCCGCCAATGCCGTGGCTAAGCACCACTCGATGGAGTGATGTTTTCGATCGATTAACACGGTTTGGCAGCGTGGGCAGCGAGCTTCATGGCGATCCGGAATGGCAGGACGTTTGAGCATTTGATCGCAGGCCGGACACACTAAAACGGTGTACAGATCGCTGTTGGGAGAAACCTTAATGGGCATATTCCATTTGAAATCGTTGAACAAAGCTGAGTATGCCAGAACTGTCGATAAAAACGCTATGCCTCTTACGCATAGTTCTAAACAAGAGTGGCCAACCAAGATTTGTTGAGTTAGCGCAACCAATCGACATTGTGGGCATCGACCGATTGGATTCCCGCGTAAGTAAGGGTGAGCTTGCGCCCAGTATTGGTTATAGTGCGGGCAATTCGATAGGAGAGACAAGATGGCACACTCTGGAGATTTAACTGAATTACGCCGTGAGTATTTGGCAAGTGGCATCACAAAAGCCGACATGGTCGCCGACCCGGTAGAGCAATTCCGCAATTGGTTTGAGACCGCCCGTGAATACCGTCCTGATGATGTCAGCTCAATGACACTGGCAACGGCGGACGCCACGGGTATGCCTTCGGCCAGAATTGTGCTGTTAAAACATTTTGATCAGGATGGTTTTGCCTGGTACACCGATTACGAAAGCCAGAAAGGGCAGGCGCTTGCGGCTAATCCTAAAGCCGAAATCCTGTTCTACTGGTACGGCCTAGAGCGCCAGATCCGTATTCAAGGCTCAGTCGAAAAACTGACGCCTGAACAAGCCGATCAGTACTTTAATTCACGCCCTTTGGGCAGTCGCTTAAGTGCCAATATCTCCCGCCAAAGCCAGCCTGTGGATAACCGTGAAACGTTAGAGGCGAAAGTGGCTGAGCTTGAAGCATCCATCACCGACGATCACGTTCCACGTCCAGAGCGTTGGGGTGGGTATCGCCTTGTACCAAGCCGCTTTGAATTTTGGCAAGGACGCGAAAGTCGACTGCACGATCGACTGATTTACGTTAAAGATGATAATAATCAGTGGGCTATCGAAAGGATTCAACCATGAGTGATCAAGAACTTTTATCGGTACAGTGGCCACAACCCTTTGATGGAACCCCCGATGCGGTGGTGATCTGGTTGCACGGTCTTGGGGCTGATGCGTCGGACTTTCCGCCGACAGTGCCGTATTTGGAATTGAACGATCAACAAAACGTTCTGTTTTTGTTCCCCAATGCGCCGGTTGTCCCGGTCACTGTGAACGGTGGTTGGGAGATGCGCGCGTGGTACGACATCCTGTTGATGGAGCAAAACCAACGGGTGATCAACGAAGATGATCTGGAAGCCTCGGTGCGTCGTCTTGAAGCGATAGTTGTTAATGCGATCAATCAAGGGGTGCCTGCGAATCGCATTTTTCTCGTTGGTTTTTCACAAGGGGGCGCGGTCGCTTACGAGGCGGCGCTTAGAATCTCCCCGAACATCGGTGGCGTCGTGGCGATGTCGACCTATCTGGCCCGTGAGCTTCACACCATTGAAGTGGCCGCCTCTACCCAGTTGCCCATTTTGGTCCTGCATGGAGATCAAGATGATGTGGTTACCCCGGTTATGTGTGACAATGCTCTCAAACAGCTGTGGGGCTTGGGGTTCTCACCAGAGGAGCACCGCTACCCTATGGCGCACGAAGTGAGTGTGCCGTCGCTAAAACAGATGGGGCTATGGCTTCAAGATAGGCTTTAGAAGTAAACCGATGAAGATTACAAAAGATACGTACGTCACATTTCACTACACCTTGAAAGACCGTAACAAAGAGGTGGTTGATACGACCGAAGGTGAAGATCCAATCCCTTATTTGCACGGCTACAAGCAGATTGTGCTTGGCCTTGAAAATGCGATGGAAGGCAAAGAAGCGGGTGACAAGTTCAAAACCACCGTTGCCCCGCAGTTAGGCTATGGCCTGCACGACGATGCAAAAGTCTTTGACGTTGAACGCGCTTTGTTCGATGGTATGCCTGATCTTGAACCGGGTGTTATGGTCCAACTGACGAATCCTCAAGGACACCCCGAAGTAGTGACGGTTCTGGCCATCGATGATGAAACCGTAACCGTGGATGCAAACCATCCGTTCGCTGGTGAAACATTGGACTTCGAGATTCAAGTTATCTCTGTCCGCGAAGCCACAGAAAGCGAAATTCAACAAGCCCAAGCGTAAGGGCTGTTTTTAAAGGGTCTGATCGAATCTGATCAGACCTTCTCTCGCCATTCCAAATCCCCAATGTGGACGTTCAGCCATTCAAAACCGATGCGTTTTGCGACCGCGGCTGCCCCATCCAAGCTTTTGAACTCCCGTTCTTTTTTACTGCGCTGAAGATCCAGCGTAATCACATTCCCATCCTTAGCGATGAATTTCAAAGTCCAGCCACGCGACATTGAGACGGGTGCTGCTTGGCAAGACTCGAATACACCTGCGTTGAACAAAAGCTTAATTTCTCTTTCTTGCATTTTCTTTTACCAGTTTTGATTTGTCTTAACTAACTAATGATTAGTATAAAACTTATAACGATAAATCACAAATTTTTATTGAGAGATTTAGCTATCTAAGTTTTTGTTTTTTAAAGTGAAAATATTTTTTTTGAAGTTTCTTTTGGGAATGTTTTTGATGGTATGTAAGTATCTGAATTTAAAAGGGATTTTGGGTGTTTGGTCTGGATTTAAATTTTAAATCGATAATCGCTTACAGATAGTTTTTATTGGTTTTTTGTTTCGTCAAAAATGATTTTTGATTGTTTTAAATCATGATCTGGCTAAAACCCAACAGGGTCGGGCCAAATTTCGAAGAAAAATGGGTGTTTTAAACACCTTTGACTAAAGATTTACTGAAACTGAACGACACAAGAGGTGTATCTGGAAATTTGGTCTAGGCTGTAAATATCCACTTCTTAAACAAGGTTAGGGAGAACACGCATGCAACTGCCCGCTCAGTTGATCATTCAAGTCATCGAAGACTGGTTTGAGCAGTTCCAGAAAGATTGGTCTCCTGGTAGTCCCTGTGAACTCGATGGTTCTGGGGTGGAGCGCATAGACACTGCAGGCCTTCAGTGCTTGGTAGCCATCAATAAAAACCTGATGACTCAGGGGATGTCGCTGTCTTGGACTGGGGTATCCGACACCTTGACGCAAAACGCGAAACGTTTGGGTGTTGAGCAGTTAATCAACCTACCAGATCACGATTAATTTTGGAGAACGATGTATGGCAACAATATTGGTAGTGGATGACTCTGCGTCACTAAGAAGCATGGTGGTTTTCACGTTAAAGCAAAATGGCTACAACGTGGTTGAAGCGGGGGATGGTCAAGAAGGCTTGAACAAAGCCAAAGGCGGCAGTTTTGATCTGGTACTCTCTGATGTGAACATGCCCGTGATGGATGGCCTCACGTTTTGCGCCGAGCTTCGTAAACTCCCTGCTTTTAAGTTTACTCCGGTGCTGATGCTGACTACAGAAAGCTCGCCCGATATGAAGCAAAAGGGTAAAGCCGCTGGCGCCACTGGGTGGTTGGTTAAACCGTTTAACCCAGACACCTTAATGGCTACGCTGAAAAAAGTAATGCGGTGATCCCTCATGAGCATTGATCTGTCCCAGTTTATTCCAACCTTCCTGGAGGAGAGCTTCGAAGGGCTTGATGTCATGGAAAATGGCCTCCTGAATCTGGATGCCGAAGACCACGAGACGATCAATGCCATCTTCCGAGCCGCGCACTCCATCAAAGGTGGGTCCGGTACGTTCGGCTTTAATCACATCACCGAATTTACCCATGTGGTCGAAACCTTGCTCGATCAGGTTCGAAGCGGCCAACGTGAATTCAGCGAGCACTTGCGTAACTTGCTGCTCGAATCGGTGGATTGTATTCGCATGCTGCTTGAAGCTGCACGTGATGGCAGTGAATGTGATGATCCTCAAATCGCCGATGTTCATGGTCGCCTAAGTCAGGAGCTGTCTGGCGATTCAGCTGATGCACTCAGTGACAGTGAACAGCCGAAGGCGGATGACTCATCCGATGGCGGTGTTTGGCACATCCAGTTTGTACCTGAAACGCAGCTGCTGTTGACCGGTAATGAGCCATTACTCTTGCTGGATGGTTTGCGTGATTTGGGCGATGTTACGTTAACCGTTAATACCGATGCGGTTCCCGGTATTGATGCGCTAAACCCTGAGCAGCTTTATCTGACCTGGAATATTCATCTGGTTTCTGAGTGTGATGAAGCCGCTATCCGAGAGGTGTTTGAGTGGGTTGAAGATGATTGCGAATTATTGATCACTCAATCGAGCGCTGACACACTTGAAGACAACGCCTTGGATGCCCAGGCTGATTCCCCAGTCGTCGAATCAGAGGCAAAAGAGCACGCGGCCGATCCCGTTGAAAAAACGATCGAAGAGAAACCTGCCGAAGAGAAAGCCGTCGCTCCCCCACCTAAAGCCGCGGATAAACCGGCCAGCAAACCTGCCGCACGAAAAAATACCACCGAAGCCAGTTCGATCCGTGTGGGTATCGACAAAATCGATGCCCTGATCAACCGGGTCGGTGAGTTAGTGATTACCCAATCCATGTTAGGACAAGTCGGACTTGAGCTGAATGACATGGAGCATCCTGCGGTTGAGCGCTTGTATGAGGGACTCACGCAGTTAGAGCGCAATGCGCGCGATCTTCAAGAAGATGTGATGCGCATCCGAATGTTGCCCATCAGTTTTGTGTTTAACCGCTTTCCGCGCATGGTTCACGATGTCAGCGCGAAACTGGGTAAACAGGTTGAGCTGGTGGTGCGTGGTGAACAGACCGAACTTGATAAAACCGTTATGGAGAAAATCGGTGACCCCTTGGTGCACCTTCTTCGTAACTCGTTGGATCATGGCCTTGAACCCCCCGAAGAGCGGGTGGCGGCCGGAAAACCAGAAACCGGTATCGTCGAACTCAATGCCTATCACCAAGGTGGCTACATCATCATCGAAATTCGTGATGATGGGCGTGGCCTGAACACCCAACGGATTCGTGAAAAAGCACTGGAAAATGGACTCATCACTCATGACCAAGTGATGACCGAATCAGAGATAAACGAACTTATTTTCCGTCCCGGATTTTCGACCGCCGCCGAGGTCAGCGATCTTTCTGGCCGTGGTGTCGGTATGGATGTGGTGCGTCGAAACATTGAATCCTTAGGTGGCAATGTGGCGGTGAAATCCGAAGCCGGTAAAGGCTCAATCTTTACCGTCAGCCTGCCGTTAACCTTAGCGATTTTGGATGGCCAGTTGGTGCAAGTGAACGATGAGATCTACATCGTCCCTTTGGTTTCGGTGGTTGAGTCGATTCAAGTATCCCAACTGACCTTAAAGTCGGTTGCGGGAGAAGGGCGATTATTCCACTTCCGTGACGAGTACATTCCGATCATTTACTTACGACGTGTGTTTGACCTTGCGAGTAACCCGAATGCGTTTGAGGACTCCTTGATGGTGGTCTTGGAAGCCGGTGGCCAAAAAGTGGGATTGGTGGTTGATGAGCTGCAAGCCCAGCAGCAAGTCGTGATTAAAAGTTTAGAGACCAATTACAAACGCATAGATGGCCTCTCCGGCGCGACCATTTTAGGTAACGGCGATGTGGCTCTGATTTTAGACGTCGCGGGCTTGCTGAAGGTGGGTCTTGACCCACTGCATGTCTCGTCTATGAAAACTGTGATGCAGGAAAAGGTGGCCTGATCATGACCGATGCAGCAGAACTCATCACTGAAGATAGTCGTCAATTTTTGACCTTTATCTTAGCGGATGAAGAATACGCGGTGGATATCCTTAGTGTGCAAGAAATACGAGGGTGGATGCCCGTAACCCGTATACCCAATGCGCCCAGCTACATGAAAGGGGTGCTTAATTTGCGTGGTGCCATTATCCCTGTCGTGGATTTGAGAGCGCGTTTTGGGTTGGAAACTCGGGATTATGGCCCTACCACGGTCGTGGTTGTCGTGTGGGTGAACACCGGTCAGAAACAACGTTGCATCGGGTTGGTGGTGGATGCGGTTGCAGAAACCTACACCATCCCGATCAGTGAGATTCGAGGAGCCCCGATGATGGGTAGTGGTATTGACCCGGCTTACATTGAAGGGCTAGCAACCGTCGATGAAAAAATGGTGATCCTGATGGACATCGACTACTTGTTGAATACGGGGGATCTGGAATGCGAAGCCGCTGATCACGCCCCAGCTGAAAGTGCCTGATGGCTCGCAGACCTGTGAACACGAAAGGAGAGATCCATGAAAATTAATATGCCGGTTACAGATCGCGAAGTGAAAGTGATCCCGGGAAAAGAGTTGGTGACTAAAACGGACTTAAAAGGCCGGATCACTTACGTCAACCAAGCCTTCATCGAAATCAGTGGTTTTTCGGAGCAAGAGCTGGTTGGGCAAAACCATAACGTGGTGCGTCACCCCGACATGCCATCAGCCGCGTTTCAAGACCTTTGGGATACGCTCAAGCTGGGCCGCCCTTGGTGTAAGTTGGTGAAAAATCGGTGTAAAAACGGGGATTACTACTGGGTAAAAGCGAACGTCACGCCGGTCTATCAAAACGGTCAGGTCGTTGAATACATGTCGGTTCGAACCATTCCAACCGATCAAGAAATACGCGATTCTGAAGCCCTTTACGCCAAACTGAATAACCAAGAGGCGTCCATACCTAGCCCGAAAAATGTGGTTGAATCGACGTTGTCAAAAGGCATCTTACAGTACGTGGGGGTGGCTGCTGCGATGACGGTCGTTATCTCGGCCTTCTTTGCTGCGATGGGGCAATACGCATGGATGGAAGTGGGGCCAGTTCTTGGTTTGATTTACCTGTCGGTCATGAGCCTCAAGCTTGTGAAAAGTGATGTTCAAGATCCGATTGAAAGCACATTGAAAAGCCTGAAAAAAATCGGTGAAGGGGATTACTTTACCGAAATCGCTGTGAATGAGTCGGGCGAAATTGGGCAACTGAAGCGGGGGATTAAATCGCTCGCGATCAAACTAGGATTCGATGTTAATAATTCCAAAGCTGTTGCAACGAACGCCATGCGCATCAAACAAGCGCTCGACAGTGTGTCCTCCAATGTCATGATGGCAACGCCTAATGGCGACATCATCTACATGAACGATGCCATCTTAAACATGTTCCAAGTGGCCGAAGCGGACATCTGTAAGGACTTACCCAACTTCAGTGCGAGTGGGTTAATGGGCCGTAATATCGATGATTTCCATAAAGATCCATCGCATCAGCGCCGGATGTTGGAAGCGCTGACCAATACATTCCGAGGCCGAATCAAAATTGGATCACGCTCTTTTGATCTGATCGCTAACCCTGTGAGATCCGATGAAGGTGAGCGCTTGGGTACCGTGGTTGAATGGTTGGATGTGACCGATCAGCTTCAAGCTGAAAAAGCGATCGAAGATATGATTCGAAGTGCCAGCCAAGGTCAGTTGAGCGAGCGTTTGGATTCGGCCGCTTACTCCGGTTTCATGCAGAACGTGGCTTCCGGTGTGAACGAGATGCTAGACACCATTGTGGCACCCGTGCGTGAAGCAAAACGGGTATTGATCGCTTTAGCCGATGGCGACTTAACACAGCAGATGAGCGGTAACTTCTCGGGTGAGTTCAGTGAGCTGAATGATGCCTTGAATGTATCGATGAATAAACTGCAGGACATGGTGATTGATATCCGCGCCGCCGGTGCCAACATCACTACCGGTGCGTCTGAAATTGCACACGGTAACACCACTTTAAGTCAGCGTACGGAAAGCCAAGCGGCCAGCCTTGAAGAAACGGCAGCCAGCATGGAAGAGATGACCAGTACGGTGAAACAAAATGCTGAAAACGCACAGCAAGCAAGCCAATTGGCCGAGCGTGCGAAAGCCTTGGCGGATGAAGGCAGCGATATCTCTGGCAAGGTGGTTCGCTCGATGGGCGATATCAGCAACAGCTCGAAGAAAATTGCTGAAATCATCGGTGTGATTGACGAGATTGCGTTCCAAACCAACTTGCTTGCTTTGAACGCAGCGGTTGAGGCAGCGCGCGCCGGTGAACAAGGCCGAGGTTTCGCGGTGGTTGCATCTGAGGTTCGTAACTTGGCACAACGCAGTGCCAGCGCTGCAAAAGAGATCAAAGAGTTGATCTCCGATAGCGTTGATAAAGTCGAAGAGGGTGGTCGTTATGTGGATGAATCCGGTCGCGCGTTAAGCGAGATTCTGGATGGCGTTCAACAAGTGGCAGCGATCATTCACGAAATTGCTTCTGCTAGCCGAGAGCAAGCCAGCGGTATTGAACAAGTCAACGTGGCCGTCACCGCGATGGATGAAGGCACCCAGCAAAATGCGGCGCTGGTTGAGGAGGTTGCAGCCGCTTCCGAATCAATGGAAGAGCAAGCGCAGCAACTGCAACGCCTAGTGAATGTGTTCCGAGTGGATGGTGTGGATGAGCCACAACCAACAGCCGCTCCGGCTAAGCGTCAAACCACATCGAGCCCATCTAAAGCCGTGTTAAACGCGGCAAAGGGTAAGGAAAACCGCCCAGCCCCTGTTATGCGAGCGGCGACCAGTGATGATGAGTGGGATGAGTTTTAAACCACTTTGAGGTAGGTCAAACCAGCCCGGTTGGGCTGGTTCCGTAAGCATAGGAGGCTTAACCGCCATGAGTCACACACTGGGCGATCAATCACGGGTTCGTGAATATCGTTACACCGATGCTGATTTTCGACATATCCGTAAAACCTTATATGACCACGCGGGTATCTCATTATCAGATTATAAAAAGGACATGGCCTACAACCGCCTAGTTCGTAGGATTCGTGTTCTGAATCTGAACGGGTTTGCGGAGTACTTTGCCTACCTTGAGAACACCCCTGATGAGTTTGGTCAGTTCATTAACGCTCTGACCACAAATTTGACCTCGTTCTTTCGCGAGAACCATCATTTTGAGTGTTTGAAAAACCAAATTTTACCGTCGTTGGACAAAGCGGGACAAAAGCGCATTCGTATCTGGTCGGCGGGTTGCTCTGTTGGGGAGGAACCTTACAGCATTGCGATGAGTTGCCAAGTGGCGGGTATCGATCTTCAGCGTATTGATCTTAAAATTTTGGCCACGGACATCGACTCAACGGTGTTAGCGACGGCCAAAAGTGGTGAGTACGGTTTAGAGCGTATCCAAAGCATTCCAGAGAACTATCAGAAAAAGTTTGTTGAGTACGACAAGCTCAAGCCCAATGTCGCGATCATGTCGCCAAAGATACGCAACATGATCACCTTCAAAGAGCTGAACCTGATGCAAAACTGGCCGATGAAAGGGCCGATGGATGTGATCTTTTGCCGCAATGTCATGATCTATTTCGACAAAGAAACTCAGATGCAATTGTTGGATCGTATGGCTGAGTTGTTAACGCCCAACGGCATTTTATTTGTGGGTCACTCGGAAACACCGTTCCGTTTGACCGATCGTTTTAAGCTGGTAGGTCAGACGATTTACCGTCGAGTGTATTAGTAATCGAGGAGGATCAAGGATGTCATCAGTTCACGCATTGAACCCTCCTCCAGGTGAGCCTTTAATCGGATTTAATCATTTTCAGCGACAGTGGTTTAAGAAAGAGCAGTGCTACTCCGTCAAGATTAAACCCGGCGAATACTACGTCACTCGTGAGCATGAGGCGATCATTACCTTGCTGGGGTCTTGTATTTCAGCTTGTGTCTGCGACCCCGTGACCGGTATTGGTGGTATGAATCATTTTATTCTGCCTGAGAATGATCGCTTTCAGAATTTGGCGCAATCCGAGACGGCGCGCTATGGCGTGTTTGCCATGGAGCAGCTGATTAACGAAATCTTAAAGCATGGCGGCCAGCGTCACCGCTTAGAAGCAAAGATCACAGGCGGCGGGCAGATGATCCCAGGGATGAGTGATGTGGGGGATCAAAACATCCGCTTTGTGAAAATGTTTTTACAAACCGAGGGGATTCGCCTGATCAGTCAGGATGTCGGTGGGGAGTATGGCCGAAGGGTGGCTTACCTTCCTTTGCAAAACCGCTTACTGGTTAAACGAATGCCAACACTGCATAACAGCCGACTGTACTTGGCCGAGAACAAATTCCGTCACCAGATCGAGCAGCATAATGATGGCAGTGATGTCGAATTGTTTTAAGGGGAGCCTATGAACCCAATCAAAGTCCTGATTGTGGACGATTCCAATTTGGTACGCACCGTTCTGACCGAAATTTTAAAAACGCAGAACGATATCGAGGTGGTGGGTGCGGCAAATGATCCATACGAAGCGCGCGAGATGATCAAAACGTTGGAGCCGGATGTGCTCACGTTGGACATCGAGATGCCCAAAATGGATGGCGTAACGTTTTTGAAAAACCTCATGCGCTTAAAGCCGATGCCGGTCGTGATGCTGTCAACGCTCACCGCGAAAGGGGCCGAAGCGACGTTAATGGCGATGGAGCTGGGTGCAGTTGATTTTATCCAAAAGCCCGGACAAACCGGAGCCAATATGCTCAAAGGTGAGTTTTTAGAAGAACTGACCACAAAAATTCGGGCCGCTTTCTTGGCAAAAAAGCACATCCAACGGAAAGGCCAAGCATCACCGGCGGCCTCTTATGCACCCAAACCAAAACGCGAAGCGATTCATTTAGCGCCAACGGCCAGAGGGCAGTTAGTGGCGATAGGTTCCTCTACCGGCGGGACAGAAGCCCTGTTTGAGTTGCTCACTGCTTTACCAACAGGGATGCCGCCAATTGTTATTGCCCAGCACATACCACAAACCTTCAGTGCACGGTTTGCCGAACGGCTGGATAAACGTTGTGAGTTGACGATTAAAGAAGCGCAACATGCCGAAGTGTTACAAGCCAGCCATGTTTACATTGCCCAAGGTGGAAAGCACCTCAAGGTGAAACGGCAAGGCGGGGTTTTAAAGTGTTTTATCGAAGACAGCGAACCGGTTAATCGTCATAAACCTTCGGTTGAAGCGCTGTTTGATTCCTTGATCCCTTTAGAGCTGAGCTCGCTCACAGCTTTGATGCTTACAGGCATGGGAGCTGATGGAGCCGAGGCGATGTTGCGATTAAAAAATCATGGCGCAATGACCATCGCCCAAGATGAAGAATCCAGTTTAATTTGGGGTATGCCTGGGGCGGCGGTAAAGCTTGGCGCTGCAAAAAAAGTTTTACCTTTGCCACGAATGGCCGATGCACTTATTAAGCACCTGACCGCCAGTTAACCCACGGGTGACGATCCGATAACAAGAGAAAAGATGATGAACAAAAAAAGCCTCCTGATAGCCGGTTTTGTACTCTCGGTCCTCTTCACCGCTGCTGGGGAATTCGCGGCTATACCGTTAGTGCATTGGGTCGGTATAGCGGGACTTGCGGTGATTGCGTTGGTGGCACTGAAAGGGCCCAGCGGTTCGCCAGCCAATACCAAAGTCGTCAGTGATGATGCATCGCTTGCCACTGACCTGAGCACAAGGGAAGCCTTTCGTGAACTGAAAGAGTACCTGCTGTTTGAGTCTCAGGTGATTCATCAAGAGATTAAACGTGTAGACCATCTGATCAAAGAAGCGGTTGATGAGATGAACTGCTGTTTTGTCCGGATGAACAGTGTCGGTCAACAGCAAGGTGGCATGGTTGCGGAGCTTCTGAACGTGTCCAACAATGATGACGGGCCAGAAGCGTTAAACATGCAAAACTTCCTGACTGAAACAAGCAAGATCTTGGATCAGTTTGTCGACATGATGGTGAACGTCAGTAAAAACAGTTTAGAGACGGTGCACCACATTGACGACATGGTGGAGCAGCTCGATGGTATCTTTAGCTTGATTGAAAACGTAGAGGGCTTGGCTTCGCAAACGAACTTATTGGCCCTTAACGCCAGTATCGAAGCCGCACGTGCAGGTGAAGCGGGTCGCGGGTTTGCGGTGGTTGCAGATGAGGTACGCTCATTGTCGATCAGCTCGGCCGAGCTTAACAATCAGATTCGCGAAAAGATCACGGGTGCTAAATCCACGATCTCCAACCTGAAAACTACCGTGAGTAAAACAGCCACGGCGGACATCACTGAAACCATCGAAACCAAAGAGCGAGTCTCGGTGATGCTGGGCAAAGTAAGTGATATGAACTCGATGATGATGAATCGTGTCGAGAAAATGAAAGCCTATGGTAACGAGCTTAATGCTTCGGTGGCGGATGCAACGCGCTCCTTACAGTTTGAAGATATCTCCTCTCAAGCGCTCAACTCGTTAATCGTTAACCTTGAGGGGGTGAACACTTTGGCGGATAACATCAGCCAATTAGACCTCCCAGTGCCGGAGCCCATGGCTGAAAAAATATCGGGCATTGCGGCTTATTGCCAAGAGCAACGTAAAAATGGTGAAGCGCGAAATCAACACCGCACCGTATCCCAAGTCGATATGGAAGAAGGTGATGTAGAGCTGTTTTAACCCTGAATCAGTGACGTATTTATTTGAATTGGAGTCAATATGCCCATTAGCAGTCAATCCTCTCCGGATCTTGCGCAGGTTACTATCACCATCACCGAACGCTTTGATTACGGGTTGCATCAGGATTTTCGTACCACTTATCAGAAAGTGGAGCAGCCTGGCACGATCTTTCGTATTGATCTAAGCCAAGCAACTTATATGGACAGCTCGGCACTGGGTATGGTGCTACTGCTCAAAGAGCACGCTGAAAAGTGCGGCGGTGAAGTCATCATCTGTCAGCCACACAGCAGTGTTGAAAAAATCCTACGCATCGCCAATTTCGATCGCTTTGTAAAAATTGAGCACTAAAAGGGGTTGTGAGTGGTCGATCCGAAAGCGTCAAAAATGGTTCTGATTCTTGATTCCAATTTAGAGCGAAGTTCGTCTTTAAAAGAGCTTTGTAAATCTCTCAATTATCAAGTTTTAAGCTACCTTTCGCTTGAAACAGCTAAATTACAAGTCAGTGAGCAGCTCCCAGATCTTGTTTTCATGAACTTGTCGATGCATAACTCGGGCTTGATTGGTTGGATCACTTCTTTAAAAGAAAGTGCAGGGCATAGTTTTTTACCGGTCATCTGTTTGATTGATGCGGTTTCTGACACTTTAATCCAAGAAGCCGTTGAAGCTGGGGCCGATGACTTTATAGATTGGCCTTGTTCATATGAGGGTCTGCGAGCTAAGTTGATCGCCATAAGACGTATGAAAAAGTTGTATCAGGAGATACATGATCTTCATCAGATTCGTCAACGAGATGAAGAGGTCGCAGAACAAATCTTCAGTCGTGCCATCGAAAAAGACAATGTCCTAACTGACTGTATACGCTTAGTGCGCCGAGCGGCTGAAACCTTCAGCGGAGACCTTCAGCTAACGGGTCGTCGTCCCAATGGTGATGTAAATGTACTATTGGGTGATTTTACGGGTCACGGATTAACTTCTGTTGTTGGGGCGCTACCGGTTGCTGAAACATTTCGAGCCATGACAAATAAAGGTTATGAAGCGCCCGAGATACTTAAACAGATCAATACTAAGCTTTGCGCATTACTTCCGACTGGGATGTTTCTTGCCGCTATATGGGTCACGATTACTCCAGAAGGACATTGCATCATTTGGAATGGAGGAATGCCCGATCTTCTAGTCCTTGATCAAGACGGAGAGGTTGATCGGCGATTTAACTCTGTTGATCCACCCCTTGGCATCTTGAAGAGCATGGGATCTCTTATGATGCGTTCTTGCGTGTTGTTACCTGAGCAACGAATACTGATGATGAGTGACGGGGTATCAGAAGCACGTAATTTTGAAGGCGAATACTACGGCGAAGAACGCGTCTTAACGTCGGTTTCACTAGCAAGCCAATCAAGCGCTCCGTCCTTATTACCCTCAATGATGAGGGATCTAGATCATTTTTTATGCGGCTTTCATCAAGAAGATGATATCAGCTTGATTGAAATCCCCTCGAATGTTTTCCAAAAGATTGAGGTGGAAGCATCTACAGCAACGTCTTCATTAGAAGAGCCTGCGATCATTAAAGAGGCTAAATCTGGTTCGGAAATATTTGATTCGCAAGCTGCTTGGTGTTGGAAGCTCGTTTTACGTGGTAAAGACTTAAAACGTGTTAACCCTGTGGCTTTAGCCATGAATCAGCTACAAGAAATAGAAGGCGCTCAGGATCAATGGCACGTAGTGTTTACCGTATTAACCGAACTGTTTTTGAATGCGTTGGATCACGGCATATTAAAGTTGCAATCGGATCTTAAATCCACGGCTGAAGGGTTCACGCAATATTTTGTAGAGAGGGAAAAACGGTTAGAGGAGTTAAAGCCTACCGACTTTGTGAGTTTAGATATGTTCTTAACCAGAAAGCAGGGTAGCGAAGGTGGTTTATTAATCATTGTTCTTAATGACAGCGGTGACGGTTTTGACGTTTCTACCGTGCTTGATAAGAGTGATTCAGAATCGGCTGTGGTTCCTTTTGGTCGAGGTATACCGCTGGTCCGACAAATCTGCCGAAGCCTTACGTATAACGATAATGGTAAGAGTGTTACCGCTTTATACGAGTGGTGATGGCTAAACATTGATTCGGATCAATCGAGGTGGCTATGGATGCATCGGTGATTTTCGAAATAGTCCTTTTAACTCAATGCGTTATTCTCGCTGTGTGGCTCTGGTAAAGTAACCATTGAGCCACATCAATTCTTTCTTTACCCGCCAGAGCTAGGCTGTTCCTACTGAGTTAATAAAAAATTACGAGGTGGAGCATGTTCGGAATCGATCCTTATTCGTTTGAAACCTTGTGGCCAAGCTTACTCGGGGTGGCCGCAATCTCAACCGCCATGGTGTGGGGGTTCATTAAAATTCGCCATCTCATCAATGAAGATGTGAAGAAAAAGTAAGTTCCCGTTTCCATGTGTGTTGTGAAAATGTGTCTTCTTGCAGCCAGACAATCGTCTGGCTTTTTTTGACAATCCCCCAACATGCGCTATACCTAAGTAAAGTCTTACTGTTTTATCTCATGTTTTAACCTCTTATCTCAAGCAATGCTCTAGCAGGGGATCTAACAAAGGGGCAAGAAGGATCGAGCCCCTTTGATTTTTTCATCCATCAAGCGATGATACGTATATCCACCACAATCTCTGTATCCTGATGCACGAACTTCCCCAACCTTTGTGGCGCACCTTGCACCCATTTTACAAAGCCAATGCCTTTGAAGGGTTTCCCTCTAAACACGATCGCGTATTCGTAAAAGAGGGAAGCAACGAGACCATTCTTGCGGTTGCCCTTATCCAGTCCAAAGCCGGTGTTGATCTGTTATCGGGCGTGTTGGTGGATCAGTCCCAACGCCAGCAAGGGATTGGCCGGGAATTGGTGAAAGAGGTTGTGATGATGTGGCACAAAGAGTGTGATCGCCTTTTATATTGCTTAGCAGAGCCCCACTTAACCCCTTTTTACGAGGCCTGCGGGTTTCACCTCAGTAAAGGCACGGCGCAGCTGATGCGTTTGAAGTGTCGTTACGAAGGGGCAAGCCGGACGCTGTGCGTTTTTGAAGTGTGAAGGTATATTTTTTGTGCATGATTGTCTTTATAAGTATGCATGATTGTTCTTTTTAAGTTGGGAGTACACTGTGTTTAAGTCATAGGAGAAACACATATGTCATTACCCACTTACTTTTTATCCCACGGTGGTGGCCCGTGGCCTTGGATGAAAAAAGAGCAAGGCGACACCTTCCTTCAGCTCGAACAGTCGTTGATTGAGATCCCAACAAGCCTTCCAGAGGCCCCAAAAGCAGTGCTGGTGATCAGCGGGCACTGGGAAACCGAGGGGTTTCGTATTTCCTCGTCAGAGCGCCCTGGTATGGTGTTTGATTACTACGGTTTTCCGGAGCATACCTACCATATCTCGTATCCAGCGCCTGGCGCGCCGTGGTTGGCGGAACGCGTACAAACCCTATTAGGTGCAGCGGGCATTGATGCGGTATTGGATGCCGAGCGCGGTTTTGATCACGGTACCTTCACCATGCTAAAACCCATGTACCCTGATGCCACGATGCCGGTTGTCCAGTTATCGTTGGAAAAAGGCTTAGACCCCGCTTTGCATCTGCGCATCGGGCGTTTGCTAAAACCTTTACGCGACGAGGGTGTGCTGATCATCGGAAGTGGACTTAGCTACCATAATCTGCGCCGTTTCGACCCAGGTGCCAGTGCCCCGTCCAAAGCTTTTGATGATTGGTTACAGCACAACCTTCTAGAGGCGGGACCGAGTGCCCGTACCCAATCGTTAGTTGAGTGGGAGCAAGCCCCGATGGCTCGGTTTGCGCACCCAAGGGAGGATCACTTAATCCCCTTGATGGTGGCCGTAGGCGCAGCCGAAGAGGAAGCGGGTGCGTGTATCTATCATCAAGAGGATCTTTTCAAATCCATTACGGCGTCTAGCTTTCGATTTGGGGTGTAGAAAACTACTCTTTTAGTCCTATTTTTCACCACTTGGCTCACGGTTCGATTGAATTAGTCGATACTGATATTCATCTATTAACCAGTTTGGATTGAATATGCTGTCGAACATCAAACTAGGAGCTAAGTTAGGTTTAGGGTTTGGTGCTGTTATGGCGTTAATGGCTGTAGCGGCACTGTTTGCTATTCTATCGCTGAAAGCATCCGAAAAAGGGTTTGTGGCTTATGGGCAAATGAGCGACACCACCCAAATGGCCAATACGATTAATATTGAAATGTTAGAGGCCAAAGTTGCCTTTCAGACGTTTCTTGAAACCCACACCGAAGATGATTTAACTCAGTTTCAATCCTCACTTTCCAGCTTAAAAATGGCCTTATCGGCGTTGGAGCCAGGCATAGACCCTGAACAACGCCCTGTCCTGACCGAAGTGCAATCCAAACTCTTGGGATACGAAACCATTGCTGAGATGCTTCGCAGCCAGTTACATGAAGCCGATGCTCTGATCCAAGATAAACTCAGTGTTCGCGGTGAGGAGATGAGTCTAAGCATGGCGGACATCATCGAACGGGCCAGCGACGATGACGACACCATGGTGATGTTCAGTGCCGCTCAAGTACAGCAAGCTTTGATGGCGACGCGTTTGTACGTCAGTCAGTATCTTAACAGCTGGGATACTCAGGATTATCGACGTGCGATGCAATCGTTTGAGAACGATGTAGATGAGCTATCAGATGAACTCGACAGTGACATCTCAACGGCCGATATCCGGGTCAAGTTCTCAAACTTTAGGTCGGAAAGTGAAAGCTACATCGAGCACCTTCAATCTCTGTACAGCCAATTGGAAGCGCTCAAAGAGGGCAAGTTGGGGATGCAAGTAATGGAGGAGGATGTGATCTCGCGCATCTCCGCTTTGGAAGCCTCGGTCGTGGATTCCCAAACGGCTCTCAGTGCTCGTCTACAAGAAGAGGCGCAGCGCGAAGTGATGTTAGTGGGGTTGATTACGCTGTGCGCCATTGTGATGGGGGCGGTGTTCTCGTTTTATATGTCGCGTCTGATCAGTCGACCACTTAAAGACGCGGTTCACATCGCCAATGATTTGGCGGCCGGTAATTTGGCCATTGAGGTCCGCTCCAAAGGGCGCGATGAGATCGCCGAACTGCTCACCGCGTTAGGAAATACGGCCCAATCACTGCGTACTATGATTGGGCAAATCTCAAAAGCCAGTGATCAGATGAGCGATGCTTCAACGCGCATGGCAGGGGCAACCCAAAGGGCGCAGCAAGGCAGTCAACAGCAGGTTGAAGAAACCGATCGAATGGTGGATGCCATTGGTGATTTAAAGATCACTGTCGACCGAGTCACGGATAATGCCGCGCAAGCCTCGAGTGCGGCACATGAAGCCGAGCAAGAGTCGACACAAGGGCAACGCATTGTTGAGCAGACTCAGCAATCGATTCGTCAGCTGTCCACTTCTGTATCTCATACGCAATCGCGTATTCAAGACTTGGAGCTACAGAGCAACAACATTGGTGGCATTGTCGATGTGATTCGGGACATTGCAGAACAAACCAACCTACTGGCCCTTAATGCCGCCATTGAAGCGGCGCGTGCGGGCGATCAAGGTCGCGGCTTTGCGGTGGTGGCCGACGAGGTTCGGGTTTTAGCAAAACGCACTCAAGAATCGACCGAAGAGATCCGTCGCTTAATCGAGGGGCTACAAACGGGCACCAAAAGCGCCGTGATGTCGATGGATGAAGGGCGTTCCATCACCGAACAAACGGTTGAGTACTCAGAAAATGCGCACCAAGCGCTATTGGCGATTATGCAGGCGGTGAAGACCATCAACCGTCTCAACCAAGAGATCTCTCACGCCACGCAGGAGCAAAGCGGAGTGACCCAGCAGGTGCAAGGCAGTGTCAATCAGGTACGAAGCGTTGGTCAAGAAAGCGCCTCTCATGCCAACCAAACGGCCAGTGCAGCCGAAGAAATCCAACACATTGCAGGACAACTGCACACCATGGTGGCGCGCTTTAGGGTGTAACCTTAGCTTATAACCAGCGCTTTTTATGAAAATAGAACCACAAAATACTAGGGATAATCACAAAGCAACCCAAGAGTGTCGGGTATCCCCATTTCCAGTGGAGCTCTGGCATCCAGTCAAAGTTCATCCCGTAGATGCCGGTCAGGAAGGTCAGCGGGATGAAAATACTGGAGAAGATCGTCAACACCTTCATGATCTCATTCATTCGGTTGTTGATGTTCGAGATATGAATATCCATCAAACCGGACAGTATTTCTCGGTAGGACTCCAAGCTTTCGGTGATATGCACGGTGTGGTCGAGCACATCGCGTAAGTAGATTGGGGTTTTCTCGTGGACCAATCCTGATTCGCAGCGAATAAAGCCACTCAGTAATTCACGAAGCGGTGAAACGCTTCGACGAATCTGGATCAGGTCTCGTTTAATTGTCTGTACCTCCGAGATTAAGTCGGTGCTGCGTCCTAACATCACCTGATTTTCCAACGAGTCGATTTGCTCATCCATCCGGTCAATCAAGGTGAAATAGTGGTCTACCACCAAGTCCAAAATGGCGTAAGCCAGATAGTCCGTTCCGGCGGCGCGCAGTCGTCCTTTTGCCGAGTTGAGTTGCTTGATCAGTGGCTCAAAAAAGTCATCATCGCGCTCACGAAACAGCAGCAAATGCTGATCCAGCACCACCATGCTGATCTGTTCATACTCGATCGCTTGGTCGGCTTCTTGCGGCGTTAAGATTCGACGAAACACAAGAAAAAGATAATGCTCGTACTCTTCAAACTTTGGACGCTGGTGGGTGTTCACAATGTCTTCAACCACTAATGGGTGAATCTTGAACCGGTCGCATAATTGAGCAATGTCGGATACCGCATTCAGGCCCGATGTACTGATCCAGCAGCGTTGATGCTGGCTTAGATCTTTATCAAATACTTGATCATAGGGCGTTTTTTGAACATCGGATGCCGTGTAGATCAGCGCATGGGTCGCAGTGTGCGCATGATGAATTTGACCTATGTGAGTGGGGGTTCCTGCGGGCAGTCCTGCTTTGATGGCGCGTGAATGCGGGTGCCGTTTCATAAGGTTTCCTTGGTGACAGAATGAAGGTCAAATTGCATCCAGAGTATGTAAGCAAGAATTGATGGGCTGGTCTAGACTCAAAGAGACGCAAGGATGCATAATCAATGGAGATATCTCTTTGAAACCATGGTGTTTACCCCTTTGCCTATTGCTGATACTGATCAGTCGCCACATCGGTGCATCGGAGCCGATTGGTGTGGGGTATGACTTTAAGAGTATCTCGATAGGCCCTAACGTTGAATATTACGAAGACAAGGACAGCCTTAAATCGTTCGCAGATGTGCAGTCAACCACCATAGATTGGAAAACATCGGACATGCCGCAGTTGAGCTTTGGCTTTTCCGATTCCGCTTACTGGGTGCGCATACCCATCATTAATGACACCGCCAGAGGCGTCTCATTGGTGTTGGATATTAACAATCCTTTCCTTGATCGGGTCGATCTGTTTGTAAAACGCCTTTTTGAGCTTGATCATTCAAAAGCGGGGGATACGCAACCGTTCAATGAGCGGCCGATCAAACACCCCAATCTGCTTCTGCCGTTCGAGTTGCAGCCCTATGATGAGGTCGAGTTGTTTATCCGGGTAGAGAGCAAGGGGACCATCCAAATCCCGATGACCTTGCGTACCCAATCCAACTTTATAGAGCATAACTTTGTCGCTAACTCTTTAAGCAACCTGTTTTACGGTGTGCTCTTGGCCATCAGTTTGTACCACTTGATGGTGTACCTAACGGTGAAAGATGAGTTGTATCTTTTATACACCTTCCTTTACATCAGCATCATCGGTATTTATCTATCGACCGATGGCGTACCCAATATTTTGTTCTGGCCCGAACACCCGGAATTTACCAATTACTTTTTGATCCTATCGATAGGCTTATCAATTTTCTTCCCGTGTTATTTCAGCTACGGTGTACTGAACCTAAAAGAAGAGCGCCCGCGTTGGGGTTATGTGATGCGGGCGATCGGCCTTTTAGGCCTAGTAAACGGCTTGCTGGGTTTTGTGGTGCCTTATCACGAGCATCTGCGTTGGATTTTATTGTGCAGCATGATCTCGATTGTTGTGAACTTAGCCTGTTACTTGGTGCGTACACTGGATGGTTTCCGCTCCGCTAAATTGATGTTGTTATCGGGCTTGTGTGCAAGTGTAGGCTTTACGGTGTCCATTCTGGCTAATTTCGGTTGGATTCCCAGTACTACATTGACAGAAAAGGCGCCTTACTTAGGCATCATCTTAATGGCGATGATGCAGGCATATGCGTTGGCCAATCGTATCTCGCTAGAGCGGGAGTTGTTAGCCCAAGAGCAGCATGATTTGATCGAAACGCAAAAAATGATCAATCAAAATTTAGATGCCATGATCAAAGAGCGAACCTACGAGCTTGAAGAGGCAAACCGCCGCTTGGTTGAGCTCAGCACAACAGACCCACTTACCAAGCTTAGAAACCGGCGTCACTTTGACGATATATACCGAACCGCCTTCCGCCATGCAGCACGCAACCAACGTCCGTTATCGATGTTGCTGCTCGATATCGACCACTTCAAACGCGTCAACGATACCTATGGCCACCAATTTGGTGATCTGTGTTTAATCCAGTCAGCCAAACACATATTGGATTGCGTCCGTCGCCCAACCGATGTCGTGGCCCGATACGGCGGAGAGGAGTTTGTGATTTTACTGCCCGAAACCGACATTGATGGTGCTATCTTAATCGGTGAAATGCTCAACGAGCGTTTCAGAAATGCACACATCACAGCCGCAGGTATCGACATCATTGTGACCGTCAGTATCGGGGTCGTCAGTATGGTGCCGGACATTGATACCTACGAAGATCAACTCTTAAGCGAAGCGGATAAACTGCTGTACGTCGCGAAGGACAGAGGACGGGACCGCTTAGAATGGCGTCGACTGAACCCGACGGCGTTTGAATATGATGGCGTAGAATAAATTGACGACTTAAATAAAAACGGACGCCTTCGCGTCCGTTTTTTTATCAAGCGGCTGTGAGTATCACAGCGCTTCGATCTTAGCGTATTGATCGGTCAGTTTAGACAGCGATGTTTTCGCCTCTGTCAGCTTCTCTTGCTCTTTCGCAACAACGGCTTCTGGGGCATTGGCGACAAACTTCTCGTTAGAGAGTTTGCCTTCCACGCGGCTCACTTCTTTGCTGAGTTTGTCGATCTCTTTCTTCAAGCGCGCAAGTTCTGCATCTTTATCGATCAAACCGGCCATTGGAACCAAGACTTCCATCTCACCAACCAGTTGGGTGGCCGACATCGGCGCTTCATCACCAGCGTTTAACCAAGTAATGGAGCTCAGTTTCGCAAGCTTAGTCAGGAAGGTGCGGTTTTCATCCAGACGACGTTGATCTTCTGCGCTGCCATTGTTGATCAAAATATCCAGTTCTTTGGCAGGGGAGATGTTCATCTCACCACGAATGTTACGGATACCGATGATCACGCCTTTCAACCATTCGATGTCGGATTCGGCTTGCTCATCACGCTTGCTCATGTCGGCAACCGGGTACTCTTGCAGCATGATGGTATCGCCGGATTTACCGGTCAGATCTTTGACTTGCTGCCAGATCTCTTCAGTGATGTACGGCATGATTGGGTGCGCAAGACGCAGCAATACTTCCAGAACACGTACCAGAGTACGACGCGTACCGCGTTTGGCTTCAACGCTGGCGTTTTCATCCCACAATACCGGTTTTGATAACTCAAGGTACCAGTCGCAGTATTCGTTCCAGATAAACTCGTAAAGCGCCGAAGACGCCAAATCAAAACGGTACTCATCAAAGTGCTTAGTAACTTCCGCTTCAAGGGATTGCAGGCGGCTTGAGATCCAACGATCCGCCAGTGACAACTCAACCGCTTCGCCATTTACACCACAATCTTCGCCTTGGGTGTTCATCAACACATAACGTGCTGCGTTCCAAAGCTTGTTACAGAAGTTACGGTAGCCTTCAAGGCGCTTCATATCCCAGTTGATATCACGACCGGTGGTCGCCAACGCCGCTAGGGTGAAGCGCAGAGCATCCGTACCATGAGCAGCAATCCCTTCTGGGAACTCTTTCTCGGTACGCTTGCCGATCTTCTCGGCAAGTTGTGGTTGCATCATGTTGCCAGTGCGTTTTTCGAGAAGCTCTGGCAGAGAGATACCGTCGATCATATCCAGTGGGTCCAACACGTTCCCTTTGGATTTCGACATCTTATCGCCGTGCTCATCACGGATAAGACCGGTCACGTAAACCGTTTTGAACGGTACTTGCGGCTTGCCGTCTTCATCTTTCATAAAGTGCATGGTCATCATGATCATGCGCGCTACCCAGAAGAAGATGATGTCAAAACCGGTCACCAACACATCGGTTGGGTGGAAGGTCTTTAAACGGTCGGTATTTTCTGGCCAGCCCAGTGTGCCGAACGTCCACAGTGCCGAGCTGAACCAGGTATCCAATACATCGTTATCTTGGGTCAGTTCGATGTCGGCCGCTAGGTTGTACTTGGTGCGTGCCGCTTCTGCGGTGTTAGCAACGTAGACATTACCTTGCGCATCGTAGAACGCAGGGATGCGGTGGCCCCACCACAATTGACGGGAGATGCACCAATCTTGAATGTCACGCATCCAAGCGAAGTACATGTTCTCGTATTGTTTAGGTACAAACTTGATATCGCCATTCTCGACCGCTTCGATGGATGGTTTTGCCAGCGTTTTCGCATCCGCAAACCATTGGTCGGTCAGCATTGGTTCGATCACCACACCACCACGATCGCCGTACGGCACGGTCATGTCGTTCTCTTCAATTTTTTCCAGCAAGCCTAATGCTTCGAAGTCGGCGATAACGGCTTTACGCGCTGCAAAACGCTCCATACCACGGTATTTTTCTGGCAGTGTGGTGTCGATGTCATGGTTGACGGATCCATCACTGTTAAAGGCCTGAGCTTCTTCACGGATATCCGCGCTGAAGGTCAAAATATTGACCATCGGCAATTCGCAGCGCTTACCCACTTCATAGTCATTGAAGTCGTGCGCAGGTGTGATCTTCACACAGCCGGTGCCTTTTTCCATGTTGGCGTAATCATCCGCCACAATTGGAATACGACGACCCACCAGTGGTAGCTCAACAAACTTACCGATCAGGTCTTGGTAACGCTCATCTTCAGGGTTCACCGCCACACCGGTATCACCGAGCATGGTTTCAGGTCGAGTTGTACCAACAATGATGTAATCTTTGCCATCTTGTGTTTTGGCACCGTCCGCTAATGGGTAGCGCAGGTACCACATCTTGCCCTTAACCTCTTTGTTTTCCACTTCAAGGTCAGAGATGGCGGTGTGCAGTTTCGGGTCCCAGTTGACCAAGCGCTTGCCACGGTAGATCAAGCCTTCATCGTAAAGGCGGATAAACACTTCTTGGACGGCATTGTAGAAGCCCGTGTCCATGGTGAAGCGCTCGTTCGGCCAATCCACAGAGTTACCCAAGCGACGCATCTGGCCGGTAATGGTACCGCCGGACTCGCTTTTCCACTCCCAGATTTTTTCAATAAACGCATCGCGGCCTAAATCGTGACGCGTCTCGCCCGTTTCGGCCGCTAATTTACGCTCAACCACCATTTGGGTTGCGATACCCGCGTGGTCTGTACCTACCTGCCATAACGTGTTCTTGCCTTTCATGCGCTGATAACGCACCAACGAGTCCATGATGGTGTGCTGGAACGCGTGGCCCATGTGCAAGCTGCCGGTGACGTTCGGCGGCGGGATCATAATGCAGTAGCTGTCGCCTTCGCCGGATGGGGCAAAGTAGTTACGCTCTTCCCAGGTTTTATACCAGGACTTTTCAATCTCGCTCGGCTGGTAGGTTTTTTCCATGATGTCTTGTCAATCTCTTGGCGTTCTGTGTGCTCTTAACCGTTAAAAAGATAGAAGATGCACAAAGGTCTAAAAAAGTTGGGGGAAAGTATACCGTTTGTGACAGTTTCAAAGAAGGTTTAACGGCAAATCCACTCAGTACATCGTCACTTAATGGGCGGATGGGGGGAAAATAAAAAGCGGGCCGTGTGGCTGCCCGCTGTGGGATGGGCTAAAGCTCCTTGGCGACATTACCTGTTGGCATCGAAGGCTCAGTCTTATCGACAGGCTTCTTACTCCAATAACTTGCAATCAGCGAGCCAGAAATATTGTGCCAAACACTGAAAATAGAGCCCGGCAGTGCAGCCGCAGGGGTAAAGAATTTAATCGCTAATGCCGAGGCCAAACCTGAGTTTTGTAGGCCGACCTCGAATGCGATGGTGCGGCAGATGCGCTTATCAAAACCAAGCAGTGCTGTAACGGAGTAGCCGAGCAACAAACCGATGCCGTTATGGATGACGACGGCTAGGGCCACCAGTGCACCGACACTTGCCAGTTTTTCGGCACTGAGAGCGACAACAATCGCAATGATAAAGACGATCGCAAACATAGAGATGTATGGCAGAGCCGCTTCGGTTTTACGCACTGCATCGTGAGCAAATGAGTTGATCAAAACGCCGATCGCAACGGGGATTAACACAATTTTCACCAGACTCATCAGCATAGAGCTGACCGGAACATCCACTGCGGTGCCGATCATCCAAGAAACCAGTAGCGGTGTGAGTACAACGCCCAGTAAGGTGGAGATCGCGGTCATAGAAATCGACAGCGCCGTATCGCCTTTGGCGAGATAACACATCACATTGGATGATGTGCCACCTGCAACACTGCCGACCAGCAGCATGCCGACGGTTAGTTCCTCGTCAAAGCCGAACAGTGTGGCAATCAACAAAGCGGTGATCGGCATCACTAAAAACTGCAGCAGTACTCCGACGCCAACGGCTTTGGTGTTTTTACCGACCTGTTTGAAGTCTTTTGGACTGAGTGTAAGTCCCATGGCCAGCATAATGACCATTAATAGTGGGATAATATACCCCTTAAACGGGATGAAAAATTCAGGCAGAAAGTAAGCCAGCGCCGACAAGAGTACGGCCCAAAGCGGGAACAGTTGGATAACCATCTAACGACTCCTAATTGTTATTGTGAACATCCATGAGGGCGGGAGAGTCGCCTCAACCTACCTATGGTAGAGAGTCAAAAGAGGATGGTCGAGATAGGAAAAGAGCATTACAGAAAACGATGTAATGCTCTTAAATGGGGCGTGTTATACGTTTTCAACGTTATGGAAGACGTTCTGCACATCATCCAAATCGTTCAGCATGTTCATGAATTTTTCGAACATAGCGGTATCATCATCGCTTTGCAGTTCGGTCATTACTTTTGGTACGAACTGGATTTCAGCCACTTCAAAATCAATGCCTTCAAACGCGGATTCCAATGCTTGTTTTGCGTTGAAAAACTCGGTGTTTGGGGTCAATACGTTGATCATGTCGTCTTCAAGTTCAACATCGCTCACATCAACGTCGGCTTCCATTAAGGCTTCCAAAACGGCGTCTTCGTCATCGCCTTTGAAGACAAAAACCGCCGCATGATCAAACATGTGGGCAACGGAACCCTGAGTACCAATTTTAGACTTAGTTTTGGTAAAGCAGTTACGCACATCGCCAAAGGTACGGTTTGGGTTATCGGTTAAACACTCGATAATCACCATGCAGTTAGCTGGGCCATAACCTTCGTAACGTGCAGGGGAGAAATCTTCACCCGCTCCACCTTGAGCTTTTTGCAGGGCCTTGTCGATGACGTGGCCAGGGACTTGCTCTTTTTTAGCGCGTTCGATCATTGAGCGAAGCGCTAAGTTACCGTCCGGGTCCGCGCCACCGGATTTAGCACAGACGTAAATTTCACGTCCGTAACGGCTGTAGAGTTTTGCTTTCATGTCGGATGTTTTCGCCATCGCGACTTTGCGGTTTTGATAGGCACGGCCCATAGGGTGCTCCAAATAAAAAAATCAGAGGAACAGTGCTGCAAAATTAGAGCACTTTCTTGGTATTTTAATCGAGTTCTTCGTTTCTAAGAAACTTAATTACTCGCTCAGTTCTTGATTGCACATCTTCCAGTAGATGCTGCCTTACGATGAGCGCCTCTGACTCGGTTACATTATCCCAGTCTTCAGGCTCTTCGTAACCTTCGATACTTGATAGCCCTGTAGAAGCCATTCTGAAAGTGTTCGAAAGAGGTTTTCCTTGTGTAAGGTCGGCATAGGGATTAAGTGTATAGATGTGCCAATCAAATCCAAATGATGCAGTTGCGAAACCAATTCCAAACATGGAGCGCGAGTACAACCCTGGATGTGACATCTTACGATAAGAGCAGTCCGACATACCGCATTCGATGCTTACTAATAGGTTTTCTGAGCTTTGCATTACAAAGAGAGCGTCAAGCTCCAAGGTGTTCTTTACGTAGTCTGCAGCAGGTTGTTGTTCAGGTGTGATTCGCCACTCTTTATCTGAGTAAGTAATCAGAGGCTCTTTTTTGGGGAAGCCCTCAATCGATCCTTTAGGAATAATAACAGTCTCAAAGCCTGCATTTTTAAGCTTAGTAACCACTACTTGCTCAAGTTGATTCTGGTAATCCCAATCGTATGGAAGCGTTTTCTCTTCATTATTGAACGCTGTTGTTCCGATGTGCTGATGATGTAACTCTTCAGGAACATCAATATAAACACCAATTCTTGCGCCTTGCTGAATATCTGTAGATGGGATTTCAGGAGTTCCCATACAGCCAAGTAAAATCAATGATGATAAGCACAGAAGTAAAATGCGCATTATTGTATCCTTTCAATATAAAGCGCGGATTTTATCATTAAATTAGATTTAAAAAGAATGACCTACGTCGATAAGTTCTCAACGTCGCATATCGTGCAAAGCGGTTTTCCAACCTTGCGATTGGTAGTCCTTAAAACGCGCGCGGGTGATTTCTAGAACGGTGTCTTGTTGAATCACAATCTCTGTGACACGCGAAAACGCATCACTGGATACCTTAGGCAGAACCGAGAGATTCATTAAAAGATCCGGTTCTTTAGGCGTGTGCGTTTCATCCCAACCGATCTCAATGGGGCTGTAGCCCTCTTGGGTGATCAGCTTGCTGGGTAAAAACGACTCGGCTTCACTGTGCCATAGGCGTTCGTGAATGGTTTCGGCTTCCGATTGGGAGTCGGTAAGAATATAGATGCGGTGTCCCGCGCCCAAGGCGCGAGTCACCAGTTTGCCCATAAACCGATATCGGCTGTCGATATCGGCTTGGGGCAGTACGTAAAAATCCGCTTGCTTCATGAATCAGTGGGCGTGGTCATGCTCGTGATCTTCATCGATCACATCGGCCGCTTGATTCATCAAGTACTGGGACAGTAACGGTACACAACGGCCTGACGCGCCTTTGTCTTTA
The DNA here is from genome assembly GCF_056160565.1 of Neptunomonas sp. ABH4_499. NCBI lineage: Bacteria > Pseudomonadati > Pseudomonadota > Gammaproteobacteria > Oceanospirillales > Oceanospirillaceae > Neptunomonas > Neptunomonas sp. ABH4_499. Next base: position 53,499 of record NZ_JBSWXK010000004.1, on the reverse strand, counting down.
CCGCCGCTCACCCAAGCGGTACCTGCGATATCCAAGTGCGCCCAACGGTACGCTTTTGTGAAGCGTGACAGGAAGCACGCCGCGGTAACGGTACCTGCACCGGCGTTACCGATGTTAGCAATGTCGGCAAAATTGCTGTCCAACTGCTCTTGGTAATCGTCCCACAACGGTAGACGCCATACACGGTCATCCGCGTAATCACCGGCCAGAGTAATCTCATCGGCCAGTTCTTCGTCGTTGGTTAACAGGCCAGACGCCACATGACCCAGTGCAACGATGCATGCGCCGGTTAAGGTTGCAATATCCACAACGGTTTTTGGCTTAAAACGCTCAACATACGTCAGGGCGTCACACAAGACCAGACGGCCTTCAGCGTCGGTGTTAAGAATCTCGACCGTTTGGCCGGACAGAGTCGTTACGATGTCGCCTGGTTTAGTAGCATTGCTGCTTGGCATGTTTTCAGCGGAGGCGATCACACCGATGATGTTGATCGGCAATTCCATTTCAGCCACTGCGTGCATGGTGCCCATGACGGAGGCTGCGCCACACATATCGAACTTCATCTCGTCCATTTTTGTGCCAGGCTTCAAGGAGATACCGCCCGTATCGAACGTGATGCCCTTACCGACGATCACGTGTGGTGCTTCATCGGCTTCGCCGCCATTGTATTTGATCACGATCAGACGTGATGGCTCTGCGCTACCGCGACCAACGGACAGCAACGAACCCATGCCGAGCTTTTCCATCTCATCTTCATCAAGGATGTCGCAGGTAACGGCATCAAACTCAGACGCCAACTCTTGCGCTTGGTCGGCCAGATACGTTGGTGTGCAAACATTGCCCGGCAAGTTACCCAAATCGCGCGCAACGTTCATGCCGTTTGCGATCGCTGTTGCGTCAACCAAGCCGCTCTCGCCATCTTCGGAGTCCGCTTCACTCATTACAATCGTAAAGCGCTCAATGCTATGCGGGTCGGCTTTTTTGCTTTTCGTGTAATCGTATTGGTACAGCTCTGCCGTGGTCAGTTGGGCTAATAAACGCGCATAGCGGTAAGCGTCTTCTTGATCCGATGCTTTGTTATCCAGCGCAACCGAGATGTCTTTCAGGCTGGATGACTTAACCGTCGACAAAATCGCCTTAACGACTTTTTTCAGGTTGCGGTCGTGACGGTCAGCTTCTTTACCAAGACCTACCAACAAAACGCGCTTGGCGCTAACGCCTGCGACCTTGTGCAGCAATAAAGACTCGGCGGTTTTACCTTTAATATCACCTGATTGAACTAACTCAGTGATCAAACCGTTACTTACGCTGTCTACTTCTTGAGCGGACGGGGTCAACACACCCTCAGCTTCGATACCAACAACCAAACATTCGGTTTCTAACGCAGTGACGGCGCCATGTACAATTTCAAAATCCATAATCGCTCCAAACAAGACATTACAGCGGCTTTGAGTGATAATGCCGGCCTAAGTTTCGGCCAACCTATGAGTGTTGGCACTATAAACCATTTGCGATTGGTTTCATAAACGCTTTTAGGCGGGTGTTTTGTTTTGATTATTTTTCGTTACCTTTCCCGTCAGATTCTTGTCAGTACCTTTGCAGTTACGGCTGTGCTTACGTTGATTATCGTCAGTGGCCGCCTGATCAAGTTTTTGACCTACGCCGCATCCGGCGAACTCTCTCCTGAATTTGTTCTGCAATCGGTGGGCTACCGTATCCCAGGCATGCTGATGCTGATTTTACCGCTGGGGCTCTTTCTGGGTGTGTTGCTCTCGTATGGGCGCATGTATTTGCAAAGTGAGATGGTGGTGCTGCAAGCGGGGGGCGTCAGCCATAAGCGCTTGGCAGGCTACGCGCTTGGTCCCGGTATTTTTGTTGCGCTGATCGTCGCGTTATTAGGGTTGTTTGGATCCCCTTGGGCGTGGCAACAGATGGATCGCATGTACCAAGAGCAGAGCGAGCAAAGTGAGCTGGATCTACTCACGGCTGGGCGTTTCCAATCATTTTCGGGCAGCGAACGAACGCTTTATACCAGCGGCGTCGAGAACGATACGTTAAAGCTGATCTTTGTCTCTGAACACAAGCAAGATGATGAGCAAATTCAGATTGTTTTGGCCGAATCCGGTCGAAAGCTCGAATCCGAGGACAGTGACGCTCGTTACATTGTGTTAAATAACGGGGTTCGCTACGCCGGTGTACCTGGGCAAGCGAATTACGAAGCGGTGAGCTTTGATGAATATGGCTTCCAGTTACCCCCTTCGAACCTTCGTCGTCGCTCGGCTGATGTGAATGCACTATCACTGCAAGAGCTACTGGCCGATAACAGTGCCAAAGCGCAAGCCGAACTCCAGTGGCGCTATTCTTTGCCCTGTTTGGTGTTGATCATCACGCTGATTGCTGTGCCGATGTCGCGTACCAACCCACGCCAAGGCCGCTATGCGAAACTGATCCCCTCGATCTTGCTTTATATGCTGTACCTAACCTTATTAACCTCGTTGAAAGGCCAAATCGAGGATGAGAAAGCGCCGGCTTACAGTTTGTGGGGTGTGCATGCCGCTTTCTTAGTGCTGGCGTTATCGCTGTTGTTTGCCGGCGGATTTTGGGATCGAGTATTTAATGCCTTACCGTCGCTTCCCGCCATTAAAGGGAGGAAAAAAGCATGATGACCAAATTAGACCGTTACATCGCTGTGCAGATGCTAGGTGCTGTGTGTCTGATCCTATTGATCGTTGTGGGTTTGGATGTCGTGTTTGCTTTTGTGGATGAGGCCGAAGATTTAAGCGACACCTATCAAATAAAGGACTTGCTCTATTATTTGATGCTGCGTATCCCGAGCCAACTGTACGAGTTTCTACCCTTAGCCAGTTTGATCGGAGCTTTAGTTGGCCTTGGTGTTTTGGCCAGCAACAGTGAACTGACCGTGATGCGTGCGGCCGGTATTTCGATTAAGCGCATTGTTTTGTCGGTGTTTAAACCGGCGTTGATGCTAGGCGTGTTGGTTGTACTGCTGGGTGAGTATGTGGTGCCAAACACCGAGCAAATGGCCGAAAGCTCGCGTGCGTTAGCGCAATCGGGCGGGCAGGCGATCCGTTCTAAAAATGGTATTTGGCACCGCCAAGGTAACGAGTTTATCCACATCAATGCGGTGGCTTTGGATGGTCAAATTTACGGTGTAACGCGCTTCAAATTTGATGAGTCGCGTAACCTTAAAGAGAGCAGCTTTGCCGAAACGGGCGTCTACAAAGAGGATGGCTGGGATTTAAAAGGCGTTCGTGCAACCGAGTTATTTGATGATCGGACCCAAACCCGAGTGGTGGATGCTGAGTTTTGGCCATCGGAGCTGACCCCCGCTTTGCTGTCAGTTGTGGTGGTGGAACCGGTGGATCTGTCCATTCAAGGGCTGTGGTCTTACACCCAATACCTACAAGATCAAGGCTTAAACACCGACGCGTACCAGTTAGCGTTCTGGAGCAAAATCTTACAACCGGCGGGCATCTTAGCTTTGGTTCTGGTCGCTGTGTCTTTTGTCTTTGGTCCCTTACGGAGTGTGACCGTAGGTCAGAGGATTATTGCAGGTGTGATTGTTGGTTTGGTGTTTAAGTTTTCGCAGGATTTACTGGCTCCGGCCAGCTCCATCCTTGGGTTTACACCGCTGTTGGCCTCGTTACTGCCTATTGTGATCTGCTTCTTTGTCGGTTGGTTACTGCTGCGACGGGCCGGGTAAAATATAGATTAAGCCGCTGAAGCATCAGCGGCTTTTTTGTTTTTCTTAGGTAGCAGCACAACACGTGTATGAGTGATACGGTCGTGCAGAGTCAGGCGTTCATCACCCCACAGCATAGCAAGATACCCCAAGCCAAAAAGCAGCATCGAAAGCGCCCCCAATAAAAAACGCTTAAGCGATGTACTGTAACTTAAGCGTCCCCCTTCAATGGTTTGTACCCGAAGTCGCCACGCCATCATGCCAATGGTTTGTCCTGAGTGTGTCCACGCGTACGCACAATAGGCAAAAGCGGCAATGAGTAAGTTGCTTTGATAGAAGGGGCGTTGCGTCTCTGAAATCGCTTCGCCTTGGTTGATGGCAATCCATACACCGCTAACAAAAAACAAAATCGCCGCAAGAATAAACGCATCGTATACCCAAGCGGCCAAACGCCTCAGTAAATTGGCGTGTTGAACGTGGGTTTGGTCAAAAGCGGAATGAATGCTCATAACCCAGCCTTATTGGTTAAAGGGCTCAACGAATTCGCTCGCGTACTCATTGGCGAGGGATTGCGCCTCGGCAACTTGTTCATCCTTTAGCTTCATCAAAAGGCGAGTTTCGATGGTTTTTGCAGTTCGGTTGCCCAGCATGGCTGCGTTGTGAATCCAGGCATAGGCGATCACATCGTGTGCATGGCTCTGGTCTTGTCCGTAACCGTTCGAATACATTACGCCTAAAAAGAACATCGCATCGGTAAGGCCTTGGCCTGCGGCGGTTCGGTACCAGTGCTCGGCCTTAACTAAATTTTGCTCTACGCCGGTACCGAAGTGGTAGCAACGTGCAATGTTGTTCTGGGCTTTCAAAAAACCTTGGTCGGCGGCTTTTTTGTACAACTCATACGCTTTGGCAGGGTCACGCTCTGTGCCATAACCAAACTCGTACATCTCGCCTGCGCGGTTTAACGCGGCAGGCTCACCGGCGTCGATTTTCGCTGCTAGCGCATCCAGCTCTTGTTTGTATTCCTGATTTTTTAGGGCGCGAAGGCTGTTGATAGAAGGCAGGTGACCCACACGGGCTCCGCGGTCGTACAGCTTTTTCGCTAGCTCGATGTCTTGGTCAACCCCCAAGCCTTGTTCATAGAGTTTGCCCATCAAATTAGAAGCGTCGGCGTTACTGTCTTTCATCAAGAGGTTAAGCTGCTCTATCGCTTCGGGATAGGCGCCTCGTTCGATGGCGTCTTGCGCCTCTTGGAGGGAGGCGGCATGGCTTAGGCTGATCTGCATGGTCAGCAAGGTGGCGGTAAACAGGGTACGTAATTTCATAAATGCATTGCCCTTGGTGTCATCGCACGCTGGCTTTGGCGTAGAAAATTGCAGCGCTGGTTCAATAACTATGGTTCAAATGCTGGTGGATTGCTGTGGTACTTTCAGTCAAATCTACCAATTAGGCGTACATCTTAAGGTGTAAGGCGTGTTTGGTGGGGTTTAATCGCGAATCTATTGATCAAGATTAACAAACCGGGCAGTGATGACCGCCCGGCTTTAGAAGATCAGTCTTTACGGTCTGGGCTTAACAGTTCAATCATGTAGCCATCGGGGTCTTTAACGAAGGCTAGGATGGTGCCTGAGTTGCTGTTTTTCATTGGTCCCGCTTCACGCACTACATCGCCGCCACGGGCTTTGATGGCATCGCATGCTTTGTACACATCATCGACTTCGATCGCGATGTGGCCGTAGGCGTTGCCAAGATCATACTCATCGGTATCCCAGTTGTGGGTCAGTTCCAATGCGGCTTGCTCGGATTCAGGGCCAAAGCTCACAAACGCCAGTGTGAAACGCCCTTCTGGATAGTCGTTCTTGCGCAGCAGTTGCATGCCCAACACATTGGTGTAGAAGTCGAGGGATTTATCGAGGTCGGTCACTCGGACCATCGTATGTAAAATTCGCATTGAGCTCGCCTTGTCTTTGGTAAGTGCTTGTTATCAGTCCATCAGCGATGTGTACAAAAGTACGTATTTGTGTTGCTCTCACTGACAGAGAGTGCTTAAGTATAAACAACTCTAAAACACAGAGGTTCCAGAGCGGAGGGCAAAAGAATGTTTCAGGATATGACAAAAACAATGACTGAATCGATGGCGCCATTTAAAGAGTTACTGAACGTGCAAACCAAGATGCTTGAAGAGATTACTCGACATCAGATGGAATGCACTAACTCCTGTATTGAAGCAACACTGCAGCAAACCAAAGAGTTGACCAAGTGTGAATCACCCACCGATTTGGTCGCCTTGCAACAGGCGTATGCCAAAGAGTTGGAGGAAACACTCTCGAGCGCCAGTGCTCAGAATATGAAAGCGTTGGAAGACGCCAGACTCCAGATCGAAAAGATTACCAAGGACTCGTTTAGCGCATTTGCCGGAAAATAAACGACCCTTACCCAGACTAAGCCGCTTTTTGAGCGGCTTTTTTGTACGCGTTAATCAGAACTAAATTAAGCACACGCTTTCTAAGTGTAAATATTTGTTAATCCGGCGCTCCTACACTAAGCCGAGATTGATGCGGCTGATCGGTTCTTCTAGATTAGACGCTAGGGTAAAGCTCCGTTAAAGAGGGCGGCCCATACCGAATTGGACAATGACGAAAGGAACCAACTATGAAAAAGCCTCTTTTAACGGCGGCCGCGGCTGTGCTGTTGAGTACGACGACCGTTGCTTTTGCGGATGTAGAAGACTCGATCGAATACCGTCAAAGCGTTTTCAAAGCGATCAAATATCACTTTGGCCCAATGGCTGACATGGTGCGTGGTAAGGTCGATTACGACCAAGCAGCGTTTTCGCTGCACGCAGACCGTGTTGCGGCGTTGGCCAAAATGCCAGGTGATGGATTTGTTGAAGGCTCAGACAAAGGTGATACCGATGCTAAATCCTCCATCTGGTCAAATCGTGCCGACTTTGATCAACGCCTAGATACGTTTGCCAGCGATGCTGCAACGTTAGCTGAGGTGGCTGGCACTGGCGATATGGGCGAGATCCGTAATGCATTTGGTAACGTGGGTAAAAACTGTAAAGGTTGCCACGACGAATACAAAGATTGATTTCTCAATCCTTACGCCATAAAAAAAGGGCCAGCGGCCCTTTTTTGTATTCGTTTTTTTGAATATTAAACGCTGTTAACCACCTAGCTGCACAATACCGTACACGGCCGCGATCGCGATGATCGCAACAATGCTCATGCGGATGAATGGCTCTTTTATCGATACCGCTTCACGGTTTTTACTGGTCTTGTAGCCAGTCACCATGCTGCGCGCCAAATGCTCGCGTTTGAAAACAAGGTGGACCAGTACCGCAGCAATGTGCAAAGCGACACAGGCCAGAATTACGTTAAAGTTAAAATGGTGAATCTTTGTCAGCATACCGGCAATATCACTTGGAACCAGTGAGTAGAGTGGGCCTTCGATGAAAATATCGTCACTGGCAAAGAGCCCGGTTGCGGCTTGCAGAAAGATCACCGTGAGTAGGATTAGTACCATCCAAGAGCCAAGCGGGTTGTGGCTTAAGTGCTCTTTCTCTCGACCGATCAAAAACTGAGCGCCGTATTTGAGGGTCACAAAAGGCCCTGTAACAAACTGTCCAAAGCGCGCATACCGACTGCCGATGAACCCCCAAATGACCCGATAAATGATTAAGCCCAGCACAAAATAGCCAACGTACACATGCCAATCCATCGCGGTGCCGCCGGTCTCACCTGAGTACCAAAGAAAGCCAATGGAGGCCACCAAGGCCCAGTGGAAAAAGCGCACGGAGATATCCCATACTTTGACTTTCTTAGGGCCTTTAGATGCCTTGGTGGTTTCGGGCGGGTGGGGGGCTTTTGGCGGCGCGTTTACATCGGCCGACAAGGTGTCGGGGTTAAATGTGGGTTCTGTCATGATCGGTCAAGCTCCATTTATGATCGTTATGGCGGCAAAGATACTGGAGTGGGATTCCCTTGAAAAGCCTGTGGAATTAGAGCTTAGATGATAAAGCGAGTTCCTGACTGATCGCTTAAGCATGAAAATTACCTGGAAATTAAACCCAACGATTCAAAGCGTAAGGCGGATCGGTTAAAATACGTCCCCTTTTGAATTTGACAAGTGTTGAGCGTAGCGATGGAAGTCAATCCAATCATAAACAGCCTGAAAGATATCAGTGAGCGCACCAAAGCGCTGTACACCTATCTGGATTACGAAGGCAAAAAAGAACGCCTTGAAGAGGTTGAGCGTGAGTTGGAAGATCCAACCGTTTGGAACGACCCAGAAAATGCGCAAAAACTTGGTAAAGAGCGCTCTTCGCTGGACGAGGTGGTCTCAACACTTGAAACGCTGAAAAGCGGTGCGGTGGATGCCCGTGACCTGCTGGATATGATCGTCGAAGAGGGCGATGAAGATTCCCTCGTGGATGTGGAAACCGAAGTCGCGTCCCTGATGGAACAGCTCGAGAAGCTGGAATTCCGCCGTATGTTTGCTGGCGAAACAGACGAGAACAACGCCTACTTGGACATCCAGTCAGGTTCCGGTGGTACCGAAGCACAGGATTGGGCCAACATGGTGCTGCGTATGTTCCTGCGTTGGGGCGAGGACAAAGGCTTTAAAACTGAGCTGATGGAAGTCTCCGACGGCGAAGTAGCCGGTATTAAATCCGCAACGATCCGCTTTGAAGGCGAATACGCCTTTGGTTGGTTGCGCACGGAAACCGGTGTCCACCGTTTGGTTCGTAAGTCGCCATTCGATTCCGGCGGTCGTCGTCACACCTCTTTCTGTTCCGTGTTCGTGTCCCCTGAGATCGACGATAACGTCGACATCGAGATCAACCCAGCGGATCTGCGTGTGGACGTATATCGCGCATCCGGTGCAGGTGGTCAGCACGTTAACCGAACAGAATCAGCGGTACGTATTACCCATAACCCATCCGGTATTGTTGTTCAGAGCCAAAGCCAGCGCTCTCAGCACCAAAACAAAGACAACTGTATGAAACAGTTACGTGCAAAACTCTACGAGATGGAAATGCTGAAACGCTCAGCCGCGGCTCAAGAATTGGAAGATTCTAAAGCGGACATCGGCTGGGGCAGCCAAATCCGCTCCTATGTTTTGGACGACCAACGTATTAAAGATCTGCGCACTGGCGTACAAACCTCCAACTGCGACCGCGTGTTGGATGGTGATCTGGATATGTTTATCGAAGCAAGTTTGAAAGCGGGCCTGTAACCGCTGCTTGCCCTTTTGACCTTATCAACTTAACCCACACTTGAAGGTTGCTTGATGTCTGACACAACTCAGAAAATTGATGAAAACCGCTTGATTGCCGAGCGTCGTGAAAAGCTGAATGCGCTTCGCGAACAAGGCAATGCATTCCCTAACCAGTTCCGTCGTGATAGCTACGCGCAAGATCTGCAAGATAAATACGGCGATAAGAGTAAGGAAGAGTTGGCTGAATCAGGCATCAAGGTAAGCGTGGCTGGCCGTGTGATGCTAAACCGTGGTGCCTTCATGGTACTGCAGGATATGACCGGTCGCATCCAGTTGTACGTGAACAAAGAAGCGCGTGCGTTCGCTAAATCTTTGGATTTGGGTGACATCATCGGTGTGACCGGCGAGCTTCATAAATCTGGCAAAGGTGACCTGTACGTCGACCTTGGCGAGTACCAGCTGCTGACCAAAAACCTGCGCCCATTGCCCGATAAGCACAAAGGGTTAACGGACACTGAAATGCGCTACCGTCAGCGCTATGTGGATCTGATCACCAACGATGATTCTCGTCGTGTGTTCCAAATCCGCTCGCAAATTGTAGCCGGTATCCGTCAATACCTGACCGAGCGTCGCTTCATCGAAGCGGAAACACCGATGCTGCAAGTGATTCCAGGCGGCGCGTCTGCGCGTCCATTCGTGACCCATCACAACGCGCTGGACATCGATATGTACCTGCGTATCGCGCCAGAGTTGTACTTGAAGCGTTTGGTTGTCGGTGGTTTTGAGCGTGTGTTCGAGATCAACCGTAACTTCCGTAACGAAGGTCTGTCGACACGTCACAACCCTGAATTCACCATGCTTGAGTTCTACCAAGCGTACGCTGATTACAACGACCTGATGGATCTGACTGAAGATATGCTGCGCACCTTGGCCAGCAATATCTTGGGCTCTACGACCTTGACCTATCAAGGCGGTGAGTTTGATCTTGGTAAGCCGTTTGATCGCATCAGCGTGTACGATTCGATCTTGAAGTACAACGAGAACCTAAGCGCAGCCGACATCGATACGTTAGACGCGGCCCGTACAACGGCCGAAAAGCTGGGTATTGATATCAAAGACTCGTACGGCTTGGGTAAAGTGCAGATCGAGATCTTCGAAGAAACGGTTGAGCACCTGTTGCAGCAGCCAACCTTCATTACTGAATACCCAGCGGAAGTATCGCCTCTGGCACGCCGTAATGACGATAACCCATTCATTACCGATCGTTTTGAGTTCTTCTTGGGTGGTCGTGAAGTCGCTAACGGCTTCTCGGAGTTGAACGACTCTGAAGACCAAGCTGAGCGTTTCCGCAAACAAGTGGAAGACAAGGACGCAGGTGATGATGAAGCGATGCACTACGATGCTGACTACATCAACGCCTTAGAATACGGTTTACCGCCAACGGCGGGTGAAGGTATCGGTATCGATCGTTTAGTGATGTTCTTCGCAGACTGCGATTCGATCAAAGACGTTATCTTGTTTCCGGCCATGCGCCCGCAGGCTCAGCAAGCAAACAACGAAGAGGGTGACGACGCTTAATCGTCAACCCCTATCAACAAGCCGCTCAATGAGCGGCTTTTTTGTGGCTGTTGCCCCGTCCTGAATAAGATTTATAAAGAGGGTAGTAGCCCAAGGTTTACTCGGGCTTTTTCGGGACTTCTCCCGACGCTTCTTTGTCTTCGGTGGCCTCTTGGGTGTCGTCTTCAGGTTTGTCGTTGATGTCCATTGATAAAGGCTCATCAAAGGTGTCGGCCTCGTGGAGGATCTCGACCACATCGGAGGCGGAATCAGGCAGCATCTCGACCACGGCCGTTGCCACATCCATCGCTTGCTCTGGTTGGTGTTCCGCAAAGTGGCTCACCAGCTCAGCGGCGCTTTCTTGATACGCTTCAAGGTCTGCTGGGCGAAGCTCAGAGCTATCGAACCCAGTGCTCTCTTCGGCTTCGACGTCACCGTTGGATGCATCCGCGAGTGTTGTCTCTTCCTCAATCACCTCGGTCGGTTCTGGCTGGCTTGGCGTTAAGCGAGCAATAGCTGTAACGATCTCATCCAGGCGCTCTGGTTGATGCTCACTGATCCACTGCACCAGTTCAGTTACTTGTTCTGGGGCGGAATCGGCCAGTGCCTCGGCAATCGTTAAGCTCAAATCAGGAGCGGCGCGCGTGATGGAGTCAAACAGTCGACCTAGATCGATTTCGTCCACTTGCGCCAGTGCTGTGTAAAGCTCGGGTGCTAAATCAGGGGAGCGCTCGATCAACTCTTTGACCATCTTAACGGCGCTGCCTGGGTTGCTTTCGGCCATGGTGATGGCTACCTGAGCTTCAAGACTTGGAACGCCCTCCGATGGTGAGGCCGGGATACGAGGGTCAAGGTCGTACAGTGCGGCACTCATGTCGGTGTGCATAACAAAGCTTTCTTGATCGGCCACAGGCAAGGCGGTACGTACTTTCATGCGGTAGAGCACGAAGGCCAGCAAAGCGACTTCAAAAACGGTTAGGAATAGGAACAGTGCATCAGCCCCCATTATCTGCATCACACGCGAAGATACGATGGGCCCTAAAATGCTGCCCATGGCGTAAATGCTGAGGATGCCACCCATCGCCGCGGCCATTTCTGATTGGCGTAAACGGTCAAACGTTTCGGCAATACTCATCGGGTACAGGCACGAGAACACACCGGTAGTGACCGCTGTCAGTGCCATCATCACCCAGACCAAATCCCATTTGGCGACAAACATCATAGTGATGGTGGCCACAATGTTGATGACCAACAGATAAAAGAGCAGGGTTCGACGGTCCATCCGGTCAGACAAAATCCCCACAGGGAACTGGAACAAAAACGCACCTAATACCGCAGAAGCCATAAAGAAGGAGAGCATCACTCCGCTGACGCCATGGCTGTTGGCGAAGATGGGGAGCATGTTAATGATAGAGCCATACAATAAGCCGCCAAAGAAGCAGGTGACCACACCCAGAGGTGAAGCGGTAAAGAGCGCCTTATAGGACAAGCCCTGCATTTCGTGGATGACAGGCCCGGTACGCTTACTGATGGTCAGCGGAACTAAGCCGACCGACAGAATGATGGCCGCTAAAATAAACAGCGTGCTTTCTAGAGGCGGCGCAATGTTAATAAAGAACTGAGAGCAAAACATCGCCGCCATAATAGTGATCTGGCTGGTGGCCAGCATCTTGCCGCGCGTCTCTTCTGTGGCGTCGGCGCTTAACCAGCCATCGATGACCGCATAGACACAAGCGATACAGAAGCCCATTAAGCAACGCATGGCGCCCCATACCCAGACATTCATGGTCAAGCTGCAAATCAGGATCGCGGTAGAACTCAATGCCGCAGCGGCTGCGAGTACGCGGATGTAGCCTGCACGTGCAATCAGTTTTCGGCAGTACATACCGCCAAATAGCATACCCACTGCATACATAGCCAACACCAAACCGATGGTGTCGGTTGGGATCGATTCTAAATCCATGCGGACCGGTAAAAGAATACCGATCAGGCCATAGCCTGACATCAGAATAAAGCAGCTAATAAATAGAGAAACCAGCGGAACGAGCGCGACGATCACGGCAGATCCTTTAAGATTGAGCGGGTTGAGAAAGAAGTCGTTTGTAGAAGGCGCCACCCTAGGTGGAATAAACCACAGTGTCAATGTAGCAGAACAAAAGTGAACTTTCCGTTCTGAAAAAACAACGCTTGGGTTGAATTATTCGGTATCATGGCAAGATTCAATCAGCAGCAACATCGAAAATAAGACTATGGCTTTGGAGTTAGCGCCCACGTGGTCGCCTTTTTTACAGGTGGAATTTGAAAAACCGTACATGACCTCGTTAAAGCAATTTCTGCGCGAGCGCAAAGATCAACAGGTACGCATTTATCCGCGCTCAGAAGATTGGTTTCATGCACTGGAAGCCACACCGTTGGATCAGGTCAAGGTGGTCATCATTGGCCAAGACCCGTATCACCAACCAGGCCAAGCGCACGGTTTGTGCTTTTCCGTAAAGCCAAGTGTTAAGGTGCCACCCTCCTTAATGAACATCTATAAAGAACTGGCAACGGATGTTGGCTTTGAACCAGTAACGCATGGCTTTCTCGACAGTTGGGCGAAGCAGGGTGTGTTGATGCTCAACAGTGTGCTGACGGTTGAGGATTCAACGGCGAATGCCCACCAAGGCAAAGGTTGGGAGACCTTCACGGATAAAATCATTGAAACGGTAAACCAGCAGTGTGAGCATGTGGTGTTCCTTTTATGGGGCAGTTATGCCCAGAAGAAAGGCGCGAATATTGATCCAGAGCGCCACTGCGTTTTGAAAGCGCCACACCCTTCACCGCTGGCCGCGCATCGTGGTTTTTTTGGATCCAAACACTTTAGCCAAGCCAATCAATATATAGAAAGCCAAGGGCGGACACCGATTGAATGGCAACTGCCGGTAACCCCTGATTATAACGAGTCAAACGGAGAGTAAAGGCCAGATGACCTCCTTGTCATTTGATGTGATTAAAAAGTTGATGCTGATCGCCCTGATCTCAATTCGGCCTCCCAAGAGGGGATCTACTTTGCAGATTGGATTCGACCTTTCAGCTACTTTTAATCCTGCTATCTCCCTTCAAAATAAAAAAAGAGCCTCATGTGTAGGCTCTTTTTTGCTTGATCAGCGAAGCGGTGTTTTAACGCTTGGCGACAAACAGCTCAGGATCCAACTCGTAAGGCAGTTCAGCAAGCGTGATGGTGCCGCCACCGTCCAACGAGAGTGGGTGCTCGTCCGCTTCGGTTTTGGTGATCACCGCTAACGCTTTAGCACCGGTCTCGGTTTTGGCTACACGAAGAATGTGCCCAGCATGTTGACGGTTATCCGAATGGATCGGTGTGCCGATGGCGGGCAGAGCATCTGTCTCGATATCCACAACGTACATCGGCTTATTCAGCTTACCGCGGTGCTGAAGGCGAGCTACAATCTCTTGCCCTGTATAGCAGCCTTTTTTGAAGCTTACGCCCTTAAGGGCTTGTAGGTTGGTCATCTGTGGGATGTACTGCTCGGAGCTAGCGGCTTCGATGTCCGGAACACCGGCCTGAATTTCCGACAGTTCCCAATCGTTAGTGCTGCCCAATGGGGCCATGTCGATCAAGGATTTGAGCACGTCGGCGCTTTGGTCAGTGCCCATCCACAGCTCAAAGCGGCGTCCCGGTAGACGAGTACCGATCAAGCCATCCTGCGTAACAATCCGGTCCACTTCCGTAGGGATTGATTCAAACAGCTTATGCATCAAAGACTCAGCGCCTGGGCCAATTAATCCCAGACCGACCTTGGAATCACGAAGATCAAGCATCTCGACCTTCGAGAAGATGCTGTACTTTTTAAGTGCTGCAAATCCCGCTTCAAACAAGTTGGCAGGGCAGTGCAAAAGATAGCCATCTTTGAGTTTAACTAAGCGATAGAGCGCAATCATGCTGCCCTTTGGTGTGCAGTGCGCACCTAAACGGCTGCCGTGCTCGTTGACTTCGCGCAGATCGCAGGTTAACTGACCTTGCAAGAATTTCTCAGCATCAGGGCCTGTAACCGAAAAAGCGGCACGCTGAACCAGCGGGATAATGCGCGTAGCGCTGTCGGATGGCGTGACGGGGGCAAGGCTCTGTGCCTCTTCATCCCAAGTCACCTTGTAAGCATCCAGTGTGTGTTTCCAAGCATTCATGGATCAATCCTCTGGGCTTGCCTTAGCAAACCCGTCTATTCCGAAGGTCCGGCAATTACGATGCGTTTGAGGCATCCTGTGATGGCGCATCGCTTGTGATCGTTGCAATGCGCTCGCCCAAGCGTACACCCGAGTTCTCTTGGAGGGCATCTACCCAATCAATCGCGTCCTGACCAAACAGTAAAATAACGGTTGAGCCCAGTTTGAAGCGGCCCATCTCTTCCCCTTTTTCAAGGGTAATCGGGGTTTCGGGTTTAGGTTGAAACGCCTTAATAACCGGCTTTTTAATGACCGGCGCTTCTTGTCCGCTCCACACCGTTTCAATACCCGCGACGATCATTGCGCCCACGAGCACCATCGCCATAGGGCCTGCTTCGGTATCAAACAGTGCAACCAAACGCTCGTTCCGCGCAAACAGCTGATCGACTTCCTGAGCGGTGGTTTGGTTAACCGAGTACAAATCCCCCGGGATGTACACCGTTTCACGCAACGTGCCTTGGATTGGCATGTGCACACGGTGATAGTCGCGCGGTGATAGATAGATGGTGGCAAAGTAGCCATTTTTAAAGAGGTCGCTTAAATGGGCATAACCGCCCAATAAGGTGGACAGACCATAACCACGGCCTTTGGCTTGTACAATGCGGCCGTAATCGATCTTACCCATTTGGCTAATCGCACCGTCGGCTGGGGATACAATCGCATCACTGTCGGTATCGATTGGGCGAGCGCCCTCTTTTAATGCGCGAGTGAAAAAGGCATTAAAGGTTGGGTAATCCAAGGGGTTCTCGATCTGCGCTTCGGCCATGTTGATTTGATACTTCTTGGCAAAAAAGCGGATAAAGGTGTTTTTGATCAACGGGATGCGGCTATCGGCCAGCCAGCCCACGATACGTGACAGCGCATGTTGAGGAACAAGATGTTGGAAGGCGATAAAAAACTGTTTTTTCAAAGGGTGTATTCCAATCTATATCTGACTAAGAAGGGCTTACGCATTACCGGTTTCAAACGGTAAGTCGCTACGGTTGCCCCATTCAAACCAAGAGCCATCATAACACTGCATGGTAGCACCGGCATAAAGTCCGGCAATGTAGGTGAGACCAGAGCGGCGATGGGTCTGGCAATGCGTCACAATCGGCTTATCAAGATCAAGCCCCGCTTGCTGCATCTGATCTCGGATCACATCCGGCGAGCGCAGCAACGCAGGAGTGTCGTGCGCCAGTGTATCGGTCCATTCCAGCCAACGTGCACCTGGTAAGTGGCCGCCATGGTCAGCATTAACCACTTTCTCGCCAGCAAATTCGGCTTGAGTTCTCGCATCCCAAATCGAAACAGCGCCTTCCTGAACGCCTTTAATAATCCCTTCAGGGGCTGCAATTAACTCAGGTCGCTCGATGTTCACCGTTAGAGAGGACGGCTTAGGTTGGTTAGGTGTTTGTTCGTAACTGAAGCCTGCTAGCTTCCAAGCTTCTAGGTGGCCATTCAGAAAAGAGGCTTTCGTCAGCCCGCAGCAATGCAGTGTCCAGATGAAGCGCCCTGCGAGGGGGCCTTTTTGATCATCGTAAGCGACAACATGCGTCTCTTTCGTAATTCCGCAATCGGATAACAGCTCCGATAACTGTCGCTCGTTGGGGATCTTGTTAGGAACAGGTGCTTGGCCTGACTGCATGCGGCTTGAATCTAGATGAATCGCCCCCGGTATGTGGCCCGCTTGGTAATGATCCAGTGAAGAAAGATCGACGATGATCAAATTAGGATCATCCAATACTTTCGAGAGTTCGACAGCGTCGATTACGAGCGGTAGGTCCATGGCAGAGTCTCTTTTTCCAGCGCGAGAATGCCAAAATCATATCGGTTTGTCGGAGTGGGCTCAATCACGATAAGTCCACTCAATCGTTACGGATAAAGGTCAGGAGCTGATCGTGCGATGTTTAGAGCTTCTTCAGCGCGATACAGGCCGCCGCGCAGAGCTGCTTGAATTGATCCATCATGGATTCTGGAATCTGGCTTTGATCATCGGTGTCGACGTAGATGATGGCCACAGGGCGCTCACCTTTAAAGATCGACATCATGGCCCACTCTTGATCGGGCAGCGCTGCTTTAAATGGGGCTGGCAGTGCCCCTGCGTACTTAACCCGTTGCGCATCTTTACCGAACACCGGTAATGGTTTTTCCATCAGTTTCGCCAGAAGTGGTGAAGGGGAGAGAGGATAAGTAACACAGATCATCGGATGATCCGCCGGCAAACCCAAGGCTTGAGCGCAGCGGCCGGTACTCTCTTTGGCGTTGAGTAGATGTAAGCAGACGTGTTTAAACCCGATGGTCTCATGCAAACCTTGAGTTAAGGCCCCCAGAATATGAGAGGGTTTGGTGTACAAAGAGTACCCCTCTTTAAAGCGCTGGGTTAACAAGTCTAAGCGTCGTTGGTTATCTTCACTTAGATCCAGTACTGCGACGTTTGACGCGGTTTTGGTCTTGGGTTTCGGTGCGGCCGTTTCCGGTACCGCCTTGGATGGATCAGCGGTTTGGGTGTTGGCTTGAGCCGAGGCCGTCGCAGCGTCTTTAGCTGGCGCTTTGGTTGGGTTAGGGCTTGGGTATTTGCTTTCCAAGCGCATCGCCTCGGTCTCACTTAACTTGTAAGGCATCGACTGTTTGCTGGGGATCATCAGCATCTCGGCCGCTGGGGCGATAGCGCCGCGTACATGATACAGGTGGGCAGCGTACGCACAGGTGCGACTCAAAAGTGCTCGCGCATCGTCCTTGTTACCGCCAAGGTAGTTGCAAATGATGTCAGCGTATTCTGAGCTTCGCGGGCCGTTCCACTGTTTGTGTACGTTTTGAGCGTACCAGTTGGCCAGTTTGATGGGGAAGGTCCGATCATTCACGATGTGGTTCAGCGTGCGTTCTTCCTCTTCGGTCAGATCGGCCACACCCAAATTACGCTCTTTCATTTGGGTCAAAATGGTGTTGGACGGCGCCGTATCAGGGGCTTGCGCTTGTTGGATTAGCTCCGATAACTCCCACCGCTTAGACAGACCAAAAGCGATGGACTGGATCGAGCACCCAAGGACTGCTTGCTCGGCCTGTAGGTGGTTTTTGTGCTTCTCATTCATCAAAATCTGGATCTGATTCATATGCAGCGGTGCATTGAGCCACAGACTCCAATGCCCAACCCCATAAAACAGGGCCGACAAGAAGGTCTCTTCAACAAAAGGAAGGTTCTTTTGGCGCATCCAGGCTTCGCTGTAGCAGGCCGCCAGATGGCTGTTCGCGATGGAACGTAGATAAAACTGTTGTTGTCGACTGCTGGGGTTGATTTTGACCGGTTGCAAGCGGGTTGCAAGCTCCTCTATTGGGTCCATCCCAAGCGAGGCTACTGCGTGTTCAATACTGGTCACAAAGGAATCACGGCCAGACGATAAATGCGCTTTTTGAGCTTGTTTGACAACGCTTAAGCACAGAATAGGGTCGGCTTTGATCAACGCATTAAGGTCTTTGATCATGGTCGATGGGCTGATCAGCTTTTTCTTGAGGCGCGTTAAGCTACTGGCGCGAACCGGAAACGGCTTTTTCGCCAAGTAATCAACCCATGCAGAGGTGCCATGCAGCTCAGTGGGAGGTGTGGAGTTGGATTCTGCTGTCATGCCCATTCAGTATCTGCGCCCAGTTATACGTTCCCTTTACGCTTTTTAACGGCGTTCGTAGAGATAACATTAGACGCAAATGGGCCGAATTTCCGGTTTTAACCAGTGAAAATCGACCAATAGGCTGGTTTTGGATTAAAACGCTGGGGCGTTTTCCTCTAGGGATTGCAAAATCCGTTGGTAACTCTCCATACGCGACGCGCTGATCTTACCGGATTCGATCGCCTCAAGAATGGCGCATCCCGGTTCTTGTTCATGCTTGCAGTCACGGAAACGGCAGTGGCCAAGGAAGGGGCGAAACTCAATAAAGCCCTCGAGAAGGCGCTCAGGTTCAAGGTGCCAAAGTGCGAATTCGCGAATCCCCGGTGAGTCGATCAAATCGCCTCCTTTCGGAAAGTGGAACAAACGGGCCGTGGTTGTGGTGTGTTTGCCTTTTCGGGTTTGTTCAGACAAAGCACCCACTTTCAAATCAATGCCGGGTAACAGCACATTGATCAAAGAGGATTTACCCACACCGGACTGTCCGACAAACACACTGATTTTATCGGCCAGTTGCGCATGAAGCTCAGCCAAGTCTTGTTCGGTCTTCGTCGAAACCAATAGCACCTGATAACCGATGGCCTCGTAACGGCCAACTAAGTGGTCAATCTCGGCTTGATTGGACTCATTGATGAGGTCTGCTTTGTTAAGCAGGAGTACCGGCGTGATTTGACTAAGCTCGGCCGCGACCAGATACCGATCAATGAGGTTCGCAAAAGGTTGAGGCTCGACAGCAAAGGTGATGATGATCTGATCAATGTTCGCCGCGACCGGTTTTAGCTCACCGTGATTGGTTGGGCGCACCAACTCGCTGTCCCGATCCAGGACGGCGACTACAACCCCATATTCAACGCCCTTGCGCCAAATGACACGATCTCCTGTAACCAATTGGCCAAGATGCTGACGCATATGACAACGGAACAGCTGACCGGCGTCGGGGCCGTCTGTGGCTTCAACATCCACTTGCTTGCCAAAGTGAGAAATGATCAACCCAGATTGCTCTGGACCAAGATCCCCGCCGTTCAGTGCTTCATCGATGCGGGCATCTTTTTTGGCCGCGCGGGCTTTGCGCTCTTCTTGGATTTTCTCGATGCGCCAAGCTTGGCGGCGGGTCACTTTGCGTTTTGACATTAAAATTAACTACCTAAGTCCGATCACGGCTTGCTGTTGCTCGTGGTATTCTATACCGAACACATACAATATTGGCCATTTAATGCGCTTGTTTGCCCTGTTTCTCAAAAAATGCAGAGCGAAACCGCCATGGCGAGGTTTTAGAGGTTACACCATGTCCCGTACTGACAACCTGATTTGGATCGATTTAGAGATGACCGGACTCGACCCAGATCACGATTACATCCTAGAGATTGCTACCATTGTCACCGATGCGCATCTGAATGTGATTGCAGAGGGGCCGAACCTAGTGGTTCATCAGCCAGATTCGGTGCTGGATAACATGAACGAGTGGTGTATCGAGCAACACGGAAAAACCGGTCTTACGCAAAAGTGCCGAGAAAGCACGCTGACAGAGCGCGAGGCTGAGCAGCAAACCATCGATTTCTTAATGGATTATGTCGACCGCGGTGTATCGCCAATGTGCGGTAACAGCATCGGACAGGATCGCCGTTTCCTAAATCGCCACATGTCGGAGTTGGAAAACTACTTCCATTACCGCAATTTGGACGTAAGTTCTGTAAAAGAGTTGGCGCGCCGTTGGAAGCCAGAAATTCTGAAAACCCTTAAAAAACAAGGCACTCATCTGGCGCTGGATGATATTCGCGACTCCATCCATGAGCTTAAGCATTACCGCGAGCATTTTTTCACACTCTGATGTGAAAGTCGGATGAAATACCCCCTAGGGAATAGTTGTCGTCTCTTTTTTGTCTTACACTCGCACTAATGGTGGCCTGTTTTTTAAAGCACCTTCATTCTTGCAACGTAGGAAAAAGCGATGCGTTTTCACTTCCCCATCGTCATCATTGACGAAGATTTCCGTTCCGAAAACACCAGTGGTTCCGGCATTCGCCAGTTGGCGGATGCGATGGTTAAAGAGGGGGTCGATGTAGAAGGGTTTACCAGCTACGGCGATCTCACCTCCTTTGCACAACAGCAAAGCCGAGCCGCGGGTTTTATACTGTCGATTGATGATCACGATTTCGAATCGGATGAAAGCTCAGATAAATCGCTGGATCAGATTCGTGGATTTGTCGGCGAGATCCGTCGTCGCAACCCAGATATCCCTATCTATTTGTACGGCGAAACGCGTACGTCCCGCCACATTCCGAATGATGTTCTACGTGAGCTGCACGGCTTTATCCACATGCACGAAGATACGCCGGAGTTTGTGGCACGCCACATCATCCGCGAAGCCAAATCGTATCTGGATACCTTGGCACCACCGTTCTTTCGCGCACTTACTGATTACGCCCAAGACGGCTCATACAGCTGGCACTGCCCAGGTCACTCAGGTGGCGTTGCCTTTTTGAAATCTCCTGTTGGGCAGATGTTCCATCAGTTTTTCGGTGAAAACATGCTGCGTGCCGATGTGTGTAACGCGGTTGATGAGTTAGGTCAGCTTCTTGATCACACAGGGCCTGTTGCGGCCTCTGAGCGAAATGCGGCGCGTATCTTTAATTGCGATCACCTTTTCTTTGTCACCAACGGTACGTCAACGTCCAACAAGATTGTATGGAACTCGACCGTAGCACCGGGCGACATTGTGGTGGTGGACCGTAACTGTCACAAATCCATTTTGCACGCGATCATGATGACAGGGGCTGTGCCTGTGTTCTTGATGCCGACGCGCAACCATTACGGCATCATTGGTCCAATCCCGCGCAGTGAGTTTGAGCCTGCGACCATCAAGCAAAAAATGTTGGCCAATCCATACTGCAGCGAATTGCTAGAAGCCAATCCAGATCTTAAACCGCGTGTGTTGACGATCACCCAATCGACCTACGATGGAGTTCTGTACAACGTAGAAGAGATCAAAGATCTGCTTGATGGCGAGATCGACACGCTGCACTTTGACGAGGCCTGGCTGCCGCACGCGGCTTTCCATGATTTCTACGGGGATTACCATGCCATAGGTGAAGGTCGCCCACGTTGTAAAGATTCGATGGTGTTTGCAACTCAGTCCACGCATAAGCTGTTGGCCGGTTTATCGCAAGCGTCTCAGATTCTGATTCAAGATGCGCAAGAGCAAAAGTTGGATCGCGACGTCTTCAACGAAGCCTATCTGATGCACACCTCGACCAGCCCGCAGTACGCGATCATTGCCTCGTGCGATGTTGCGGCCGCCATGATGGAAGAGCCGGGTGGCACAGCGCTGGTGGAAGAGTCTTTGGATGAAGCACTTGAGTTCCGCCGTGCAATGCGCAAGGTGGATGAAGAGTACGGAGATGATTGGTGGTTCCGCGTTTGGGGCCCTGATGATCTGACCAGCGAAGGCTTGGATGAACGCGATGCGTGGATGCTCAAAGCGGGCGAGAGCTGGCACGGCTTTGGCGACATCGCCGAAGGCTTCAACCTGTTGGATCCGATCAAGGCGACGATTTTAACCCCAGGTTTAAACGTAGATGGTGATTTTGCCGATCAAGGTATTCCTGCGGCGATTGTGGCTAAATACTTAGCTGAACACGGTGTCGTGATCGAGAAAAACGGCCTGTACTCCTTCTTTATCATGTTCACCATCGGTATCACTAAGGGCCGCTGGAACACGATGATCTCTGCGTTGCAGCAGTTTAAAGACGACTATGATCGTAACGCACCTTTGTGGCGTGTTCTGCCAGAGTTTGTGCAGCAGTATCCACAGTACGAGCGCATCGGCTTAAAAGAGTTGTGTCAGATGATCCACGATATCTACAAAGCCAACGATGTAGCGCGTTTAACCACCGAGATGTACCTGTCGGATTTGGTACCGGCCATGGTGCCTGCAAAAGCCTTTGCGAAGATGGCGCATCGTGACATTGAACGTGTACCTTTGGATCAGCTTGAAGGGCGCGTAACAGCGGTCATGCTAACGCCGTATCCGCCAGGCATTCCGCTGTTGGTACCGGGCGAAGTCTTCAACAAAACGATTGTGGATTACCTAAAGTTCGCTCGCACCTTTAACAAAGCCTTCCCGGGGTTTGAAACCTATGTGCATGGCTTAGTCGCTGAAAAGACCGAGCAAGGTACAGGCTACTTTGTAGACTGCGTTAAAGAGTAATAGCAATCAGGGTGGTTCAGTTACGTAACTGCTGAACCGCCCAATCAATGTGCTCCTGAACCAATGGGGGGCACTCTTCCCGTTTGGCAAGCAAGGCCGTTGCGGCGGTTTCGCCCCCTCGACTGTTGCCAATGGCCACCGCCAAGTTACGACGCCAGCCATCAAACCCTGTACGTCGAATCGCCGAGCCTTCGGTGCGCTTTAAAAACATCGCCTCATTCCAATCCCATAGCTCCAGCAAGGTAATGTTGTCGAGCGAGTGTCGTGGTTGAAAGTCGGACTCTTCCGTGTGCTTTGCAAATCGATTCCAAGGACACACTAACTGGCAATCGTCACAGCCAAAGATGCGGTTTCCCATCAATGGGCGAAGCTCAACGGGGATGGCGGCCTTGGATTCGATGGTCAGGTACGAGATGCACTTTGTTGCGTTCAGTTGGTATGGGCCGTCAAAGGCCTTGGTGGGGCATACATCCAGACACGCCGTGCAGGAGCCGCAGTGGCGCTTAGTGTCTTTGGGTTGATCCGTCGGCAGGGGTAAGTTGATCATCAGCTCCCCTAAAAAGAACCAGGAGCCTGCTTTGCGGTTCAGAATCAGTGTGTGCTTGCCCGTCCAACCTAAACCGCCTTGTTCAGCAATCGGGCGTTCCATCACCGGTGCACTGTCCACAAACGCTCTAAACTCCAAGCCTTCGGCTTTTTGGCGAATCGCCTCACCAAATTGGGTTAAGCGCTTTCGGAAGGTTTTGTGATAATCCCGCCCAAGCGTATAACGGGCAATATAGGCTTTCTCGGGCGAGTTCAGCACTTCAAGGGATGAAAACGCCGGTGGGAGGTGGTTCATACGGACACTGATCACTCGACAGCTGCCGGGCACTAATTCGTACGGGTGCTCGCGTTTGTCCAGATGGTTTTCCAGATACCCCATCTCGCCGTGGTAGCCTTTTTCAAGCCAGGCTTTATGAGCATCAAGGCTCTCGCCAAGGTTGGGGTCTACGATGCTGATCTGCTGAAAACCAAAGGATTCCGCCATCGCGTGGATCTCTTTTGCGAGCGTTTCAAGCTGGTTCGTTGATAACCTTGCTGCGGCGCTTGCCTGCATGCAATACCCTTCCTCTATAATGCCAGTCAAAGCCGCCAATTGATCACGGAATTGAATGATGAAAACCTTACCCGGCACATTATACACGGCCGAGCAGACTCGGTTACTGGACAGAACCGCAATTGATGCCTTTGGTATCCCAGGCTTTACCTTGATGAAACGCGCAGCCAAAGCCTGCTTTCGTGAAATCAAACAGCGTTGGCCACAAGCAAAGCGGATCACAGTCTTATGTGGCGGTGGCAATAATGGCGGTGATGGTTTAGTGATTGCGGCGTTGGCAAAGGCCCAAGGCTGGCAAGTGCAAGCGCGCTTTTTGGGGGATGAGCACTACGCTCTTAAGCTCCAAGGTGAAGCGCTGGATGCTTGGCAAATGGCGAAAGCCTCGGGTGTTGAGCTTCGGCCCTTTAAGCGCGAAGAGCCTTTCTCTGGGGATATCATTGTTGATGCGCTGCTGGGCACAGGGCTAGGTGGAGATGTCCGTGGTGTCTTTGTTGAGGCCATCTCCAAAATCAATCGTGCCACGCAGCCAGTGGTTGCGGTGGATATCCCTTCGGGTCTGTGTGCTGATACGGGGGCGATTTTAGGTGTGGCAATACGGGCGGATCTGACCGTGACCTTCATCGGGTTAAAGCAGGGCCTTTTTATGCATCAAGCGGTCGACTGTGTCGGTGAGGTGGTCTTTGACGGTTTGTTGATCCCCGAGGCTGTTTTTGAGTCGGTGGATGTCAGCGCGTTTCGCCTAGGCCCTGATGATGTTAAAGAGTGCCTGCCAAAGCGGAAACGTTCCGGCCACAAAGGGGATTACGGGCACCTGCTCATCATTGGTGGTGACCATGGTATGGGAGGCGCGGCCTTGATGGCTGCTGAGGCGGCGGTGATGTGCGGTGCAGGTAAAGTCACCTTGGCGACCCGAGAGGAACACGTCACGGCGTGCCTGACCCGTTGCCCAGAGGTGATGGCCAAAGGCGTTAATTCGGCTCAAGCGCTCGTCCCCTTGTTGGAACAAGCAACCGCCGTGGTCATTGGCCCGGGGCTTGGACAGTCTGGTTGGGGGCATCAAATGCTCAAATCAGTGATGGATGCGATGCGCCCGACGGTTGTGGATGCCGATGCGCTGAACTTGATGGTGCTCCATGGGCTCTGGGGTGCTCAGTCGTTTGACACTTGGGTCGCCACACCTCACCCGGGTGAAGCTGCCCATTTGCTTAATGATCATGTGGTGGACCTTCAGTCCGATCGGCTTGATAGCGCCGCCCGGTTGCAGCGAGTGTTTGGTGGCACCATCGTTTTAAAAGGGGCTGGGTCCATCGTGACCGATGGCGATGCGGTTCATCTGTGCTCGCAAGGTAACCCAGGCATGGGCAGTGGTGGTATGGGGGATGTTCTATCCGGTGTGATCGGAGCCTTGCTGGCCCAAAAACTGTCGGCCATTGATGCGGCTCGTGTCGGAGTCTATGCTCATGCGGCGGCCGCTGACCAAGCGGCGCTTGATCTGGGTGAGCGTGGTCTAAAAGCGACTGATTTGATTCAATATGTTAGATTTTTAATCAATCATAGTTTCACCGTGGATTGATCCAAAGAAAACTCACGTGTACGGTTCTGTTTTTGAAGAAAAAAGGGGCAATTGTGGTCTATCTTCCCAATGAAGCTGCCATGGAACAATTTGGCGCAGCATTACTGAAGGCGTTACCAAAAGGGGTGGTGTTTTTACAAGGTAATCTAGGGATGGGTAAAACCACACTCAGTCGAGGCTTATTGCGCGCGGCTGGGCATCAAGGCTCCGTGAAAAGCCCAACTTACACCTTAGTGGAGCCCTATGAGCTTGAAAGCGGCACCATCAATCATTTCGATTTGTACCGTTTGATGGACCCAGAAGAACTCGAGTTTTTGGGTATCCGTGATTACTTTAACGAACAGACCCTCTGCTTAGTGGAATGGCCCGATAAGGGCGAAGGTTTATTACCTGAGCCTGATTTAATTATTGATCTAACCCCAAAAGATGAGGGGCGCGAAGCCAATTGGCAGGCGTGCACTGAAAAAGGCGAAGCGGCGGCCGATAAGTTACAACAGCACTATTTATAAACGACCCTCGCATGGGTCGTGCGACAACGGTTTGATGTAAGGTACTTGGACGTATGAAACGTGTAATTCAAAGATGCTTGGATGTACGCGCCCGAGTCTGTGTTTTGATGTTCACATTGATGTTCAGTGCGCTCGCCAGTGCCGCTGATATCAACAATGTACGTATGTGGCTCTCGCCCGACAAAACCCGCTTGGTTTTTGATTTAAATGGAGCTGTCTCGCACAAGGTGTTTTCACTCACTGGGCCTGATCGGTTGGTGATGGATATCCGTGGTGCGGTGATGAAAGCCGATTTAAACGGCTTAGATCTCAAAAATAGCCCGATTAAAGGGGTAAGAACAGGGCAAAACGGCGATGATCTGCGTGTGGTTTTGGACCTTAATGAGGCGGTTAAACCGCGCAGTTTTGATTTAAAACCCAACGATCAATATGGACATCGTTTGGTGTTGGACCTTGTGACCGATGGGCAAGTTAAAGCCGAACAACAACCGGTAACCGCGACACCGCCGGCCACACCTGCCAAGTTGCGCGATATCGTGATCGCAATTGATGCAGGGCACGGGGGCGATGACCCAGGTGCCTCAGGCCCAGGTGGCGTGCGTGAAAAAGACATCGTGTTAGAGATTGCCCGTGAAGTTAAACGCTTGATCGACAAGGAGCCTGGCTTTCATGCTCAGTTGATCCGCGATGGGGACTACTACGTCAGCTTGCGTGGACGTACAAACAAAGCGCGTAAGTCCAGTGCGGATATGTTTGTGTCGATTCATGCCGATGCCTTTAAGGACCCTCGGGCGCGTGGCGCTTCGGTGTGGGTGTTGTCCAACCGTGGCGCAACCAGTGAGATGGGACGCTGGTTAGCATCCAAAGAGAACAGCGCCGATTTAATCGGTGGTGTCGGCGGCGTGAGCCTTGAAGATAAGGATGAAGTGTTAGCAGGGGTGTTGCTCGATATGTCGATGCACGCGACCCGAACTGATAGTCAACTGATTGCCAAAAAAATTCACGGCAACATCAGTAAATTTGCCAAAATGCATAAATCCTACGTCGAGAAGGCCGGGTTCATGGTGTTGAAATCACCTGATATCCCCTCCATTTTGGTTGAGACGGGCTTTATCTCTAACCCAGAAGAGGCGCGCTTACTGAAAACGCGTCAGTATCGTCGTCAAATGGCGAATGCGATCTACAACGGCATCAAAGAACATTTCTGGAATAAGCCGCCGGCGTACACTCTTATTGCTCACCAAAAAACCGGTGGCCTTAACGCTCAGGGCAAGCGGGTGTACAAAGTGGTGTCCGGTGACTCGCTTTCCGGGATTGCGTCTCGTCACGGAGTTTCGCTCTCCAACTTGCGTAGGGCGAATGACCTTAAAGGTGATATCATAAAAGTCGGTCAGGTGTTGGAGATACCCTCCACCTGATTAAAACGCCGCCTAAGGGCGGCCTTTTTGTTTATGCAGATCAAAGGTTTTCATGTCCCGTATACACTTGCTCTCCCCTCGACTTGCCAACCAGATCGCTGCCGGTGAAGTGGTTGAGCGTCCGGCTTCTGTGGTGAAAGAACTGTTAGAAAATAGCTTAGATGCCGGTGCGACACGCTTAGATGTGGATGTAGAACAAGCGGGGATTAAAGTAATCCGTATACGGGATGACGGTGGTGGCATCGAGAAAGATGATCTGCCGCTGGCGTTAAGTCGCCACGCGACCTCCAAGATTTACGAGCTGGAAGATCTCGAAGCCGTTATAAGCCTTGGCTTTAGGGGCGAGGCCTTGGCCAGTATCAGTTCGGTTTCACGTTTGTCTTTGACCTCGCGTCGAGAGGGCAGCGATCACGCTTGGCAGGTGCTTACCGAAGGTCGGGATATGGAAGCCAGCTTATCGCCTGCGGCACACCCGCAGGGTACGACGGTTGAAGTCCGGGATCTGTTCTTTAATACGCCCGCTAGACGTAAGTTTTTAAAAACCGAAAATACCGAATTCAAACACCTTGAAGAGGTGGTCAAACGATTGGCCCTTAGTCGATTCGATGTGGGGTTCAGTCTTAAGCACAATGGCCGTGTTATTCATCAATTAAAACCGGCCACCACGTTAAAAGAAGCCGAAAGACGAGTGGCTTCCGTCTGTGGGCCTGCGTTTATGGAGCAGTGCTTGCGGGTCGATATGCACGCTGAAGCTTCTGGTCTTAAACTGCATGGCTGGATGGGCTTGCCTACGTTTTCGCGCAGCCAAGCCGATCTTCAGTATTTCTTTGTGAATGGTCGAATGATTCGCGATAAGGTGGTGACGCACGCGGTGCGCCAAGCGTACGCCGATGTGCTTTATAACGGCCGTCATCCTACTTATGTACTCTACCTTGAATTGGACCCTGCGCTGGTGGATGTCAACGTCCACCCGACAAAGCACGAAGTGCGTTTTCGTGAAAGCCGTTTGGTGCATGACTTTATCTTCCGCTCGATTCATCGTGCCATTGGCGATGTTCGCCCAGAGGCCGACAACGTTCCGGCGCTCCAGACCTTATCGGGTCAAACGGCACCGACCGAGCCTAATTATCAACAAGGCGCGATGGCGTTTGGAGTGGCAGGGGCGGATGCCTCCAACCAGGCTTCTTCTGAAACCCCAGCAGGTTTTGCGCAGTCGTCGGGTTATTCTGGCGGAGGATACTCGGGAGGTTCGGCAGGAGCTGTCCGGGAGCAAATGAATCAATATGGCGCCTTGCATCAATCTGCTCCGAGTGTCGCCGCGATGCCCTCCGTCATGCCAGATGTTGGCGAAGACGAGCAATCGGGTATGCCGCCGCTTGGTTTTGCCATCGCACAGCTTCATGGCATCTATATATTGTCCCAAAACGCGCACGGCTTGGTGTTGGTGGATATGCACGCAGCGCACGAGCGCATTGTGTATGAGCGTCTCAAAACCGCCTACGAAGCCCAGTCGGTTCGATCGCAACCTTTGTTGGTTCCACTGAGCATGGCGGTGAGCGCTCGCGAAGCGGATGCCAGTGAGGAACAATCCCAACTGTTTGAGTCATTAGGGTTTGAGCTACAACGTATGGGCGAGGAGACTCTGATCATTCGTCAGGTGCCGGTCACTCTCGCCAAAGGGAATGTTGAACAACTTCTACGTGATGTACTGGCCGATGTACTTACATACGGCAGCAGTCGACGCATTCAAGAGCATATTAATGAGCTCCTTTCGACGATGGCTTGCCACGGTGCCGTGCGGGCCAACCGCCAATTGACCGTCCCAGAAATGAACGCCTTGTTGCGAGACATGGAGGCCACCGAGCGCAGTGGCCAATGTAACCATGGACGCCCAACCTGGACTCAGCTGACCTTATCCGAGCTGGATAAACTCTTTATGAGAGGGCAGTGACATGAGTGTACAGCAGCACCCACCTGCGATCTTTTTAATGGGGCCTACCGCCGCCGGTAAAACCGACTTAGCGATGGGGCTTTATGATCGGTTGCCTTGCGAAATCATCAGTGTGGACTCTGCCCTAATTTATAAAGGGATGGATATTGGTACTGCAAAGCCGACTAAAGCCGAGCTTGAACGCTACCCTCACCATTTGATCGATATTAAAGACCCCAGCGAGAGCTATTCGGCCGCGGATTTTCGCGAAGATGCTTTGGCTTTGATGGCGGATATCACCCAGCGTGGGAAGATCCCTTTATTGGTGGGCGGTACAATGATGTACTACAACGCACTGATCAAGGGGATGGCGGAGCTTCCGGAAGCGGATCCTGAGGTTCGAGCGCGTTTGTTGGAGATAGGTTTAACCCAAGGTTGGCCAGCGATACATGCGCGTTTAGCCGAAGTGGACCCCGAATCGGCACAGCGTCTTGCGCCCAATGACTCTCAGCGGCTGCAACGGGCACTGGAAGTGTACGAAATTACCGGCAAGCCCCTTAGTCAGTGGTGGGCCGAGCAAGCCGCGTACGAGTTCCCGTATTCGGTGGTCAATTTGGCCGTTATGCCAAAGGAACGTCACCTTTTACATCAACGTATCGAGCAACGTTTTCGCTTGATGCTAGATCACGGTTTTATCGACGAGGCGAAGGCCCTTTATGAGCGGGGCGATCTTAACCCGCAGATGCCATCGGTTCGTTGTGTTGGTTACCGCCAGGCATGGTCATATCTTGCGGGTGAGTGGGATTATGACACCATGGTGGATAAAGGTATTGTTGCAACGCGGCAGCTGGCTAAGCGTCAGATCACCTGGTTAAGAAGCTGGGATGATCTACACTGGTTGGAGACTGGGCAAGCAGATATTGTTGATCGCAGCTTGAAATTAATGGACAGTGTCATTATATAATGCGAACTTGTCTTAAATTTGGTGCTTTGCACAAAAAAAGAGCCAATATTTCAACTTACTAGGCACTTTTTGCTGGTATAAGGCTCACATAAGAACGATTTTTTCATCTCAGGAAGGAGTTTTCCAATGTCAAAAGGGCAGTCACTACAAGACCCTTATTTGAACGTGCTGCGTAAAGAGCGCGTCCCTGTATCAATTTTCTTGGTAAACGGTATCAAGCTGCAAGGTCAGATCGAATCTTTCGATCAGTTCGTGATTTTGCTGAAAAACACCGTCAGCCAGATGGTTTATAAGCACGCCATCTCTACTGTTGTGCCTTCACGTCCAGTGAAATTGCCACAACCAGACGAGAAGCCTGCGGATTGAGGTATAACCTGATTGTTTTTTGAACGCCCAGAGTCTGGCGAACGCGCCATTCTCGTCCATATGGACAGATACGAAGAGTCTGTCCAGGAGTCACCACGCGAGCTTGAAGAGCTCGCTCTATCAGCAGGTGCCGATCCCGTTGAAATCTTGATGGGGAAGTTAAATAAGCCTGTTGCGAAGTTCTTTATCGGGTCTGGTAAGTTGGATGAACTGCGGGAGTTGGTTCAGCTACACGAGGCCGAAGTCGTAATTTTCAACCATGCTTTAACCCCAGCGCAGGAGCGTAACATTGAACGCGAAGTAAAATGCCGGGTATTGGACCGTACGGGTTTGATCCTGGATATCTTTGCTCAACGTGCTCGTACGCACGAGGGTAAACTGCAGGTTGAGCTAGCACAGCTAGACTACATGTCGACCCGCTTAATTCGTGGATGGACCCACCTTGAGCGTCAGAAAGGCGGTATCGGTCTTCGTGGTCCGGGTGAAACCCAGCTGGAGACTGACCGACGACTACTGCGTGCCCGAATTAAAACGATTCTGGCCCGTCTTGAAAAAGTACGTCGTCAACGTGAGCAAGGTCGCCGATCGCGCCAACGCTCCGAAGTACCGACCTTATCGTTGGTGGGATACACCAACGCGGGGAAATCTACGTTGTTTAACCGCATGACCGATGCTGATGTTTACGCAGCCGATCAGTTGTTTGCAACCTTGGACCCGACGCTTCGACGTGTCGAACTGGAAGATATCGGCCCGGCCATTTTGGCGGATACGGTTGGATTTATCCGACATTTGCCGCACAAATTGGTTGAGTCGTTCCGCGCTACGCTTCAAGAAACCATTGATGCGACCTTGCTGTTGCATGTGATCGATGCGTACGACGAAGAGCGCGCAGGGCATATTGCCGAGGTCGAAAAAGTGCTGGCCGAAATCGGTGCAGAGGATGTCCCCTTGCTTCAGGTCTACAATAAAATAGACCAGATGCCAGGGCAGGTTCCGCGCATCGATCGTGACGATCAGGGTGTTCCAATCAGGGTTTGGCTATCTGCTCGCACAGGCGAGGGGACAGAGCTGTTATTAAAAGCGATCAGCGAGCGACTTACGGACGATATTTTCCATGACACCATGGACCTATCCCCGAGAGATGGTCAGCTTCGTGCGCAGTTGTATGCGCAAGGCGCTGTGATGAACGAATCGGTCGATGATCAAGGCGGAATGCATCTGGAAGTGAGGATGCAGCGTAAAGACTTACTGCAGCTTCTGTCGCGTTTGGGGCTTCCAACGGAGCCTTACCGGATACAAGAAGAGTTTTACTAAAACGATAGTAGCCCGTTTTTAATGGGCTAAATAACAATCTTGGGTTTGAACGGAGAGCGATATGGCTTGGAATGAGCCTGGCGGTAACGGTAACAACCAGGATCCTTGGGGCGGTAATAACGATCGCGACAAGGGCAATCGTGGCAATAACGATCAAGGTCCACCGGATCTGGACGAGGCCCTGCGCAAGTTGCAGGACAAAATGAACGAGCTGTTTGGCTCAGGCAAAAAGAAAGGCGGTGGCGGGGGCGGTAGCTCAAGCGGCGGCTCTGGCGGCGGTTCTATGTTGATCGTAGCTGCAGTTGTGGCCGTTGTTGTTTGGGCGGGTATGGGTTTCTATACCGTTGACCAACAAGAGCGGGGTGTTGTGCTTCGTTTAGGTCAATACCATGACATCGTGCAGCCGGGTCTTCACTGGAATCCTCCTTTGGTGGATGAAGTTAGCCTGATCAACACGACGCGTGTCCGTGAACATGATCACAAAGCTCTGATGCTGACAGAAGATGAAAACATCGTTGATGTGTCCATGGTGACGCAATACGTTGTTTCTGACCCTAAAGCGTACAAGCTTCAAGTGCGTGATCCGGATGGCAGTTTAGCGCAAGCGGCTGAGTCCGCCCTTCGTCAAGTTGTGGGTTCATCTGACATGCACTCTATCCTGACAGAAGGTCGTGAGAACTTAGGTATCGAAGTTCAAAATCGCCTGCAAAACTATATGGATGAGTACCAAACGGGTCTTTCGATCAATAAAGTAAACATCAAAGATGCTCAGGCACCAGCACAAGTGCAAGACGCATTCGATGACGTGATCAAAGCTCGAGAAGATGAGCAGCGTGTGAAAAACGAAGCGCAATCTTACTCAAACGGTATCATTCCTGAAGCGCGTGGTCGTGCTCAGCGTATCTTGGAAGAAGCAAACGCGTACCGTGAACAAGTGGTTTCTCGTGCAGAGGGTGACAGCAAGCGTTTCGTATCGCTGTTGACCGAGTATGAAAAAGCACCTGAAGTAACTCGCGAGCGTCTTTACCTAGATGCGATGCAAAATGTATTGGAAAACAATCCAAAAGTGTTGATGGATGTTGATAACGGCAACAACCTGATGTACTTGCCAATGGATAAGCTGATGCAAGACTCGGCGGAGCGTAAAACGAGCACCTCTTCTTCAAGCAGTCTTCGTTTGGATGACCAAACTGTGAAGTCTGTGACTGATCAGGTGGTCGATGAGCTACGTCAGCGTCAATCAGCAGTTCGTCGGGAGGGTCGTCAATGAGCGGTAAATCCTTAGTTGCGATCATCATTGCTTTGGTGGTGATCTTAATCGGTTCAAACTCAATCTACATCGTTAAAGAAACCGAGCGGGCCGTTAAGCTGCAGTTTGGTGAAATTGTCGATGCGGACGTAAAGCCTGGTTTGCGCTTTAAAATACCCTTCATGAACACGGTGCGTAAGTTTGATGCCCGTATCATGACGATGGACGGTCGCCCACGTGACTTCCTGACCATTGAGAAAAAACGTCTGAGCGTTGATGCGTTTGTGAAATGGCGCATTGTGGATAACCTGACGTTCTACAGCGCTACATCGGGTGATGAGTTGCGTGCGTCGGATCTGTTATCTACCCGTGTAGAGAACGAATTGCGTAACCAATTCGCACAACGTACCCTAAACGAAGTGGTATCGGGTGAGCGTGATGAGGTCATGAAGGAAGTGATCGGTCGTCTGAGTGAAGTGGCTCAGAAAGAGCTGGGTGTTGCGATCATTGATGTGCGTGTAAAGCGTGTTGAGCTGCCTCAAGAGGTTTCTCAGTCGGTTTACGAGCGTATGCGTACTGAGCGTGAGCGTGAAGCCCGCGAATTGCGTTCTCGTGGTTATGAGCTTGCAGAAGGTATCCGAGCTGATGCGGATCGTCAAAAGACCGTTATCGAAGCCGATGCGTATCGTGAAGCTGAGCAAACACGTGGTGAAGGTGACGCACAAGCGGCTGCCATTTACGCAGAAGCGTACAATCGTAACCCTGAGTTCTACTCGTTCACACGTAGCTTAAAGGCGTACACTGAGTCGTTCAAAGGCAACGGTGACATCATGGTGTTGCAGCCAGACTCTGAGTTCTTTAAGTACTTAAAAGGCGCAGAACCTCTGCAATAACGGAATTGTGATCGGGTGTGCAAAAAGGCTGCACTTTGATCACTAAACCGTGTTAAACTTCTCAAAACCGGGCTCTGACCCGGTTTTTTTGTGTACTGTGTGGTAATGATGTCAGCCGAATTCTGGTACGAAATCGCAATTGCCTTGTGTTTGGTGTTTATTTTGGAAGGGATGATGCCTTTCCTGTATCCGGCACGTTGGCGGCGTTTGGCCGAGCAGCTGGCAACCACTCAAGATCACACCCTGCGGTGGCTGGGTTTCATCAGCATGATCGTAGGTGTTGTGGGCTTGTACCTGATTCGATAACCGCAAACGCGGATCAACAGCGTGGAGTTTTAAATGGCATTGGCCGATCGCTGGTTGCTGCCGGATGGCGTCAAAGAGATGTTGCCTTCCGATGCACGCCAGATAGAAACACTGCGTCGTACATTGTTGGATATGTATGACCGTTGGGGGTATGAACTTGTCATGCCGCCTTTAATGGAACATCTCGAATCTCTGCTAACCGGTGTTGGTAAAGATCTGGATCTCAACACCTTCAAATTGGTTGACCAGCTCACCGGTCAATCCCTCGGCATCCGGGCTGATATCACGCCTCAGGTTGCTCGCATCGACGCACACCGCATGCATGTACAAGGCGCTAACCGCCTTTGCTACTGCGGCTCTGTTCTTCACACCTATCCTGCCAATATGTTGGCGTCTCGTAACCCTTTGCAGATTGGTGCAGAGGTGTACGGTCATGCCGGTATTGAAAGTGATCTGGAAGTGATCTCTTTGATGATCGAAACCTTGTATGCGGCCGGTCTTAAAGAGGAGTTGAGCTTAGATCTTCAGCACATCGGAATTTTCCGTGGCTTGATGGCGGCGTGCGGCTTAGAAAGCACCGTTGCTGATCGCTACATGGAGCTTCTTGAGCGTAAGGCGCTGCCTGAGCTGGCGGAGTTTTTGGCCGATCTGGACATCAGTGTTGAGCTGAAAGAGCAGATGGCCAGCCTGCCAACGCTAAACGGCGGTTTAGAGGTGCTGGACGCGGCAAAATCGCGCTTTGCAAATTTGCCGGATGTACTTGAAGCGATCACGTATCTGTCTTCATTGGCGCGCGGCATTTCCGAGCGCTACCCAGAGGTTGATCTGTATTTTGATCTGGGTGAACTGCGTGGTTATCACTACCATACTGGCGTTATGTTCTCTGCACTGAACCCTGTGTTTGGGCAGGCGATTGCCAAAGGTGGTCGATACGACGCCATCGGTAAAGATTTTGGTCGAGCACGCCCAGCAACGGGTTTCAGTGCTGACTTAAAAACACTGGCGGCTTTATCAAAGCCAGTGGAAACGGATCGTAATGTGGTATCGGCACCTGCGGGTAATGATGCTGAGCTGTTAAAGGCGATTGCGGATCTTCGCAGTAAAGGGCATCGAGTCGTTCAATTATTACCGGGCGACACGCCGGTATCGGTTGATGCCGAATTGGTTTTAGAAAATGGGGGTTGGGCGTTAAAAGCTCAATGATTCCATGTCGATTAACGTAACTAACTCAGAGACAACAATGGGCAAGAACGTAGTTGTTTTAGGTACACAATGGGGCGATGAAGGCAAAGGTAAAATTGTCGATTTGCTAACGGAAGAAGTTTCTGCGGTTGTTCGCTTTCAGGGCGGCCATAACGCAGGACACACACTGGTTATTGATGGCAAAAAGACGGTTTTGCACCTGATCCCATCCGGTATTTTGCGTGAGAACGTTCTGTGCTTGATCGGTAACGGCGTAGTGCTTTCACCAGAAGCGCTGTTGAAAGAGATCAAAGGCTTAGAAGAAGCGGGTGTTCCAGTGCGTGAGCGCCTGAAACTAAGCCCGGCATGTCCTTTGATTCTGTCTTACCATGTCGCGTTAGACCAAGCCCGTGAAGCGGCGCGCGGTAACGCTAAAATCGGTACGACAGGTCGTGGTATCGGTCCTGCTTACGAAGATAAGGTTGCTCGTCGTGGTTTGCGATTGGGTGATTTGATGGACCCTGCGCGTTTTGAAACCAAACTGCGTGAAGTGGTTAAATACCATAACTTCGCTCTTAAGCATTACTACAATGCAGAAGAAGTGGATGTTGAAGAAGTCTTAGCTGAAGCGCTGAAAATGGGTGAAGAGCTTCGTCCATTGGTGGCGGATGTGACAGCGATTCTTCACGCTTTCCGTAAAGAAGGCAAAAGCATCATGTTTGAAGGTGCTCAAGGCTCCTTGCTGGACATCGACCACGGTACCTATCCATACGTAACCTCTTCCAACACAACGGCAGGCGGTACGTCGACAGGCTCCGGTTTTGGTCCTCTGTATCTGGATTACATTTTGGGTATCACCAAGGCTTACACAACGCGTGTAGGTGGCGGTCCATTCCCAACAGAGCTTGGTTGTGACATTGGTCAGCGTTTGGCTGAGCGCGGTCATGAGTTTGGTTCGACCACAGGTCGTGCGCGTCGTTGCGGTTGGTTTGATGCGGTAGCTCTGAAGCATGCCATCCAGATCAACTCTGTTTCTGGTATCTGCTTGACCAAGCTGGATGTATTGGATGGCCTTGAAACCATTCAGATCTGTGTAGGCTACAAAGATGAAGCGGGTAATACGGTTGAATCGTTAACCGCCAGTGAAGACTACGAAGTGATTGAGCCTATCTATGAAGAGGTCCCAGGTTGGACTGAATCAACGGTAGGTTTGAAGTCACTGGAAGAGTTACCAGCGAACGCTCAAAACTACATCAAGCGTCTTGAAGCATTGATCGAAGCGCCTATCGATATTATTTCGACAGGTCCAGATCGCAACGAGACCATCGTTTTGCGCCACCCATTTGAAATCTAAGATTTAATGGGTATAAAAAAAACCGGCTTAGGCCGGTTTTTTTGTGGGTTGGTTTAGCTGGAAGACTCAGCCAGCCAAGCCTTTCATGGATTGCAACAAGGCTTTGAACAGCTTTGGGTTAGCCGCAACGGTATCGCCTGTTTGACGGAAGTTGTTACCGCCTTTGAAATCGCCCAATAAACCACCGGCTTCTTGTACCAAAAGCGCGCCGGCTTCAAGTACTTCGCGGCCTAGATTGATTTGAACGAAGCCATCCACACGGCCAGCGGCCAGGTTGGCTAAATTCAGCGCAGGTGAGCCCGTGTTTAGCAAGGTGCCTTGTGCTTCAAAGATTTGGGCTTGAAGGCTGGTAAAAGCGCCTACGTAGCCGCGCTCTTTGGGTGTGTTCAAGTAGCTGGTTGCTGTAATGGACTTCGCTAGCTCGCGTTGTGTGCTAACACGCATGCGTTTGCCATTCAGCTGTGCGCCATGTCCACGGCTGGCCGTAAACTCTTCGCCCGTGATTGGGTTTAGGATGATTGCGTGTTCTACGCGTCCTTTTTGGCTTGCGCTCAAGCAGATGGCGTAATCAGGGAGGCCTGCTAAAAAGTTGTTAGCGCTATCGATCGCGACGACGCTCCACTCAACTTCCGCAGATTCAGCGCCTGTATGCGCATGATCACCAGAGTACACACCCACAACCTTATGAGTTGGATACGCTTTCTGCAGAGTATAAGCAATGGTCTGTTCAGCTTTGGTGGCTGTCTCGTTTAGAAAGTCCGTGACGCTGTTGTTTTCGGCTCGGATTAGGTCGAGTCGTTCAGCTGCACGAGCAATCTGTTCTCCGGCCATACGAGCTGCACGAAGAGCAATGTTAAGCATTGGTTGCATGGGAATCTGTGCCTGGTCTGTAACAAAACGCACATTATACAAAAGCTGCAAAGGCTAAAGAATACCCAAGGCACATTCTGTTAAACTATTACGCTTATTTTTCGCGGGTATATGTTATGAATCTTGAGCATATTCAGATTGTTCTGGTGAACACCACCCACCCAGGCAACATTGGTGGGGTGGCTCGGGCCATGAAAAACATGGGGTTATCCCGTTTGGTGTTGGTGGAGCCTAAGGCGTTTCCTTCACCTGAGGCGGATGCGCGTGCCTCTGGTGCGACGGATATCCTCGAAAACGCCAAAATCGTGGCCACGTTAGAGGAGGCGATCGCTGAATCGCACTTAGTGATGGGTACCAGTGCGCGAGGTCGTCACATCCCGTGGCCTATCATGGATCCTCATGAGATGGCTGGAACGATCGCTAAAGTGCAGCCAGAGCATAAGGTCTCTCTCGTCTTTGGTCGCGAAGACCGAGGTTTAACCAATGAGGAGCTCCAGTTGTGTCATCTTCATGTGCATATCCCATCGGATGAATCGTTCAGCTCGCTGAATATCGCCGCAGCCGTTCAAGTGTTGGCGTATGAGTGTCGAATGGCGTTTTTGAAAGGTAAGGAAGCTCTGGTTCAAGCTCCAAAGTGGGGGGTTGATTGGGATATCGAGCTTGCTGATCAAAAAGAACTTGAGCTTATGTTTGAGCACTTAGAAAAAGTGTTGATTGAAGTTGAGTTTCTAGACCCAGACAACCCAAGGCAATTGATGCCGCGGCTTCGACGATTATTGCAACGCGCTGTTCCCGATAAAGTTGAGGTCAACGTATTGCGCGGTATTTTGACGCATATCTCCCGTAAAAACCGCGAATAGGCCGCTTTTGCCCGATTTGGGCGGGCAATTTGAGCCGAAAAGTGGTACTCTTTGGCGCGTGATTGGCTAATTCCTGACTATTTTGCTTGGTTAAATACTTGACCGTTTTTCTCGGAATAGCGATAATATCGACATCTTAACGAGATAAAACAGGTTATTTCTATGAGGCTAACGACCAAAGGACGCTATGCAGTGACAGCGATGCTGGATCTTGCATTGCATGAAGGAAAAGGGCCAATCAGCTTGGCGGATATCTCTGATCGCCAAGGCATCTCCCTGTCCTATCTCGAACAACTCTTTGCCAAGTTACGTCGTAACGACCTGGTGAAAAGCGTTCGTGGTCCTGGTGGTGGTTATCAGCTTAAGCACGAACAAGCGGCCATTAGCGTGGCGCAGGTGATCGATGCAGTGAATGAATCTGTTGATGCTACTGGATGTAATCGCCAAGGCGATTGCCAAAGCGGCGAGACATGCTTAACGCATCATTTGTGGTGCGATCTAAGCGATCAGATTCACCTGTTCTTAAGTCAAATCTCGTTAGCTGATCTGGTTCAGCGTTCCGACGTAAAAGAGGTGGCAGGGCGTCAAGATCGCCGTCACCAAAATGGTCAGATCTTCCTGACCGCAAGCGATTTGCCGCTCGTTAATAAAGCGGCTGTTTAATTTATTGCTGGAGTTTAGAAATGAAACTACCCATCTATTTTGATTATTCTGCTACGACTCCTGTTGACCCACGCGTCGCAGAGAAGATGGTGGCGTGTCTGACATTGGATGGTAATTTTGGTAACCCAGCGTCCCGCTCCCACCTGTTTGGCTGGAAGGCTGAAGAGGCGGTCGAGACCGCTCGTCGCAATGTGGCGGATCTGGTAAACGCTGACCCTCGTGAAATCGTCTGGACGTCCGGTGCGACCGAGTCTGACAACCTCGCGATCAAAGGTGTGGCGCACTTCTACCAGAAAAAGGGTAAGCACATCATTACTTCCAAAATCGAGCACAAAGCGGTACTGGATACATGCCGTCAGCTTGAACGTGAAGGCTTTGAAGTCACTTACCTTGACCCGAACACAGACGGTTTGATCACAATTGAATCGGTTGAAGCGGCCATGCGCGATGACACCATTCTTGTGTCTTTGATGCATGTAAATAACGAAATTGGCACGATTACTGACATCGCAGCGATTGGCGAGCTGACACGCTCTAAAGGCGTGCTGTTCCACGTCGATGCGGCACAAAGCGCGGGTAAAATTGAGATCGACCTGTCCTCTATCAAAGTGGATCTGATGTCGTTCAGCGCGCACAAAATTTACGGCCCTAAAGGCATTGGCGCTTTGTATGTGCGTCGTAAGCCTCGTGTTCGCCTTGAAGCGCAAATGCACGGCGGTGGTCACGAGCGTGGCATGCGTTCTGGTACTTTGCCAACTCACCAAATCGTAGGCATGGGTGAAGCGTTCCGTATCGCGAAAGAAGATATGAAAGCAGACGCTGAGCACGCACTTGCTTTGCGTAACCGAATGATGGAAGCCCTTAAGGATGTTGAAGAGGTACACGTGAATGGTTCGCTGGATCAGCGCGTAGTACAGAACCTGAACGTAAGCTTTGCGTACGTTGAAGGTGAGTCCTTGTTGATGTCATTGAAAGACCTGGCTGTTTCTTCGGGGTCTGCGTGTACGTCGGCGTCACTGGAGCCATCATACGTGCTGCGTGCACTGGGTCTGAGTGATGAGTTGGCGCACAGCTCGATCCGTTTCTCTTTCGGTCGTTTTACTACCGGAGAAGAGATCGATTACGCAGTCAGCCAAATTAAAGACGCGGTCGACAAGCTGCGTGAGTTATCACCGCTGTGGGATATGTTCAAAGACGGTGTGGATCTGAGCAAGGTTGAGTGGGTTCACCACTAAAACCGCCACTCAACTGAGGAGTAATAAACATGGCTTATAGCAATCAAGTTATCGATCACTACGAAAACCCACGTAACGTTGGCAAGATGGACGACAAAGACGCGTCTGTTGGTACCGGTATGGTCGGCGCCCCAGCGTGTGGTGACGTAATGCGTCTTCAAATCAAGGTTAACGAGCAGGGCATCATTGAAGATGCGAAGTTTAAGACCTATGGCTGCGGTTCGGCCATCGCATCTAGCTCGCTGATTACCGAGTGGGTTAAAGGCATGTCTTTGGAGCAAGCGGCTGAGCTTAAAAACACTCAGATCGCTGAAGAGCTGGCGCTGCCACCGGTGAAAATTCACTGTTCAGTACTGGCGGAAGATGCGATCAAAGCAGCGATCGATGATTACAAAAAGAAACAAGCGTAAGTTTGTTCTCGATCATCGCGTTTAACGAATAACGGTAGGTAAGATTATGGCGATTTCAATGACTCCGGCGGCGGTCCAGCACGTTTCACGTTACTTAGATAAGCGTGGCTCGGGTTTTGGTATTCGTGTGGGTGTCAGGACGTCAGGATGCTCGGGTATGGCTTACGTGCTTGAGTTTGTTGATGGCAAAGAGCCAGAAGACCACGTGTACGATATGGATGGGGTCAATGTCGTTATTGACCCTAAAAGTCTGGTGTACCTTGATGGCACTGAGCTGGACTTTGTTAAGGAAGGACTGAACGAGGGCTTCAAGTTCAACAATCCTAATGTTCGCAGTGAATGCGGATGTGGGGAAAGCTTCAACGTCTAATCTTCAAAGAGTGGCAGTCCATGGATATTCATCAAAATTATTTTGAATTTTTAGGGCTGCCTCTGTCCTATACGGTTGATCAAACCGAACTCACGCGTCGTTACCGCGAATTGCAGCGTGAGCTACACCCCGACCGCTATGCTCACCTATCTGAGCGCGAACAGCGAATGGCTGTGCAATATACCGCTTACCTAAACGAAGCGTATTCTTCACTTAAGTCGCCTTTGGGCCGAGCTCAATATCTGTTGTCACTTCAAGGTGTTGATACACTTTCTGAATCCCGTGTTCAGCTGGACCCCATGTTTTTGATGGAACAGATGGAGCTTCGCGAAGCGCTTGAAGAAGCACAAGAGGCTTCCGATCCAGAAGAGGCTCTTGAGGAGCTTGAAGGGCAGGCTCAAGCAACGGTCACGTCTTTGGCCGATGAGTTTGCTCTGCTATGGCCGGCTCTGCAGTCGAGCGAAGAAGCTGATTTCACTGAAGCCGAAAAGCTGGTTCGCAAGCTGCAATTCGCTGTCAAATTTCACAAAGAGATTGAGCGCTTGCTCAACGAACTCGACTAACGGATTTCTTTTATGGCATTACTGCAAATCGCAGAGCCAGGTCAAAGTTCTGTGCCGCATCAGCATAAGCTTGCGGTCGGTATTGATCTGGGTACAACGAACTCTTTGGTCGCCACGGTAAAAAGTGGTGAGGCGGTAACTTTACCGGATCTTGATGGTCGTCATATTTTGCCATCGGTGGTGCGTTATACCCAAGAAGAGGTCATCGTTGGCCATGAAGCAAGAGTGCAAGCGGCGGCTGACCCATTCAATACCATTGTCTCTGTTAAACGTTTGATGGGGCGTGGTGTCTCCGACGTGAAATCTCTTGGTGATGTGCTCCCATATCATTTCGAAGCAGATCAAGGTGGTATGCCGTTTATTAAGACGGCAGCCGGTGCTAAGAGCCCGGTTGAAGTTTCCAGTGACATACTCAAGCACTTGGTTGCTCGTGCTGAAGAATCATTAGGCGGCGATCTGGTGGGTGCGGTCATCACCGTGCCGGCTTATTTCGATGATGCGCAGCGCCAAGCCACTAAGGATGCGGCAACCCTAGCCGGCCTTAAAGTCCTTCGCTTGCTCAGTGAGCCAACCGCTGCGGCCGTGGCTTATGGCTTGGATCAGAAAGAAGAAGCGAAAATCCTCGTCTATGACTTGGGTGGCGGTACGTTTGATGTGTCTGTGTTGCATCTGAATAAAGGTGTATTTGAGGTATTAGCTACAGGTGGTGATACCGCTCTTGGTGGTGATGACTTTGACCAAGCGCTGGCGCAGTGGCTATTGGAGCAGACTCTGCCAAACGTACCCATGACCGCTGAGTTATCTAGGCTTTTAATGGAGCAAGCACGTTACGTCAAAGAGCAATTGACCGATCAAGATGAAGTCCTTGCTTCGTTCGAGTACGACGGTCAAAGCGTTGAGGTGTCTGTTTCTAAGTCTCAATTTAATGCGTTAATCGAGTCCTTGGTTAAAAAGACACTTCGTACCTGTAAGCGTGTAATTAAAGATGCCGGATTGTCGTTGGATGAGCTTAATGATGTCGTTATGGTCGGCGGTTCGACTCGTGTTCCCTTGGTTCGAGATCAGGTAGCAGAGTTGATTGGTCGAAAGCCGCATACCGATATCGACCCGGACCGAGTGGTCGCGATTGGTGCCGCTATCCAGGCGGATGTCTTGGCGGGCAATAAGCCAGATTCGGACATGTTGCTGCTGGATGTTATCCCGCTCTCACTTGGTCTAGAGACAATGGGTGGCTTGGTTGAGAAAGTCATCCACCGTAATACGCCCATCCCAGTTGCAATGGCTCAGGAGTTTACCACCTATCAAGATGGTCAAAC
This sequence comes from Neptunomonas sp. ABH4_499, assembly GCF_056160565.1. Lineage (NCBI taxonomy): Bacteria > Pseudomonadati > Pseudomonadota > Gammaproteobacteria > Oceanospirillales > Oceanospirillaceae > Neptunomonas > Neptunomonas sp. ABH4_499. Next base: position 10,506 of record NZ_JBSWXK010000004.1, on the reverse strand, counting down.
TGCCATGGCGATTCATATTTTGCAGGGCGAGCGCGAGCTGGTTGAGGATTGTCGCTCTTTGGCGCGTTTTGAGCTTCGTGGCATCCCGCCGATGGCGGCCGGTGCAGCAAAAATTCGAGTGACGTTCCAAGTGGATGCGGATGGCCTATTAAGTGTGTCGGCCAAAGAGTTATCCACAGGTGTTGAGAGTCACATTCAAGTGAAGCCAAGTTATGGCTTAAGTGATGATCAAATCACCCAAATGCTGACTTCTTCCTTCAGTGAGGCTGAAGGCGATAAAGAGCGACGCGCACTGCGAGAGCAGCAAGTTGAAGCGGATCGTCTTTTGCTGTCAGTGCGACAGGCGATTGTGGTGGATGGCGCGCAACTGTTAAGCGAAGATGAATTAAAAGCCCTAATGGCTGAAGTGGACACGTTACAAGGCGTTCGAGATCAGAGTGAGTCCGCTTTCGAGGTCGAAAAAGCCATACAGGTACTTGCGCAAGCCAGTGATGAGTTTGCGTCTCGTCGAATGGACGCCAATATTCAAAAAGCCTTACAAGGCCATACTATCCAAGAAATCGAAGAGGGCGTATAAATGCCACAAATTATTTTTCTTCCCCATGAAGACTTGTGCCCTGAAGGTAAAGTGATCGATGTTGAGCCGGGTGTAACGGTTTGTGATGCGGCATTAGCTAACGGTATTGAGATTGAGCACGCGTGTGAAAAGTCGTGTGCATGCACAACCTGCCACGTAATTGTGCGTGAAGGCTTTAATTCGATGGACGAGTCTGACGAGCTTGAAGATGATATGCTGGACAAAGCGTGGGGGCTTGAGCCTGAGTCGCGTCTGAGCTGTCAGGCCGTTGTCGCTGATGAAGACCTGACGGTCGAAATTCCTCGCTACACGTTGAATCAAGTCTCGGAACGTCATTAATCTCTAGGGGAGGTCGTTATGAAGTGGGTCGATGTGAATGATTTGGCCATTGAGTTGTCAGAGACCTACCCGGACATTAACCCGATCACGATCAGCTTTCCCGATCTTTATCAAAAGGTGATGGATTTCCCGATTTTGATGACGATCCTGATCGCTGTGGCGAGAAAGTGCTTGAGGCCATTCAAATGGCTTGGATCGAAGAGTTAGATTAATAACGACAAGCCCGGTTATCCGGGCTTTTTCTTATTCCGATTGTTGAGGCCTGTAACAGGCTTCGCGTATAATTGCGCGTTTTTCGGAAATGCCTTACTAGAGGATAAATCGCATGGCTATCGAACGTACACTGTCTATCATTAAACCAGATGCAGTTGCTAAAAACGTAATTGGCGAAATCGTATCTCGTTTTGAAAAAGCGGATTTGAAAGTCGTTGAAATGAAAATGAAGCAACTGAGCAAAGAAGACGCTGAAGGCTTCTACGCTGAACACAGCGAGCGTCCATTCTTCGCTGATCTGGTTGCGTTCATGACTTCTGGCCCTGTTGTTGTTCAGGTTCTGGAAGGTGAAGATGCAATCGCTAAAAACCGTGAACTGATGGGTGCTACTAACCCTAAAGAAGCGGCTGAAGGCACTATTCGTCGTGATTTCGCTGAATCAATCGACGCTAACGCTGTACACGGTTCTGATTCTGCGACATCTGCTGCGCGCGAAATCACCTACTTCTTCGGTTAATTTTTATTGTTAACCGAATCACACGAGGGGCTTAGCCCTTCGTGTTAACCAACTTTGGAAAACCACCATGACTGCTGTAAATACCAAAACTAACCTGCTAGGTCTGTCGCCAGACGAACTAACGGAATTTTTCGCCGGATTGGGCGAAAAGCGATTTCGTGCAACACAGGTGCTGAAATGGATTCATCAGCAAGGTGCCGAAAGTTTTGACGAAATGACCAACATCAGCAAAGCGCTGCGCGAAAAACTCCACGAAGTGGCAGAAATTCGCGAGCCAGAAGTTGTTTCTCAAAAAATTTCCAAAGATGGGACCCGTAAATGGGTTATCCGTGTGGATGGCGGATCCTCCGTCGAAACTGTATTGATCCCAGAAGGGGATCGAGCCACCTTGTGTGTATCATCGCAAGCGGGTTGTTCGCTCGATTGCAGTTTCTGTTCTACCGGTAAACAAGGCTTTAACCGCAACTTATCAGCCGCCGAAATCATTGGTCAGGTGCGTATTGCGATTAAATCGTTCGGTCCTATGGACCCTGCTGGCCCACGCCGTGTAACCAACGTGGTTATGATGGGGATGGGTGAGCCTCTTATGAATTTCAGTAACGTTGTCAGTGCCATCATTTTGATGATGGAAGACAACGCTTACGGCTTGTCAAAGCGTCGTGTCACACTCAGTACGGCAGGGGTTGTACCGGCTATTGATAAACTGCGTGAGGTGACGGACGTCTCTTTGGCGATCTCTTTGCACGCTCCAAATGATGAATTGCGTGATGTTTTGGTGCCAATTAACCAGCGTTACCCAATCAAAGAGCTGTTTGCAGCATGTCATCGCTATTTGGATGATCTTAACGATCGCCGTGTAATCACCATCGAGTACACCTTGATGGCAGGCGTTAATGATCAGATCACCCATGCTAAGCAACTGGTTAAGCTCTTAAAGACCTTGCCGTGCAAGCTCAATTTGATTCCGTTTAACCCGTTCCCTAACTCGGGATACGACCGCCCATCGGAAAATGCCATCCAAACATTTAAAGATGCGATGCTCAAAGGGGGTATCTTAACCACGGTTCGTAGAACCCGTGGTGATGAGATCGATGCCGCGTGTGGACAATTGGTAGGTCAGGTAGAAGATCGTACTCGACGTAGTCAAAAGTACATTCCTGTGGTACAAGAGAGTTCTGCCGAACTTGCTAAATCCTTGTAATTACAGGAGGCATCAGTGAAAGGATTTCAAATTACTTGCCTCGTACTTTGTTTAACTTGGCTCGCAGGGTGTGCGACAACCCCACAAGATAATCGCAAAAACGTATCTTCCGATGCGGCTCTTGAGGCGTATACCCGTTTGGGATTGCAATACCTGCAAGCCAGAGACACGGCAAACGCACGTGCGTCAGTACAGCGCGCACTAGAAATCGATAAAGACTACGCGCCTGCTTACAATGCGTTGGGACTCATCTTCCAGTTAGAGGATGAAACGCAATTGGCGGAGCAATACTACAAAGATGCGATTCGGTTGGATCGTGATTCGGCCATGTTTCATAACAACTATGGCGCTTTTTTATACGCGCAAAAACGATACCGTGAAGCGTGTGGTGAGCTTGAAAAAGCAACCAGTGATCCGTTCTACACCAGCCGTGGAAGAGCATTCGAAAACCTTGGGCGCTGCTATAAGCAAATAGGCGAGAACGCTAAAGCCCTGGATGCATTTGATCGATCACTGAAAACCGGTGGTCGTCGGCCATACTCGCTAGTGGAGTTGGCGCAGCTTTATATAGAAGTGAATGATTTGGCCAAAGCGGAAGGCTATTACAAAGAGTTTGAAAGACTGGTTGAGGATAAACGAGTAGATCATTCGGCAAAAAGTCTCTGGGTTGGGATTCAGTTATCGCGTGCTAATGCGGACGCCTCAAAAGCGGTCACGTATGCACTTTTACTGAAAAACCTATATCCTGATTCACAAGAGTATCAACTTTATAAGGAATCCAGCCGGTGAGTAGTATGCCCGATGAAAGCGTTGTTCAAGACAGCAATCGTTTTCCCGGAGAACGGTTTGTGATTGCGCGTGAGGCTAAACACCTTTCTCAGACAGCCGTCGCAGACGAGCTGCATCTACCACCTCGCTACATTGGTTGGATGGAAGAGGGTGCTTTCGAAAAACTACCCAGCTTGGTCTTCGCTCGGGGCTACATTCGTGCCTACGCTAAATACCTCAATATAGACAGCAACGAACTGATCGCGGCTTTTGATCGTCTGTATCGAGAAGACTCCAAAGCCAAACCCATTCAAACCGTAGATAAGATTCAGCAACAAGTTAAGCTTGGCGATCCTATCATCAAGTTCTCTGTTTGGGTGTTTGTGATCTGTTTGATTGCGGCCACTGTGTGGTGGTGGCAAACGCAATATGGATTAAGCGATGCTAAACCGGCCTCTCAAGATGCACCCTTAGAGGTAGAAACGGCCGACGGTAATACGCTTGTTTTACCGAAGTTTAATGACCCTGCACCAACAGACGAAGCTCAACAGCCGGTTGAATCTGAAGAGGCATCCGAAGCGGAGCCTGTTTACGAGTCGCAAGAAGATGCGGTCGATGAATCCAGTGTTCAACAAGACGCTCCTCAGCCGGGTGACGTTGCAATAGAGCAAACGGCACAATCGAGCAGTGAAGAATCGAGTGCAGAAGCCGAGCCGAATGAGGCTGCTCCACAGGTTGAATCGACTACAGAAACGGCAGTGAACACGAACGGTTTGTACATTGCCTTTACTGATGAGTGTTGGGTAACGGTAAAAGATCGAAATGGCCGTACCCTGTTCAACAACATTCGACGTGCAGGCGATACGATTTCGGTCAGTGGAGCAGAGCCGCTGTCGGTCAACATTGGACGTCGTTCTGCGGTAAGCCAAATTACTTACAACGGCAGTGCTGTGGATATGACTCCGTTTGCAAATCGCGATGTGGCTAAGTTCTCGCTGCCTGTACGCTAATTATTAACACCGAATCACAAGAGAGTAAGACGTTGGCGAAAGTTAAAGCAATCCGCGGAATGAATGACATCCTCCCGGAAGCCACGCCAGTTTGGCAATACCTTGAAAGCAAAGTGAAAGGCGCGGTCGCGACCTTTGGTTATTCCGAAATTCGTATGCCGATCGTTGAGCAAACAGAGCTGTTCAAACGATCCATCGGTGAAGTGACGGATATCGTTGAAAAAGAGATGTACACCTTCGATGACCGCAACGGTGAGAGTTTAACGCTTCGTCCAGAGGGAACGGCTGGTTGTGTGCGTGCCGGTGAAGAGCATGGTTTGCTGTTTAATCAAACACAGCGCCTTTGGTATCAAGGCCCAATGTTCCGTTATGAGAAACCTCAAAAAGGCCGCTATCGTCAATTCCATCAGATCGGTGTGGAAACGTTTGGCATGGCCTCTGCTGAGATCGATGCGGAATTGATCTTGCTGTCGGCCCAGTTGTGGAAATCACTGGGTATCTTAGATTCGGTGACACTGCAGCTGAACTCCCTTGGCAGTAATGAATCTCGTCAAACGTATAAAACGGCGCTAACGGCTTATCTTGAACAGCACATTGATGCGTTAGATGAGGATAGCAAACGTCGATTAAGCACGAATCCTCTGCGTATCCTGGACAGCAAAGATGCCGGTACACAAGCCATTCTGAGTGATGCACCTGTATTAAGTGATTACCTCGATGACGAGTCTAAAGAGCACTTTGCGCATCTAACCTCGTTGTTAGAAGAGGCCGGCGTAACCTACGAGATTAATCCGAAACTGGTACGTGGTCTGGATTACTATTGCAAAACGGTGTTTGAATGGGTAACCGATAAACTGGGTGCTCAAGGCACGGTCTGTGCTGGCGGTCGTTACGATGGCTTAGTGCAGCAACTTGGTGGTAAGCCAACGCCAGCCGTTGGGTTTGCGATGGGTGTAGAGCGACTCATCTTATTACTTGAAACCCTAGATGCTGTGCCAAGTGATATTAAAACACCGTTTGATGTGTACCTTGCCGCTGACTCAAAGCGTGAACAAACGGCCGTATTTGCTACGGCTGAACGTATTCGTCAAATGTGTCCAAACCTGCGGGTTCGCAGTCACTTCAGTGGTCTTAAAAACATTAATCAAAAAGCGAAGCAATCTGGCGCGCCTTGTATTGTTATCTTGAAAGAGATCGATGGGGCCGTAAAAGCCAACCTGTGGAGTCAAACAGATCAGCTGGCTCAGGCGGTTGAACTTGAGTCCTTAGGTCAGGTCATTGCTAAGCAGTTTTCTTAATTTATTCATTACAGAGTATTATGCGTGCCAAATGGCATGTGTTAGGAGTTAAACGTGGCTGAATTGCGTACAGAAGAAGAACAGGTAGAAGCGATTAAAAGTTGGTGGAAAAACAATGGTACGTCACTGGTGACTACCGTCGCTATCGCGCTGGCTGCTGTGTTTGGTTGGAAGGCATGGCAACAAAAGCAACTCAACGACGCAGAAGCGGCATCCGTTGCTTATCAAACCCTGACTCAGGCGATTGCCCTGAACGTTCGACAGCCATCGGATGATAACAAAGCCACCGCAACTCACTTGGCCAATGAGCTTAAGACAGAGCACGAAGGTACAGAGTACGCTCGTTTAGCAGCACTGATGCTGGCGCGTGTGTATGTTGATCAAAAAGAATACGATCAAGCGCTTTCAGAGGTGAATGCTGTATTGGCTCAAGAGCTTTCTCCAGAGATGAAAAACGTAGCGACGATGCGTAAAGCACAATTGCTTATGGCACTTGAAAAGTACGATGAAGCTTTGACTACCGTTGGTGATGTCACTGCTGAGCCTTTCAAAGCGGTAGCGCTGGAATTAAAAGGCGATATTCAAGTTGCTCAGGGTGATAAGGTAGCAGCACGCACAGCTTATCAAGCGGCTCTTGATGCATTAGGTGCGAACGCAAATGCCCAGTTGATTAATGTTAAACTCAATGATTTGGCGGTTGAAGAGAGCTAATACACATGTTGAAAAAAGCTTTGTTGATCGGTTTAACCGCTAGCGTTTTATCAGGATGCAGTCTTTGGGGCGGTTCTGACGAGATCGAGCCGAACCCACTCGTTGATTTTACGGCTGAAAAGCAGTTTGTCGTAAAATGGAGTACTCAGGTGGGGGATGGTCCTGGTAAGGCTTATCACCAAATGACCCCTGCAATCACAAACGATCGTGTCTTTGCGGCTGATCGTGAAGGCTTGGTCGTTGCGGTTGATAAAAACACCGGTAAGTCTCTTTGGAAAACCGATTTGGATGTTGCTCTAACGGCCGGTACAGGTGCGGGTGCAGATCGCGTTGTCGTTGTTGGTTTATCAGGTGATGTTTACTGTTTAAGCGCGGCAACCGGTGAGATCCTTTGGCAACATGCCTTAAGCTCCGAAGTGGTGTCTGAGCCTCAGTTAAACAACCAAATTGTTGTTGTTCAGCAGATTAACGGAGTCATCGTCGCGCTGAATGGCCAATCCGGTCAAGAGGTGTGGCGCTATGAAAGCCAGATGCCTCGCTTAACACTGCGCGGTACCAGTGCACCGTTAGTAGCGTTGGATGTGACCTTAGCAGGTCTTGATAACGGTAAGTTCGTCGCGCTAGATAACAATACGGGCGCTGTTTTGTGGGAACAAAATGTATCCGTAGCAGAAGGGCGTTCAGAGCTTGAGCGTATGACCGATGTTGATGGTCGTCCTTTGCTTTTTGAAAATGTGATTTATGTACCGTCTTTCCAAGGCGAGTTAATTGCGATCAACCCTTACAATGCGCAAACCGTTTGGAAGAAAAAAGTATCAAGCTTTAAAAGCTTAGCGGCTGATTTTGGCAACATCTACTTGTCAGAAGCCAATGACCATGTGCAAGCATTTGATGCTCGTTCTGCGGCCAGTGTATGGAGTCAAAATCAGCTTGAATACCGTCGTTTAACGGCGCCTGTCGTATCTGGGAACTCCGTAATTGTGGGGGATAAAGAAGGTTACCTTCACGCGATGTCTCAAATCGATGGTCACTTTGTGGCACGATACGATACAAACTCAGGCCTTACAGGCGATATGAAAGTCAGTGATGGTGTTGTCTATGCTTTAACTGACTCAGGCCGCTTATTAGCACTGACACTTAAGTGAGTCAGTAACTTGTGATCATGCGGCCCCCTGATGGCAGGTGGCCGCTCTTTTTGTTTTTGGGTGAAGTAAAATGTTACCGGTAATCGCACTGGTGGGTCGGCCAAATGTTGGTAAATCGACCCTCTTCAATCGCTTAACTAAATCTCGTGATGCGCTCGTGGCTGACTTGCCAGGTGTCACACGTGATCGAAAGTATGGAGAGGGACGCTCCGCTGACAAGCCATTCATCGTTGTTGATACAGGCGGTATCACAGGTGATGAACAAGGACTTGATTTCGAAATGGCCAGGCAGTCACTGCAGGCCATCGAAGAGGCGGACGTTGTTCTGTTTATTGTCGATGGGCGTGCTGGTTTAAACCCGGCTGATGAGCAGATCGCCCATTACCTGCGTAAAACCAATAAAGAGATTCATCTGGTTGTAAATAAAACCGATGGGCTGGACCCCGATGTGGCCATGGGTGACTTTTACGCATTGGGGCTAACCGATCCTCTTCCTATTGCGGCCGCCCATAACCGTGGTGTGCGCTCTTTAATTGATTACGTTCTTGAACCCTTCGGCGAAAGCGAAGAGGACAAAGAAAGAGATAACAGCACAAAGATTGCGATTGTTGGTCGTCCCAATGTGGGTAAATCCACTTTGGTTAACCGCCTGCTGGGTGAAGATCGCGTTGTTGTCTACGATCAAAGCGGTACGACACGCGACAGTATCTACATTCCTTACGAGCGTGATGGTAAAGAATACACATTGATTGATACCGCAGGTGTTCGTCGACGCAAAAATGTGACCGAGGCTATAGAGAAGTTTTCGATCATTAAAACCTTGCAGGCCATAAAAGACGCAAATGTCGTTGTTGTTGTGATCGATGCTCGTCAAGGTGTAACTGACCAAGACCTGCACATGCTGAACTTTGTATTGGATACAGGTCGTGCGGTCGTTGTTGCATTGAATAAATGGGACGGCATGACCGAAGATCAAAAGAGCAGTGTGAAAGAGCAGATTCAGCGTCGCCTTGAATTCTTAAGCTTTGCTCGATTCCACTTTATCTCTGCGTTACATGGTAGTGGTGTCGGTGAAATGTACGGCTCCGTTGATGAGGCATATCAATGCGCGATGGCTAAGTGGCCGACACCTAAGTTGACCCGTTTGCTCGAGGATATCGTGGCAGATCACCAGCCACCGCAAGTCGCAGGTCGTCGAATCAAGTTGCGTTATGCGCACCAAGGGGGCTCTAATCCGCCGATTATCGTAATTCACGGTAACCAAACGGATCAGCTACCGATCTCGTATAAGCGATACCTGCAGAACAAGTTTACTAAAGTGCTTAAAATTCGCGGTACGCCTGTGCGATTTGAATTTAAAACCAGTGATAACCCATTTGCGAATAAGCGCAATACGCTTACACCTCGCCAAAAAGCGAAGAAAGAGCGCCAGCAGCGTCATATTCGTACATTGAAAAAGCAAGAAAACAAAAAAGCGCGTAAGAAATGAGTTCGTCTATGGCAAGTCAAAAGGCCATAGGTGTATTTGATTCTGGGGTAGGCGGGCTTACGGTTCTGAATGCAATCCGTAAGCAGCTACCTTGCGAAAACCTCGTGTATCTTGGGGACACGGCTCGTGTCCCTTACGGTACCAAGTCAGCAGTTTCTGTTCAGCGATATGCCTTACAAGCAACCAAAGCGTTGCTAAAGCACGATGTTAAGATGATCGTGATTGCCTGTAATACGGCATCCGCGTACGCCATCGAGCATCTTCAAACACAATTTCCCGATATTCCTATTGTTGGTGTCATCGAACCCGGGGCCATTGCCAGTTGTAAGGCTTCTCAAACAGGCCGCATCGGTGTGATCGCAACTGAGGGTACCGTCAATAATCAGGCTTATCACAGAGCCATCCTTGAATTAAACCCAGAAGCGATGGTTTCCGCTTTGCCTTGTTCGCTTTTTGTAGCGCTAGCTGAAGAGGGATGGCATGAAGGAAGCTTGGTTGAATCCATTGTGGCTGAATGCCTTAAGCCGATAACCGCAACGCTTGAAAATCCTTTATATGAATCCCTAGATACTTTGGTGTTGGGTTGCACTCATTTCCCAGTATTAAAAGGTGCGATCCAAAACGTACTGGGCCAGAGTGTGACTTTGGTTGATTCTGCACTCATGACCGCTCAGTGGGTTGAGCGACTTCTGAGTGAAAGGGCTTTGAGTAGAGGTCATGAAGAAGCAGGTTCTTTACGCTTCTTTGTAACCGATGGACCGGATCGATTTAGACGGTTTGCAGGTAGCTTTTTTAGCGAGTCGATAGATGGGTGTTCAGTTGAGCTGATCGACATTCAACACATCGATTAAGCCGGAATGAAAAAAGTTTAAAATATTTGAAAATAGTTGTTGACCGCCAGAATAACCTCTCTATAATACGCCCTCACTGAACGGGACAACGAAACGCCAAGCGGTTCAAGAAGTTAGTCAAGTTCAGCGCTCTTTAACAGATTGGTCAGATAATTCGTGTGGGCGCTTGTCGGGATAGAGCTACAAAGCTTTATTCAGGTAAGCAACCAAGTGAATTCATTGAAACATACGTTTTATGAAGTAATGAAGTTAGCGAGCCTGAGCAGATTTAGATGACAGCATCTTCGGAAGTTGAGCATCAAAAACTTTTAACTGAAGAGTTTGATCATGGCTCAGATTGAACGCTGGCGGCAGGCCTAACACATGCAAGTCGAGCGGTAACAGGAA